>CAJMOI010000019.1 GCA_905215105.1 uncultured bacterium
CCGGGTCCTTTGCCCTGGCGCCGGACTGCTTCGTCGCGGTGGACGTGACCCACGCCCGCACCCCCGACGGACCCAAGGAGGGAACCTTCCCCGCTGGCGGCGGGACTGTCATCGGACTGGGCCCCAACATCACCCGCTGGATGAGCGACCGGCTGACCGCCAAAGCCCAGGAAAAAGAGCTGCCCTATGCGTTGGAAGTAATGACCGGCCACAGCGGCACCAATGCCTGGCGGGTGCAAACCGCCCGGGAGGGGATCGCCACGGCGGTGGTCTCCCTGCCCTTAAAGTACATGCATACCCCAGTGGAAACCTTAGATCTGGCCGACCTGGAGACATCCGCTGCCCTGCTGGCCGCCTTTGTCACCGACCTGGCCAAGGAAGGAGGAGGGCTCCTTGGTGACTGACCTCTTAAAAACCCTCTGTGCCTTGCCCGGCGTCTCCAGCCGGGAGGACGAAGTGCGCGACTATCTGCGCGCGCTGGCGGCGCCCCACGCCCACAGCATTCGGGTGGACACCATGGGCAACCTGATCGTGGAAAAGAAGGGGATCGTCCCCGGATGTAAGAAACTGATGCTGGCTGCCCACATGGACGAGGTGGGCCTAATGGTTCACACCATCACCGACGAGGGCTACTTAAAGTTCGACACCGTGGGCGGCATCGACCGCCGGGTCCTGCTGGGAAAACCCGTGCTGGTGGGTCCGGAAAAGCTCCCCGGCATCATCGGCCTGAAAGCCTATCACCTGACCAGCCGGGACGAGGAGAAAAAGGTCCCGAAACTCAAGGAACTGGCCATCGACATCGGGGCAAAAGACAAAGAGGAGGCCAGTGCCCACGTCCATCTGGGCGATGTGGTGGTCTTTGACACCGATGTAGCGGAGTTTGGACACGGTTTTTTAAAGGCCAAGGCCATCGACGACCGAATCGGCTGTGCCGTGATGGCACAGCTGCTCCAAGAGCCTCTGCCCATGGACACCACCTTTGTCTTTACTGTCCAGGAAGAGGTGGGGACACGAGGCGCGTTCGGCGCCGCTTTCTCTGTCAAGCCGGACATTGCCCTGGTGCTGGAGGGCACCACCGCCGCCGATCTGCCCGATATGGATTCCCACAAAAAGGTGTGTGCCCCAGGCGGCGGCCCGGTGATCCCCTACATGGACGGGGGCACCGTCTATGACCGGAGGCTCTTCGAGCTGCTGCGCACCTTGGCTGAGCAGAGCCGCATCCCCTGGCAGACCAAGGAATACCTCTCCGGCGGCACCGATGCCGCAGCCATTCAGCGCAGCCGGGAAGGGGTACGGGTGGCGGCCATCTCCGCCGCGGTGCGCTATCTCCATGCACCTTCTAGCGTTGCCTCGCTGGAGGACTGCCAAAATATTTTGATCCTGGCCCGGCGCTTTCTCCAGGCTGTGGCCGCCATGGAATGAGGAGGGACCCCCAACATGGACTATTTGTCTGTTATTGAAATGCTCAACGGCAGCCACGGGCCGGCAGGGGATGAGCGGCAGATTGCCGCCACCCTGAAGCGCCTGGCCGAGCCCTACGCCGACGAGTGCTGGCTGGACACCATGGGCAATCTGATTGTTCACAAGAAGGGAACGGGGCCCAAGGTGATGTTTGCCGCCCACATGGACTGCATCGGCCTGATCGTCACACACATCCACAAAGACGGCTATCTCTCTTTTGGAAAGCTGGGAGGTGTTCGGCCGGAGAGCATCCTGCACACCCCCTTCCGCTTCAAAAACGGTGTGTGTGGTGTGGTTTCCCTGCGCCGAAAGGTCTCCCCCAAGGATATGACCATTGACGACCTGTACCTGGATATCGGCGCCAAAAACGAAGCCCATGCCCGGCGGCTGGTGCAGATCGGCGACACGGCGGTCTTCCGTATGCCCGCCTTTGCCAGCGAATCCCGCCTGGTCTCGCCCTACCTGGACGACCGCATCGCCTGCGCGGTGATGCTGGACGCCATCAGCCACATCCGCGCCCACACCAGCGACCTCTACTTCGTCTTTACCGTCCAGGAGGAACTAGGCCTGCGGGGAAGCAAAACCGCAGCTTTCGCCATTGACCCCGATTACGCGGTGGCCTTGGACGTGACAGCCGCCGAGGAGTTAGACGACAAGAAACAGGCCAGCACCATTTTGGGCGGCGGGGCCGCCATCAAGGTGATGGACAGCTCGGTGATTTGCCATCCGGAAATGGTGAAACTTCTTGAAACACTTGCAATGGAAAGTAAAATCCCTTGTCAGAGAGAAGTGATGCTGTCTGGGGGGACTGACGCCGGCGCCATCCATGTTTCCCGGGAAGGTGTGTTCCCCGGCGGCATTTCCATTCCCTGCCGGTACATCCACACCCCCACCGAGACAGTAGACCTATCTGATGTGTCTGCTGCAGTACGGCTTTTGACAGCATTCGCCCAGAAAAACTTAGAAACAACAAAGGATGTAATGTGATATGCCTTTACAGATTAGCGACCGTGTCCGCGCCCTGGGCATTCAGGCCCAGCAGGCACTGGCGGAGCAGTTTGCCCGCATCGATGAAATCGCGGAGTTCAACACCCAAAAGGTCCTCTCTGCCTTTCAAAAGCACAAAGTGGCCGAGAATTTTTTCCACGGCACCACTGGTTACGGATATGACGATCTGGGCCGGGACACTTTGGGGGAGATTTACGCCGATATCTTTTGCACCGAGGACGCCATGGTGCGCATCACTTTTGTCAACGGCACCCATGCCATCGCGTCCGCCCTGTATGGAGTCCTGCGGCCGGGGGACACCCTGGTCTCCGCCATCGGGGCTCCCTATGACACCCTGCAAGGGGTTATTGGCATTACCGGCGATGGCAACGGCTCTCTGAAGGAATTTGGCATTCACTACCGCCAGGTGGACCTGACCCCCGAAGATACGCCCGATCTGCCCGGCATTGTCCAGGCCGTCCAGGAGCCGGGGGTGAAGGCCGTCCTCATCCAGCGCTCTCGGGGGTATGCCACCCGGGCCTCGCTGTCGGTGGAGACCATCGGTGCCATCTGCAAAGCCATCCGCCAGGTAAATCCCACAGTTAACATTCTGGTGGACAACTGCTATGGGGAGTTCGTAGAGACCATCGAGCCCACCCAGGTGGGGGCCGACCTCATCATGGGTTCTCTCATCAAGAATCCCGGCGGCGGCCTGGCCCCCATGGGCGGCTACGTGGCGGGACGGCGGGACTTGGTGGAGAGCACCGCCACACGCATGACTGTCCCTGGCATCGGGCGGGAGTGTGGCGCTTCCCTGGGGAACAACCGGGCGCTGTATCAGGGCCTTTTTCTGGCACCCCACACCGTGGCCCAGGCCACCAAAACAGCGGTCTTTGCCGCCAAGGTCATGGAGCTGCTGGGCTACCGGACCGACCCAGGCTCTCAGGATATCCGCCACGACATCATCCAGATGATCCACTTAGAGCAGCCTCAGGCGGTGGAAAAATTCTGCCGGGGCATTCAAATGGGTGCGCCGGTGGACTCCTATGTCACCCCGGTGCCCTGGGACATGCCCGGTTACGACTGTCCCGTCATCATGGCTGCCGGTGCCTTCATCCAGGGTGCGTCCATCGAGTTGTCCGCTGATGCCCCCATGCGCCCGCCTTACACCGTCTATATGCAGGGGGGCCTGACCTACGAGTCGGGAAAGCTTGGCATCCTTCTGGCTGCCGAGGAGCTTTTGCGGGAATAATAGACACTGGATCACAAGGAAAAGGAGACCAGGACTATGGAGCCAGCCAAACGGGCAGAGGAACTGCGGGCTCTGCTCAATCACCACAGCAATTTATATTACAACGAGGACGCCCCCACCATCTCCGACCAGGAATACGACGCCCTCATGCGAGAGCTAAAGGCCCTGGAGAAAGCCCACCCAGAGCTCATCGCCCCGGATTCTCCCACCCAGAAGGTGGGAGGTAGTGCCAAGCGGACCGCCGGGGTTCTGGTGGCCCACCGGGTTCCCATGCTGTCCATGCAAGACCTGTTCACTGAAGAGGAGGTCAACCACTTTTTGGAGGACTGCCAAGAGAAGCTGGGGGAGGGGATCACCTTCCTAGTGGAGACCAAGATCGACGGTTTGTCCATGGCCCTGCGCTATGAGAACGGCACCCTGGTCACCGCGCTGACCCGAGGGGACGGCCGGAATTTTGGAGAGGACGTCACCGCCAACGCCAAAGTGATCGACGACGTTGCCCTCACCCTTCGCCACCCGGTGGAATACCTGGAACTGCGGGGTGAGGTCTACATGACCAACGCCGCCTTTGAGGCTGTCAACGAAAAGCAGGAGCTGCTGGGCAAAAAAACCTTTGCCAACCCCCGCAACTGCGCCGCCGGAACCCTGCGCCAGCTGGACGCCGCAGTGACACGGGAGAGGCACCTGTCCTTCTTCGTCTTTAACATCCAGGACATCCGGGGCAAGGAGCTGGCCACCCACCAAGAGGCCTACGACTTTCTGGAATCCTGCGGCGTGACGGTCATTCAGCCCCGCTTTGTCTGCAAAGACCGCCAGGAGGTGTGGCAAGCCATCCAAGCCATCGGGGAGATGCGGGGGAGCCTGCCCTACGATATCGACGGCGCCGTGATCAAGGTCAACAACCTGGCACTTCGCCAGCAGCTGAAAGACACCGCCAAAAATGCCGGATACCAGGTGGCCTACAAATATCCGCCGGAGCGGAAGGAGACCAAATTGCAGACCATCGAGCTGTCTGTGGGCAGAACAGGCAAGATCACCCCAACAGCCATTTTTGAGCCCGTCCGTCTATGCGGCACCACCGTCTCCCGCTGTACGTTGCACAACCAGGACTTCATCACCAACTTGGATATCCGCCTTGGCTCCACCCTTCTGATCGAAAAGTCCGGGGAAGTCATTCCCAAATGCGTGGGGGTGGTGGCGGAGAAACAGCCTCCAGACAGCCAGGTGTTTCAGATCCCCATGGTCTGCCCGGTTTGTGGCTCACCGGCAGTGCGGGAAGATACAGCGGACATCAAGTGCGTGAACCTCAACTGCCCCGCCCAGCTGGAGCGGTTGATCGGCCATTTTGTGGGCCGGGGTGCCATGGACATCAAGGGGTTCGGCGTGGTGTACGTCCACGATCTCATCAAGGAAGGGTATTTGACCGACGTTGCTGATATCTTTACCCTCTATCACCACCGTGAGGAGCTGATCGAAAAAGGCATCGTCGGCAAGGAGAAAAATACCGACAAGCTGTTGGGCGCCATTGAAAAGGCAAAGGAAAACCCTCCCGATCGTCTTCTGACTGGCTTGGGCATTGCCAACGTCGGCCGGTCTGCCGCCCAGGTCTTGATGAACCACTTTGGCACGGTGGACGCCCTGGCCGCCGCCTCTGTGGAAGATATGACTGCTGTAGATGACATCGGCCCCATCTCTGCCCAGTGTGTGTATGACTATTTCCGCCAGCCCCACAACCAGAAGGTATTGGAAAAACTCCGGTCGGCTGGTGTGAATATGACCCAGGAAATTGTGGCTCCGGTAGGGGGGAACCTTCCCCTTTCCGGGCAGACCGTGGTAATCACCGGTACACTGCCTGGTTTGAGCCGGGAAGAGGCCGCCCAGTTGGTCCAGGAGAACGGGGGAAAGGTGACGGGAAGCGTCTCCAAAAAGACCTCCTTCCTTCTGGCTGGCGAGAATGCCGGTAGCAAGCTGGACAAGGCCAACAACTTGGGCATCCCTGTTCTCAGCTTGGAAGAACTTCTAAACAGGCTGGGGAAATCCTCGGCCCAGTGAGCAGAAAAAATCCGTATGTCTTTTCCAAAACATACGGATTTTTCTTTTCTCTCCACAAAACCTAGAAATTTTGTGAACAATTCATCCTGTCCCAGCTGAGCGAACAGGGAAGAGGAGCCCCCTTTGCCAATCGATTGGAACACAGTCTGGCGCAGCTCAGTCCTCCTGCTTTTTCACACGGGCCAGAGGATTGGCGTCCACCGCTTGCTTTAGGTTGCTGTCAGAGATGTGGGTATAGATCTGGGTGGTCCCCAAATTTTCATGGCCCAAAACATCCTGAAGGGTGCGCAGGTCCACGCCGTTGTTAAGCATCAAGGTGGCTGCCGTGTGGCGCAGCTTGTGGGGAGAATACTTTGGGTCCAGCCCAGCTTTGGCCACAGCTTTTTGCACGATGTTTTCCACCGCCCGTGTGGTCAGCCGGGTCTTGTTCCGGGAGACAAAGAGGGCGTTTCTGTGGCGCGGTTCCTCTTTGGGGTCTGGGCGAACAGCCAGATAGGCCTGCAGGGCCTCTTGGCAGGCCTGGTTGAGATAGAGCTGCCGCTCTTTGTTGCCCTTGCCTAACACCCGAATGGTGTCCTCCCGCACGTCCTGCACATTCAGCCCTACCAGTTCACCCACGCGAAGGCCGCAGTTGAGAAAAAGCGTGAGGATGCAGTAATCCCGGACCTCATTGGGGCCGGAGACAGCTTCCAACAATTGGATGCTCTCCGCCAGCGTGAGGTAGCGGGGCAGGCTTTTCCGCCGTTTGGGGATCTGCAGAGCCTGGGTCGGATCATGTTCCATCCGATGGGCGTGGAGGCACAGGTACTGGTAAAAGGAACGGATCGCCACGCATTTCCGCGCTCTGGTGGAGGCCTCGGCCTTGCCGGACTTGGTTCCACCAGTGAGTGAAGTCAGAAAGCCATAGATTTCTGACAGCTGCGTCTTGGACACAAAGTCCAGGTCCACATCCAAGATAGAGATCTCTTGCGGCGGCACTTGCTCCAGCGCTGGATTTCTGCGTCGTTTTAAATAGCGAAAAAAACTGCGCAGGTCCAAAAAGTATTCGTCCACCGTCTTTGCCGAGTGTGAGAGGATGGACTCATGGTAGTTGAGGAACTCCTGCAAAATGGGCGGTGCGTCCCGCCAATAGTCTGCCATAGTGGTCTCCTTCGTTTTTTGAGGTCATTAACTTCGCAAAATGTGCATTATGCGAAGTTACTTCTTGAAAAAGGACACTCCCCTCGGGAGTGTCTTTCATTATACGCTGCCCAAGCAAAAATGGCAAGGAGAACTTCTCAGCCGCTCTCCGCCAAACCCTTGAGCAGAATGTGCAGCAGCTTGGGTGCCACCATGCGATCCAGAAAGGCGCAGACCAGCAGCACCGGCAAGGCAGCCAGAGCCCGGCCCAAAAGTTTTTTGCCCATGCCCTGGCGGTCTGCCTTTCCCAGCAGACCAGTGGTGCCCAGGACGAAAAAGGCCGGAACTGCCAGCAGACACGTCGGGCCAAAGACGATGCCTGCCCACAGCACTCCCGTTCCACCCAGGCCCTCCATCATGGCCACAATTCCATAGGAAAGGAAAAAACCGCGGAGGAAAAACAGGGTTGGAAGGGTCAATGCCGCAAGAGGCAGCAGGCTGAGGAGCACCGCCGCTGCCGGCCAGCGAAACACGGTCCAAAGCTCCCGCCACAGGGACGGTGCCAACGTGGTCTGGGCGGCTTGCCCCAGAAATCCGCTGATGTATGGTGCGGCAGAAAGCTTTCCCTCCAGCAAACACCCTGCGATTCCTCCGGCGAGAAAGGCGGTGGACAACATCAACAATACGGTATCCCGGTTTTTTCGCGCCGCTTCCTTCTCTTTCTGCTGCGCCGTCATCCGGTTCTTTTTGCCTCTCCCCCTCATGGGTCACCGTTTCTTTTTCTTCCGCTTGGTCTTTCTGCCCAGAAGCCCGGCCAGACAGCCGCCGGCCATGGTCATCAGGAGGATGCCCACAAAGGGTCCATGAAATCCCTCCGCTCCCGTGGTCCCCCAGCAAATGGAGACCAAGATTCCACACAGCAGTAGGCCTATGCCCCCGCCGATGGCCATAGAGGGCCCCCCGCTTCCCTTTTGGATGGCCACACGGCCGGCCACAAAGGGACACAGACCGGCGGCCACCGTCAAGAGCAGATGGGTGATCTCCTCTGGGACCAAACCGCCCCAAATCAGCGCCGCCGACAAAAGGGCAAACAGCAGCAAGAGAAGCAAACCTATGGCGGTGCCCATCAGAACGGACAGTACCCCTCCGGAAGATGTCCCCTTTTTCTGGGTGCGTTCTTCCTCTCTTTTTTCCATAAAAATCCCTCCCCGAAGAGAATCTCTGATGGATTCTATGTGGGGAGGGATTCTTCTATGCCGGTATTCTCGTTACTGCTGGGTCTGGTCCGCTGCCACGCCCTTGTTCATGATGGCCCAGGTGGCATACTCCAGACGCACACGGTCTGCGCCGGTCTCGATGACCACGGTCTTTTCCTTCACGGCGCAGATGTTGCCGATCATTCCGTCGATCATGGTGACAGGGTCACCGGGCGCCAGTGCCCGCTTCATGGCGTCCTGCTCCTTTTTCCGCTGCTTTTCCGGACGCATTTTCAAGAAATAGAAAATGGCGATATAGAAAACAATGAGGACGATGATCAAAATTGACATATCCAAGGCGATTCCCTCCACTGTAAAAAATAACTTTCTATTTATTATAAAAGAGTTTTCGAGATTTGACAAGCCCTTTTTTCGGTAACGACTTCTTTTTCCTGGTTAGAGTTTGCCACCCAATTTCTCGGTATATTCCCGGCGGAATGCTTCAAAAGCGTCCTCGTCCAGGGCCTGACGAATCCGTGCCATGAGATTGTTATAGAAATAAAGGTTATGCAGGACAGCCAGGCGCATGGCCAGCATCTCCCCTGCTTTGAAAAGATGGTGGATATAAGCGCGAGTAAAGTTTCGGCACACAGGACAGTCACAGGCCGGATCCAGCGGGCTTTCGTCGAAGGTATATTTGGCATTCATCATATTCCGTACACCCTCCATGGTGAACACATGGCCGTGACGGGCATTCCGGGTGGGCATGACACAGTCAAAAATATCCACGCCCCGGCGAACTGCTTCCAGAATATTGGCTGGGGTTCCAACCCCCATCAAATATCGGGGCTTATCCTCCGGCATATGAGGGGTTACTGCTTCAATCACCTGATACATCACTTCAGCTGGTTCGCCTACCGCCAGACCACCGATGGCATAGCCGTCCAGATCCAATTCCCGAATGCGCTTCATATGATCTACACGAAGGTCCTCGAAGGTGCAGCCCTGATTGATGCCCCACAGCATCTGATGGGGGTTCAGCGTATCGGGCAAGCTGTTCAGCCGGGTCATTTCCGCTTTGCAGCGTTCCAGCCAGCGAGCTGTGCGGGCACAGGATGCTTTTGCATATTCATAGGTGGCCGGATTTTCCACACACTCATCAAAGGCCATGGCAATGGTAGAACCCAGATTGGACTGGATGCGCATACTCTCTTCTGGCCCCATAAAGATTTTGTGACCGTCAATATGGGAAGCAAAGGTTACGCCTTCCTCTTTGATGTTGCGCAGCTTTGCCAGTGAGAAAACCTGAAATCCGCCGCTGTCAGTGAGGATCGGGCCTTCCCAACGGGTCATCTTGTGCAGGCCGCCCAGCTTTTTTACCGTTTCATCGCCGGGACGCAGATGCAGATGATAGGTATTGCACAGCTGCACCTGACAATGGACATCTTTCAGGTCCAGTGCAGAAACTGCGCCTTTGATGGCACCACAGGTGGCCACATTCATAAAGGCGGGCATCTGAATGGTTCCATGTACGGTGGTAAATTCACCGCGGCGTGCAGCGCCCTCCTGTTTAATCAGTCGATACATATTTCCTTCCTTTCTTACACTTCTTCCTGTTTCTCCGGCAAAGCAGGGGTCACATACAGCGTTTTATACTGCACATAGATCACCATACCGGGTTTGGCGCCCTGAGGCTTATTCACATGACGCACCTGGGTGTAATCCACCGGTACCTGAGAGGAATCCTTTCCCCGGCTATGCCAGGCAGCAATGCAGGCTGCTTCCAGCAAAGCGGTGTCTGTAGGCTGTTTTCCGTCCGTCACCAGAATGGTATGGGAACCGGGAATATTTTTGGTGTGGAACCAGATGTCGTTATTATTGGCCTGTTTTAAGGTCAGTTTATCATTCTGCCGGTTGTTCCGACCCACCAGCACCCGGAATCCGTCACTGGTAGTAAACTCCAACGGAGCACTGGAGGGAGCGGGTTTCTGACGACCTTTACTGCGCAGCATCCGGATATATCCCTGTTCCATCAGTTCCTGCCGGATTTCCGTCAAATCTTTTTCCGTTTCAGCGCGTCCCAGTTCGTCCAGCACGGAATCCAGATATTCCACTTCCTGCTGGGCAAAGGTGATTTGCTCTGTCAGTTTCTCTTCCGCGACCTTTGCTTTCCGGTACTTTTTATAGTACCGCTGGGCGTTCTGATTGGCGTTCAGGGCCGGGTCCATGGGTATGGTAATTTCCGGCATTCCCTCTTCATAGAAGTTTTCCAGTATTACAGAAGAAACACCCTTCTCAATGCGGTACAAGTTAGCGCTGAGCAGGTCACCATAAACGCGAAGCTGGTCCCGTTCGGCACATTGGCTCAGTTCTCCCTGCTGAATGGCGATTTTTCGGGTCAGCCGCTCCGAAGAAGTGGTAATGACCCGCAGCAAATCAGCTTCCCGCACACGCATCCGTTCTACCCGGTCGCGCTCGGAATAGAAATCATCCAGCAGCTGAGAAAATGTTGGCGCCGTACGAATCAATGCAGAAGTACCGTACTGCGTGATATTCATAAAGGAAATATCCATAGGCTTGTGTTGGGCAAGATTGACGACCATATGAGGGGTGCCGGAAACTTCCCGGGCAGTCTGCCGCAGCTGATTCAGGAAAAATACCAGCCGTTCCTGCTGGCTTTCCGTCAGCTGTTTGGTAAAGACATCCTCTCCCCGTCCCACAAACTGCTGGACTTCCCGGCAGACTATGGGAGATACACCCTGTAATACCGACAGCAACCCTTTGGAAAGCTCGCTGTCTCCGGGGCGATTTTCCAGACGCTCCAGCACATCGCTTATTTCTGCTTCCAACAGGTTCAGCTTCTCCTGGGCCGGGGGAAGATGATAGGTAACGCCCGGCAGAATTAACCGCTCGGAGCTCATTTCCGCATCCACCCGTTTGAGTGCGTCCAGAATCTTTCCGTTTTCGTCCACAAAAATCACGTTGCTGTAGCGACCCATCACTTCCACAATCAGTTCCAGCCGCACATGATCCCCCAGCTCATTCACCGCGTCAAAGGCAAACCGCAGCAGCCGTTCCAGTCCCGGCTGTTCCACCGACAAAAGCCGGGCGCCGGTTAAACGCTTTCGAAGCAGCATACACAGCATCGGCGGCTGCATGGGATTTTCCGGCAGACAGCGGGTAAAGTGCGCACGAGCACTATTCACCCGCGCAGACAGCAGCAGGTGAAACCGATCCCCTCGGGTCCGCAAAGTAACAATCAGTTCGTCCCGGCTGGGTTGATAAATTTTATCGACGCGGGCATCTACTGCTCGCTGAGAAATTTCGTTCTGCAAATGATGCAGAAAAATACCGTCTAAGGCCATATTACATCCTCCCTTTCCGGGATATGGGGTTTACAAATCAGCAGAAATCTTCCGGTGCAGTGTTGGCCTCTGCAATCAGCCAATGTATCTGGGGAAATGCTTTTTTCAGTTTTTCCGTAAGCAGCGGAAGAACCACCGTCTCTGTGTGGAAATGTCCGCCTTCAACCAAAGTAGCGCCAAGTTCCCGGGCCAGCAAAAACTGATGGTGTTTTACCTCGCCGGTGACAAAAGCGTCTGCCCCTTCCTCAAGGGCAGGTTCCAGATAATCAGCACCGGCGCCGCTGCAAAGCCCCACTGTTTTGACTTTCCGATTTCCCGGCACAAAGCGGATGCCTCCGCAGTGCAGAGATTCCTTTACATGTCGGGCAAATACGTCGGATTCCATTTCTTCCGGCAGTTCTCCCACCATGGCTTCATATCCGGAACCGTGAGGGCAGATTCCCCGACAGTTCACCATGCCAAGAGCTTGAGAAAGAGCCACATTGACACCACTGTCAGAAGCCATATCCAAATTAGTGTGGGCACAGATGGCGGAAAGGTCATGCTGTGCCAGCAGCCACGGGACACTATTCTTTTTCAGTTTACGCAGAGGCGCAAAGATTACGGGATGATGACTGACAATGAGCTGTGTGCCCTTTTGTACAGCTTCCTCCACTACCGGAGCGGTAATATCCAGCGCCAGCAAAGCCGTTTTCACTGTTTGGCCACCGTCGCCAACCAGCAGGCCGGGGTTGTCAAAATCCAACGCTTCCGCAAAAGGCGCAAAGGTATTGATGTACTCATAGATTTCCTGGACCGAAGCCATTATGATTCCTCCGTTTCTGTTCCAGCCATTTTTTCCAGTTGACGCAAAATCCGTTCAATCTTTTCAGCTCCCGCTTTGTCCTGACGATGACGGCAACCGAGCAGTTTTTTGGAAAGACGGTGCATCACTTTCCGAATATACTCCCGTTCCTCTACCGTTTTTCCGGTGAGGAGTCCAATATAAGGATACAGTTCCTTATTTTGAAAGGACTTCACTTTTTCAGGTGCATAAGCTGCCAACAGAACGGAATAGATTTTTCCTTCACTGCGCACACACTTTTCTTCCAGCAACACAAACCCATTTTCCCGCAGCCACAGGCGAAGCTCCTTGGCGGTGGTCATAGGCTGTAAAATCAGATGCTTTTCCTCGCTTTTAATCCACGGCGCCTGCTGGAGGATTTGCGCGATCAGTTCTCCGCCCATTCCGGCGATGACAATATCATCGGCTTCTTCTGGCTGCACATCCGTCAGACCACTGGAAAGGGAAAGCCGAATTTGACTTGCCATTCCATAACGCACTACATTCTCTCTGGCACGTTCCAATGGGCCTTCCCGGACATCTACAGCCACTGCCTGGGGGCAAATTTCCTTGGACACCAGCCATACCGGCAGATAAGCGTGATCGGTCCCAATATCCGCCAGTTTTGCCCCTTGACGCACCAGATCAGCGCACAGTTGAAGCCGCGGGTCCAGCTGAAAAATACGCATCGTGAAAGCTCCTTTCTAAATCAATGCGGCAATCTTTTCCCGCACTTCCTGACACAAAAAGCCGTCCGGCAGGCAGCCCCGTACAGGGATCCTTCTACCGGACGGCAGCCATCTGATACTCAAACAGCAGATTACTTGCCTTCGATGTGTGCGTTCAGCTTTGCAACCAGCTCGTCAACGCTGACACCGTGTACCAGGCAGGCCTGCTCCAAGCTTTCGCCGCGGGCAGAGGGGCAGCCCAGGCAGTGCATTCCCATCTCCAGAAAATAAGGAGCGGTGGTGCGGTCCATATCCAGAATGTCGCCGATAACGGTATCTTTGGTAATAGCAGCCATGGTGATATCCTCCATTTCAATGATAAACTTTCCATCCCAATCGTATTATTTCCCGGCTGTCAAACAGCCATTCCGAAACAGATACTTTGGTTTAATTGAGAAAAACAGCCCCTCTCACAGCAGGGTGAAAGGGGCTGTCATACGCAGGAATTATTCCTCGGAAGCCTCTTCTTCTGCGGCTTCAGCCTTGTCTTCCTCAGCAGCAGCGCGGATGGACAGGGAAACGCGCTTCTTGTCGAAGTCGATCTCGGTAATCTTGACCTTCACAACATCGCCAACCTTCAGGACATCCTGAGGCTTCTCGATGCGGTGGTCAGCGATCTGGGAAATGTGAATCAGACCGTCAATGCCGGGGATGATGCGGGCAAATGCACCGAAGGTGGTCATGCCGACAACAGTCACGTCGCAGATGGTGCCTGCGGGATATTCACGCTCCAGAATGTTCCAGGGGTTGTCCTCGGAACGCTTGTAGCCCAGAGAAATCTTGCCCTTCTCGCGATCCAGACCCTTGATGTATACCTTTACGGTATCGCCAACGTTAACAACCTCGGAGGGATGCTTCACGCGGGTCCAGGACAGCTCAGAGATGTGGATCATGCCGTCGATGCCGCCCAGATCAACAAATGCGCCGTAAGCGGTCAGGGACTTGACAACACCGGTGTACTCCTTGCCCTCTTCTGCGGTCTCCCAGAACTTGTCAGCCTGAGCCTTGCGCAGATCCTTCAGCACGGAACGGATGGAACCAACAGCACGGCGGCGAGAACGGTTCACTTCGATAATGCGGAACTGCACTTCCTTCTTCAGCAGCTCGTCCAGGCTGTCTCCACGGGAAGCGGTGGCCTGAGAAGCGGGGATGAACACGCGGATGCCGTTGGTAACAGCAATCACGCCGCCCTTGATGACCTCGGTGACAACACCGGTCAGTACTTCCTGGCTCTCTTCAGCAGCAGCAACAGCTTCCCAGCCCTTGATGCTGTCGAAACGCTTCTTGGAAAGCATGATGGTGCCTTCCTGGTCGTTGGTGCGCATGATCAGCAGATCCATCTCGTCGCCGATCTTCACAACGTCCTCGGGCTTCACATTTGGGTCAGCGGACAGCTCGGAAGCGGGAACAAAGCCAGCCTGCTTGCGGCCTACATCAACGTACACCTCGTTAGGGGTAATACCGACAACAACACCGTGAACCTTCTCATCTGTATTAAAACTCTTGAGAGATTCTTCAAGCATCTCTGCAAAGTTAGATTCGGTTACCTCCGTAGAATTTTGAACAGCGCCTTCAATGATTTCAGTCATGGTAACAAGTACCTCCTTTATTATGCTTGCAGGCGTTGAAGCGCCTGCAGTGATGCCGACTTTTGCGTTCTTCAGCGATTCGTGAGAATCTTGCAGCAGCGAACACAGCTCTGCGGCAGTTTCCACCAGAAGTGTCTGGCAGAACGGCTGACACACTTCCCGAAGCTTCGCCGTATTGGAGCTTTGTTTGCCACCAATGACAATCATCAGGTCGGATGCCTTTGCCAGTGCCACCGCCTCAGCCTGACGCTGAGCGGTCGCATTACATATTGTACCAAAAATCGAAACGTTTGTATATACCTTTTCGATTATTTCCAAACAATTTTCCCATTCTGAGCCGTTAAAAGTCGTTTGGGAAACGACGCAAACTGGCGAATTATACAAATCTTTATGAGAATTGTTGATTTCTGTTAGTCCTGCCTGATTTTTGAACACATAATAGGGTCCAGTGCAGTGTCCCAGAATACCTTCTACTTCCGGGTGATAGCGGTCTCCGGCAATGAGAACCGTCTCCCCTCGTGCAGAAGCTTCCCGGACAATTTTATGAATTTTCGCGACGAAGGGGCAGGTAGCATCCGCACATGCGGCACCGCTGCTGCAGGCCCGATCCATTACATTTTGCGATACGCCATGAGAACGGATGATCAACGTTCCTTCAGCTGGAACCTCTTCCGGTTCCTTAACAATGCGTACCCCTTTTTGAGAAAGCTCCTCTACCAACTGGGGATTATGAATGATCGGTCCCAGTGTATAAACCTGCTTTCCCTCTTCCAACAGCCGATATACCATTTCTACTGCCCGGTTGACGCCAAAACAAAACCCGGCACTTTTCGCAACCTGAATACTCAATCAGCATCCCCCGTTCAGCGTTTTTTCTTTGCTTCCAGCATAAGAAGATCCCGCTCCCGCATTTCTGCAATCCGGCTCATGACCAGTCGGGATGCTTTCCGATAAGAAGAAATATTTCCATCCTCAATGCCAAGTTCTTCCGGCATAATCAGATCGCCGCAGGAAACAGCCAGTTTCTGGAATGCAGAAGGGACCTTGCCGTCCGGCGCTGTAATGCACATGGGAAGAATGGGCGAGTGGGTTTCGTGAGCCAGAATCACCGCGCCGGTTTTGGGCTTCAGAAGCTGACCGGTACGGGAACGTGTACCTTCAATAAAGATCCCTACTACCCGCTCTTCTTCCAGCAGTTTTCTGGCAGATGCCATAGCGTCTGCGTCACCCTGACCGCGATGTACCGGAAAAGCCCCCAGTGAGCGGAACAGTCCGGCCAGCATCTTGTTTTCAAACAATTCTGCTTTTGCCATGTAATTGATCTGACGTTTATGGACTGTAGAGACAAAAATCGGGTCTTTCATTGTCAGATGGTTACAGCAGATCACGACCCGGCCTTTCGGAGGCATCTTTTCTGCTCCATTGATAATCAGGGGATTTCCAATCTGAAAGATCGGAGGAACGATCGCTCTTCCCACCTGGTATAACGGCGTGTGTTTCATTTCTTTCCCTCATTCCCCAGGCAGCTTTTTGAAAAGCAAACCCGGTAAAGTACTATAAAGCCAAAGGGGACAGTTTCCCCCTCAGCCATATACTACTTATTATATACCGTTAACCACCCAAAAATCAATCGGTTATTGTGGTAATTTTTTGTAAACAATTTGCAAAATCCGCTCTACGGCACCTTCCAGGTCGCAGTCGCTGGTGTCAACGATGACTGCGTCTTCTGCCGGAACCAACGGGGCAATTTCCCGATGAGAGTCCTGATAATCCCGCTTGCGAATGTCTTCCAGAACCTCTTCATAGGGCTGCGGTGTTCCCTTTTGCTCCAATTCCAGACAACGGCGGCGGGCCCGCTCTTCTGCGCTGGCTGTGAGGAAAATTTTGACTTGTGCATGGGGCAGTACCACCGTTCCGATGTCCCGGCCATCCATCAGCACATTATTTTTAGCAGCCAAATCCAGCTGTAAATCGAAGAGAAACTCCCGAACTTTGGGAATAGCAGAAACCTTGGACGCTCCCATGGAAACTTCCGGAGTACGAATCTGCTGGGAAACATCTTCGTCTCCCAGAATAACATGCTGGCCGTCCTCTTCGAATTTCAGAGAAATTTTCACCTGGGGCAGAGCAGCGGCTACTGCTTCCGGATCGGAAATTTCAATTCCGTTTTTGAACATGTAGAGACTCACTGTGCGATACAGTGCGCCCGTATCCACATAGATAAAGCCCAGTTTTTTGGCTGCGGCTTTGGCAGCGCTGCTTTTTCCTGCACCGGCAGGTCCGTCAATGGCAATTGCAAACATGGTAACGCTTCCTTTCACTCAATCATTCATTGCTCCAGCTTTCTGCTGCCAGATGTCCGGTGGCAAAAGCAATCTGCAAATTAAATCCACCGGTATAGGCGTCTACATCCAGCACTTCGCCGGCAAAATACAATCCTGTACATTTTTTGGATTCCATGGTGCGGGGATTGACTTCTTTGACTGAAACACCGCCAGCTGTCACGATGGCCTCTTCGATGGGCCGGAACTGCCGAACGGTGAATGTCAGTTCCCGCAGCGTTTCTCCCAGCTTCTGCCGCTGGGTTCGGGTAATTTCACAGCATTTCTGATGCGGCGGAATTCCCGACCGCTGTACCACCAGAGGAATCAGCTTTCTGGGAAGCAGCGCCCCCAGAGAATTAAGAAAGTCCCGGTTCTGGTTTTCCCGCAAATCCCGCTGTAAACGAGTATCCAGCTGTTCCGGGGTAAGAGCGGGTTTCAGGTTCAGCAAAATTCGATAACGTCCCGGGGACATCTGGCGCATATGAGCACTGGCGCTGAGAATCACCGGTCCCGATAAACCAAAATGTGTGAAGAGCGGCTCTCCGAAATCCTCATAGATTACCCGGCGCTTTGCCAGATCCACCACCTGGATGGCGCAATTTCGCAGGGAAAGACCCTGTGCCGTGCGGCAATCCTCTTCTTCTATCATATTCAGGGCAACCAGCGAAGGACGCAGGGGTGTAATCGTATGCCCAGCCTGTTTTGCCAGACGAACCCCATCGCCATTGGAACCGGTGCCCGGATAAGAAGAGCCACCACAGGCAATGAGCACTCGAGGCGCGTAAAACTCCTCTCCCTCTGCTGTCACCACACCTCGGACAGAAGCATCCTCCAACAGCAGTTTAGCCACCGGGGATTCTGTATATACTGTTACGCCGGAAGAACGGACAAACCCCTGAAGAGCATCCACAATATCCACTGCCCGATCAGAACAGGGAAATACCCGGTTTCCCCGTTCCACCTTGAGGGGCACACCCAGTCCTTCAAAAAATGCCATGGTATCCTGAGGGGAAAAGCCAGCCATGGCGCTGTATAAAAATCGACCATTGGTGGGAACTGCTGCAATCACCTCTTCCGCCGTACACTGATTGGTGACATTACAGCGGCCTTTTCCGGTAATCATCAGTTTCCGTCCCGGGCGCTCCTTTTTTCCAGCAAAAGCACCCGCATTCCTTTTTGGGCAGCGGTTCCTGCCGCCATCATTCCCGCAGGACCGGCTCCGATGACGATTGCATCAAAGCTGTTGTTCATATTCACGTTGTTTGTCATCCACCTTTTCGTATACGCCGTACTGATCCCAGATTTCCTCCAGGCGGCGCAGATTTTCTCCAACGGTTTCCTTTTTGCGAATGGCTGTGGTCACAATAAAGGCGTTAATCAGACTCAACGGCGCGACCAGAGAATCCACAAAAGAAGCCATGTCACTGCGAGCCAACATCCGATAAGCGGCCGCTTCAGCCAGAGGAGACAAGGGACTGTCCGTGAGGGCAATGGTTCTGGCGCCCCGGTCTGTGGCAAACTGAAGGGCCTTGACCACTTTTCTGGAATAACGGGGGAAGCTGATGGCAACCACCGCGTCATCCTTTCCCACATTGACCATCTGTTCAAAAATTTCCGCTTCACTGGAACAGTTAACCAGTCGAACACTGTCAAAAATCAAGTTGAAATAATATGACAGGAAGGTCGCCAGTGCATGAGAACTGCGTGCGCCCATAATATAGACACGGCGGGCATCCACAATGGCATCCACTGCCTGATAGAAATCCTCGTGAGAAGTTTCTTCATTGGTTCGACGGATAATATCAATATCCTGATTCAGTACCGCACTGAGCAGCTGCGGAATTTCCAGATTCTGAGCGGTAATTTCCAGCCTCTGTACACTGGTAAGGCGGCTGCGAATCATTTCCTGCATGGCTCTTTGCAGTTCCGGATAACCGGAATAGCCAATTTCTGTCGCAAACCGAACGACTGTAGATTCACTGACCCCTACCGTAGCGCCCAGTTTGGAGGCTGTCATAAAGGCAACTTTATCATAATGCTCTTCGATGTATTTCGCAATTCTTTTTTGTCCCTTTGAAAAACCAGACATTCTGTCATGAATCCGTCCAATCAGCTGGTTATTCATTTCATCATCCCCATTCTTTTTTGCTTCCTGCAAAATGACTTGAAACAAACACTTACCTTCAATATTATCCTGTTATCCGGGAAAAATCAAGTCTTATTTCCCGATTTGTGCACTTTTTTGCAGGAAACATTCGGATACGATTCATTTCATAAGGAGATGGGCTTCAAAACGTCTCAAAGGACAAAAAAGTGCAGAGTGTGTACACCCTGCACTTTAAAAATGATGATTCCTATATCGTGAATTCAGTGATTTCCCAGCATTCGGGCAAACATCGGATGAAGTCTGCGCCAGTACAGCCACACCAGTCCGGAAAGAGCGCGGTCATAAACCACAAATATTACATTCAGACCAAGCCATAACAAAACCGCCAGCAATCCCATCCACGCGAAGCTTTCCATGGGTACTCGAAGTACAAAGAGCACCAGGAGTACATCCACTACGGCTGCAACATTCAAGGTCAGCAGCTTACAAACCCAACACAGCGGCTGGGAGTGAATTTTCTTTTCGAAAACTGCTTTCAATATCGGATAGTATCCCAGAAAACAGACATATAGCAAGAAAGCTTCTTTATCTGACATCAGAAAAAAGGATAAAACAGATGCGACGGCAAATACGCCAAAGGCCCAACGAGGGCTGAATTCAATTACGACAGCCATCAGCAATACACCAGCCACAGCCGGAAGAGCGATGGTTGCGGTGGGGAATATATTGGTAAGAAAGAGCAGCAGAACTTCCAGCGCCGCAGCTGCTCCGCAAAAAGCTGTGCGAATGGTGGATTTCATGGAATCGCCTCCATTAACAGCAGGCGATCAGGTCGCCGCCCATACATTCACAGCAGCAGTCTGCACAAATCAGGGACGAACAAACATCACAGGAGTTACAGCCGCCGGTTCCCTGCATATTGGGATTGTAACCGCCATACCGGCCGCTTCTCTGGTTGACTACCTGGTTCATGGCTGCGCGATATTCCGGATTGTTGGGGTCCATCTGACAGGCCCGAGTAAAGTGGTTGGAAGCTTCTTCCAGCCAGCCTCTTTTATACAGAACGGTTCCTTTCAGAAAGTACCACTCTGCATTTCTGCCGTCCATGGGCACTCCGTTGAGAATCTGTTCCGCATCGGCAATTCTGCCTGTCATAATCAGATTGCGCACATCGTTGAAGCCGGAATTCCGATAATAGGAATTTCCACCGCCATAACCATAATTCTGATAACCGCCGCCCGGCTGCTGCTGATACTGCCCACCATTTCTTCTCTGGGAAACGATGGTGTCATACGCCTCGTTGATTTCCTTCATCTTTTCAGTAGCGAAATCAGCCAACGGCGTATTGGCATAATTATCAGGATGATATTTTTTTGCCAGCTCGCGATAAGCGGCTTTGATCTCCTCATCTGTTGCAGAGGGAGACACCCCTAAAACCTTATATGGATCGGACATTCTTCTTCTCCTTTGCGTGCAAAAATAGAATCTCGCGTTGCATCTCCGGTAATCCCTTTTCAATCACATTGGCGATGATGGGACCAAATCGGTTCCATTCTAAAAGGTTCAGTGCTGCACAGATCCGCGCAGCAGTCAGATTCAGCATTTCATTACAGACTGCTTCTGCCCGGCTTCGGTCTTCCCCTTCCAGCACTTTCTGGTCAGAAAGATCCAGTGTGCGGATCAGTGGATTAAAGTTTCCCTCTGCAAGGTCTTCCCGCAGATCATCCGCTGCATCCATCAAATAAACCCAGCGTCCCAGATAGTATCCAAACTGCTCCAGAATCACCGCCTGTCGGCCGTCTTCGGCCCGGCTTTTCAAAACCTTTGCCAGCAGATTGGCAGTCGGGTGCGCACAGGCATCCACGGAAGCAGTTTGTTTTTCCGCCTGTTCCTGTTCGGCGAGATACTCTTCCACCCACTGGGCTGCTTCCGGATAGGCTTTCTTCGCTTTCTGATAAGAACGACGTCCCAACAGACGAAGGAAACCAGAACTCAACCGGCTTTTCAGACCGCCATCCTTCTGGTCATCCCGCAGTTTGGCATCTGTCAGCAAAATGGAAAAAGCACCGGCAAAACGGAAAACTTCCTCATAGCCGGAACAAAACCGGCAGACCTTTGTGGGATTTACCACGCATCTTCCTTTGGAAAAGCTGGGACACTCCTGTGAAAGGCCCATCAGCACCAGCGACAAAAACGTACAATCGTAGCTCAAAGTCAAACGGGAAATCCGTCCATAGGCCAGTCCCATTCGCTTACACAAGGTACAGTATACGCCGCGGTACTGTTCATATTCGCGAACCAGAAGTTCATCCTTATAAGGTCGTATATAGCCAAACAAGTCATTTCACCCCTGATTTCAGCCTGCATGATTGATAATACCGGTGACATTATTTTACTATAGCTACGGCAGAAAGGGCGTGAATAGATTGTAAACTTTTATCACGGATACCAAAAACAAGGCGAAAATAGAATGTGTATACGAAAAAGCGTTTCTGCTGTCGCTTTCCAAGATAGAATTAGACAACAGAAACGCTTACAAATTGGAATTTAGTCCAGAGTATATTTATGCAAGGGAAAATTCCAGCGATATATTTTTCGCCGGAGCTCCTGTCCGGTACAGCTTCCGATTTTCAGCAGGCGCTGATAGGAATCTTTTTTCAGCTCGGTCTTCACTGCTGACGGAGAAAACCCGTTTCGGATCAGGATATCTACACAGTGCATCACTGCCTGAGGAATGCGTCGGCAAACCATCAAGTCAATTAAATGGCTGTTTTGCGCATGTTCACACCAGAGAAGATCGCGCACCCGCACCATCGCGTCAATTTCCTGAAAGACTTCTCTGCCGACCGGTTTTGCAGGGGCACGACGCAGTTCCAGTTCCGTCATTCTGACAGGAATCGCCGGAGCCTGTACAACATCTTTGGCCCGTAAAAGGCACTTATACAGGAATTCTTCCCCATATCCAAACCGGCAATCACACTGGAACCAGATCTGG
>CAJMOI010000020.1 GCA_905215105.1 uncultured bacterium
GCCAGCGGCTTTGGACGGACCCGCCGCAGCTGCCCCAGCGGGCCGGTGAAGCAGGTCCGGATTTTCAGCGACACCTCTTCGCTGGAAATCTTTGCGGAAGGGGAAACCTTCTCCACCCGCCTGTATGAAAACGGGGACGACACCCGCCTGCGGTTCTCGGTGGAATCTCCCACCGCCTGCACCGCGGTGTGTCATCTGCTGGCTCCCTTTCAGTTTGTTTGAGTACAAGTCCTTTTCATCATAACAGAGCAAAAATGCTGCCGGACCTTTCGGCAGCATTTTTGCTTTCATTGGTTTTCGTTATCTCCGGCAAATATTCGCTCAACCCTGTTTAAACAACCCACGTTTTTTTCCCCTGTCAAAGTCAAACCGGCAGGGGATCAATTTTTCCCGACCACAACATATAGTGTATCCTGCAATAGCAGGATTTTGATATTGTCATTTTTTCCCATAGCCTGATTCCAATTTGTCCATTTATAAAATCCCGAACCTCTTGCGGCTCTCTTACAACAGTGGCGGTGAGAAGTTTTCCGCTTTTCAAAAGCGCAAAAATCCGCACCGCTCCGGGAAAAAATCACAACAACAGAAAAAAGGAAAAAGCCGGGAAAAACCCGGCTCTTTCCTTTTTTGGGGAGGAGTTGTATTGAAAAAGGTGCGGCATTCTTTGCCGCCGAACGTATAATCACATTTCAAAAGCTATTGCTTTTTTGTTTGCATTCGCTTTTTGCAACTCCATTATACCCCACTACATATGGTGTGTCAACCGTTTCACAAAGCCTTTCGGCAGAATCTCTTTTTTATCCAAAATCGTATTTTTACAATTCAAAGCTTTTTTACGGATTGCCTGACCCTTGTCAAAAACCAACAGTAATCATCCGTCAATTTTAGGCAGAGAGGCAAAACCCGGCTGCAAATCTTCGTCGGTGGGAATGTAATCCGTCATGGTTCCCTCCCGGAAAGAGGTGTACGCCGTCATGTCGAAATAGCCGGTTCCGGTCAGGCCGAACAGGATGCACTTGCTCTCGCCGGTCTCCTTGCAGCGCAAGGCTTCGTCGATGGCGATGCGGATGGCGTGGGAGGATTCCGGTGCGGGCAGGATGGTCTCGGTCTTGGCGAACAGGGTAGCCGCTTCAAACACCTTGGTCTGTTCCACACTGCGGGCCTCATCCAGATAGCCGTCATGATACAGCTTGGAGAGGATGGGGGACATGCCGTGATAGCGCAGACCGCCTGCATGGTTAGCAGAGGGGATAAAGCCGCAGCCCAGGGTGTACATTTTGGCCAGCGGTGTGACCTTGCCGGTATCGCAGTAGTCATAGGCGTATTTGCCGCGGGTGAGGGACGGGCAGGAGGCGGGCTCTACCGCGATGAAATGGGGGTTGGCGCGGCCCAGCAGCTTATCCTGCATAAAGGGTGCAATCAGGCCCGCCAGGTTGGAGCCGCCGCCGGCGCAGCCGATGACGATGTCGGGATATTCGTCCAGCATTTCCATGGCGATCTTGGATTCCAGACCGATAATGGACTGATGGAGCACCACCTGATTGAGCACGGAGCCCAGCACATAGCGGTAACCCTCGTTCTTGGTAGCCACTTCAATGGCCTCGCTGATGGCGCAGCCCAGGCTGCCGGTGGTGTCCGGGTCGCCTGCCAGAATAGCGCGGCCCACTTCGGTGGTATTGCTGGGGCTGGCGATGACATTAGCGCCAAAAGTCTGGATAATGGAGCGGCGGTGGGGCTTCTGGTTGTAGGAGCCCTTGACCATGAACACCGTCAGCGGCAGACCAAAGTACGCGCAGGCCTCTGCCAGAGCAGTGCCCCACTGACCGGCGCCGGTTTCGGTGGTCAGACCCTTCAGTCCCTGCTTCTTGGCGTAATAGGCCTGAGGAACGGCAGAGTTCAGCTTGTGGCTGCCGGAGGTGTTGTTGCCCTCAAACTTGTAGTAAATGCGGGCGGGGGTGTCCAGATATTTTTCCAGCGTATAAGCACGGCACAGGGGAGACGGACGATAGCACTTGTAGATCTCCTGCACCTCTTCGGGAATATCGATATAACGGGTCGTGCTGTCCATCTCCTGTGCGGCCAGTTCCTCGCAGAAAATGGGGTACAGCTCCTCGGTTTTAATGGGCTTGTGTGTTACGGGGTTGAGCATGGGTTCGGGCTGCTCTTTCATGTCGGCCCGCATATTGTACCACTGCTTCGGGAGCTGGTCTTCGGTGAGGTTCAGTCGATGAGGAATTCTTGCCATAATGGGTTGCTCCTTTCAAAAATCAGAAATTTTTCACAGTGATGGTTCGGGATGCCGTTGAGGCCGTATATAATAAAAAACTCCTGTCCCTGTTGTTTTACAGGGACAGGAGCTGTTACTTCCTGCGGTACCACCCGGTTTGACGAAAAAATCGCCCACTCGTTCCATACACCATCATGTATGCTCCCTTGATAACGGGCGGAGTTCCCGTCACAGGCTACCTGCTGCTGCCAGCGCTCACCCGGCCCTCGCAAGTCCATTCGCCACACGATCTTCCGCCGGGATCTCACCGCCTCCGGCTCTCTGAGGAAAGATTCCTGCATGGGTACTACTCTTGCTCATCGGTTTACTGTATTGAAGTCATTATATGCCCGAAATTCCCGTTTGTCAACTGGTTTTTTTGGAAAATTGACCGGTTTCTTTTTGTAAGACCTGCACAAGCACCGAAAAATCTTATTTCCGGCTTGCTCTCCGGCTCGCTTCTGCCACAGCCTTTGCCACGGCTTCCGTCACCCGGCGGTCAAAGATGCTGGGGATGATAAACTCCTCGTCCAGCTCTTCCGGCGCAATGACAGAGGCGATGGCTTCTGCCGCTGCCACCTTCATTTCCGGGGTAATGTCCCGGGCGCGGGCTTCCAGTGCGCCTTTGAAAATACCGGGGAAGGCCAGCACGTTGTTGATCTGGTTGGGGAAATCGCTGCGGCCGGTGCCCATAACCCGCACGCCTGCGGCCTTGGCCTCGTCGTACATGATTTCCGGCGTGGGGTTGGCCATAGCGAAAACAATGGGATCTTTGGCCATGGTTTTAATCATTTCGGGCTTCAATGCGCCGCCCACGGAAACGCCTACGAATACGTCAGCCCCTACCAGTGCGTCGGCCAGTGTGCCCCGCAGATCCTCGGGGTTGGTGATGGTGCAGAGCATCTCCTTGTGGTCGGCAATGCCCACGCCGCGATCTTTGTACAGGATGCCGTTTTCGTCACAGGCGATGATGTACTTGGCGCCGGCGGCCAGCATCATTTTGATAATGGCCGTTCCGGCAGCGCCGGGGCCGTTGAGAACGATTTTCACGTCTTCGATCTTTTTGCCCACCACCTTCAGGGCGTTGAGCAGGGCGGCAGTGACCACGATGCCGGTGCCGTGCTGGTCATCGTGGAACACGGGAATGGGCAACTCTTCTTCCAGGCGGCGCTCGATTTCAAAGCACCGGGGAGAGGCGATGTCCTCCAGATTGATGCCGCCGAAACAGGGGGCAATGTTCTTCACCGTGCGGATAATCTCCTCGGTGTCCTGGGTGTCCAGACAAACGGGAACTGCGTCCACGCCGCCGAATTCCTTGAACAGCACGGCCTTGCCCTCCATGACGGGGATGGCGGCCTGTGCGCCGATATTGCCAAGGCCCAGCACGGCGCTGCCGTCGGAGACCACGGCGATGGTCCGTCCCTTGAGGGTGTAGGTGTACACGTCATCGGGATTTGCATGGATTTTCCGGCAGGGCTCTGCCACGCCGGGGGTATAGGCTGTGCTCAAATCGTCCCGGGTTTCCAGCTTGACCCGGCTGATGGTCTCGATTTTTCCCTGATGTTCCCGGTGCATTTCCAGTGCCAGTTCGTTAAAATTCTTTCCCATTCTGGGCGCCCCCTTATTTTCTGTAAGTGATGGAAACAGTATAGCACACTTCTTTGGCGAATTCCAGCAGACACCGGCCGGATTCCTCCTTTTCCGCCCAAATCTCCCATTTCTTCCACTTGTTCCTTTTTGAGCGTTTTTCATGAATGTCTATAAAATTTTTCTCTGCTTTTTTGCATATTCGGAAAATCGAAAAAATAAACAAGAATTATTCTTATTTTCTCTTCCATTTTCTGCAAACATCGTGTATAATAGGGCCAGGTTCCGGAAATACTTTCGGAAACCGGAAAAATCAAAATCAATGGGAGGTACAAGTCATGGAACTGAAAGGAAGCAGAACCGAAGCCAACCTGATGGCAGCCTTTGCCGGAGAGTCTCAGGCAAGAAACAAGTACACCTACTATGCATCCAAGGCCAAGAAAGACGGCTTTGAGCAGATCGCCGCGATTTTCGAGGAGACCGCCAACAACGAGAAGGAACACGCCAAGATCTGGTTCAAGTATCTCCATGGCGGAGCCATTGCCGATACCGCCACCAATCTGGAAGACGCCGCACAGGGCGAGAACTATGAGTGGACGGAAATGTACAAGGAGTTTGCCGAAGTGGCCGAGGAAGAGGGCTTCACGGAGATTGCAGCCGTCATGCGCCTGATTGCACAGGTGGAGAAGAGCCACGAGGAGCGCTATCGCAAGCTGCTGGCCAACCTGAAAGAGGACATCGTCTTCAAGTGCGACGACGAGATCGTGTGGGTCTGCCGCAACTGCGGTTATATCCATGTGGGCAAGGCCGCTCCCGCTGTGTGTCCTGCCTGCCGTCATCCTCAGGCTTATTTCGAGCGCAAGGCTGAAAACTACTGATTGTATTTCTCAAAAATACACGGTGCCCCCGGAGGTTTTCCGGGGGCACTTTTTGCAGCTTCTTTCGGTTATTTTTTCCCTTTTTTCAGCAGAATCCGGGTCTGTCCCTGATTCAGGGACAGCAGCTTGCTCTGAATCCGGGGGTGTTTCAGCTGGTTCCGCACCATATCCCGCAGAACCGTTCCCCGGCTGTAGCCGTGAATCACCACCACTTCCTCCACTTGAGGGCCTGCGTTGGAAAGGAGATGTTCCAGCCGGGCTTTTGCGTCGGAAGCCATCAGGCCGTGGATATCCACCTCCATGACCGTGGGCAGGGGTTTGGAAACTTTCATGATAAGGCCTTCTTTCTGTATTTTGCGGAAAACCCAGAGGATCTCCCCATAAAAATATGGGGGAAAATCCCTGTTTTTGATATTTTTTCCCGTGTGTTTATGCTATAATCAAAGAATAACGTGGCCGCTGGCCGTTTGACCGACAGATCATCTTTGACCTTTATTATAAAAGAATTCCCACAGCGGAGCAAGGGGGCAGAATACAGTGACAGTTGTGGATATCCGAAATATTGTGACGAACAGCCGGGTGGAGCTGATCTCCATCCATCCGGAAACCATCTATTATGCTGAGGAAAAAAACGAAGAGGGCCACCGGAGCCTTTTTATTCTGGAATATGACCGCCAGACCGGACGGGAACGGACGCTTGCCAATTATTTTCTGACCCGCCCGTCCTTTGTCCAGCACTTTTTCGACTTTCCCGGGGAAATCGTCATGGTGATGGAAAACGGCGGCGGCACTGCGTGGCTGCTGCGTCTGGACAAGAAAACCGGCGAGGAAAAAGCGCTGGAGGAAATCCATCTGGTGGGAGGCTTTTTCGGCTGTCAGGCACTGGATGAGGAACACATGATATTTTTCACCTGTGAAAATACGGTTCACAGGCAGCTGTTTCGCCAGTATCGGGAAGCCACCGGTCTTTCCCGCATTGCCTGTCTCTATGACCTGACCCAGCACCGGTATGTGTACATACGGGACCCCCGAATCTGTGACCGGATGCCGGAAGAGCTGAAAGTGTACACCGCTTACGGACAGAAGCACCTGCTGGTGCTGAGCTGCGGCGGTACGGAAGAGGAAAAGGAACGGCTGTATCAGGAAGGCCGTCAGGAGGAAAGCGGCACAGACCGGGCCTGGCTGTGCCCGGTGCAGGATTTCATCCGGGAAGTTCTGGAGGAAAAAAATCAGCTGTCCCTTCGGCTGCTGCTCAGCGCCGGCGGAGAAGGGCTGCTGCGCTTTGCGGGAATGGACGACTATAACCTGTATTTCCGCGCCAAATATTTTCCCACCGGCGACCAGCGCATCTGCGCTGTCAGCAAAGGCACCGTGCGGAAAGAGATTGTCGCAGATCTGAACCTGAAAGAGTACGAGGGGCCGGCGTTTTACTACATCGATACCAACGCGGCACAGGTATTCCGGGTGGAAGAGCTGCCCGATGGCTACCACATTACCGGCGCGCTGAACTCCATGGTGGACGCCTATTACACCAAGGAGCTGGGAGAGTTTGTGGCCTGTATCGAAGACCGGTTCCTGGTGGCCCGGTACGAGATGACCGACGAAGACGAAACCTTCACTTTTTACTCTGTCTATGACAGCCGGACAGACAAACAGCAGAGCTACGAATGCCGCTGCACGGTGCAGGGCAAAACAGTGGTGCTGTACTGACCCACGGCTTTATCCTGTCATTTTCAGAACATCAAAAAAGTGCCCTCGGAGATTTCCGGGGGCACTTTTGTATGGGTCTGGATTTTTTACTTTTTCCGGGTTTTATTCTGGGAAGAATGGGACGAGCCAGAGGAGTGAGAGGAAGGATGCTTTCCCTCTCCGCCGCGGTGCAGGGAACCGGTCAGATCGTGGGTCTTTTCCAGCAGTTTGGCCAGCTTCGCCCGTTCTCTGCGGCGGCGGCTCTCCTTGATATTGCTGATAGGCCCGCCGCCTGCCGGACGGCCCAGAATGGCTTCCACGTCCACTTCCTCATCCAGCTGAGCTGCACTGATGTGCCGCCGGTTCAGCCGGTTTTTCACGGACTGGGTAAACAGGGCATAGAGCACCGAAGTGGCGGGAATTCCGATGAGAATTCCGGCAATGCCCATGAGTCCGCTGCATACGATGACCGCCAGCAGCACCCAGATTCCGGGCAGGCCGATGGAGGTACCCACCACCCGGGGATAGATGACATTTCCTTCAAACTGCTGCAAAAGAAGCAGGAACACCACAAACCACAGACTGTCCCAGGGGAAGCTGCCCCAGGGCGTGGAAATCAGCAGAATAAAGGCGCCGGTAAACAGGCTGATATACGCGCCCAACAGGGGAATCAGGCTGCACACACAGACAATGGTGCTGATGAGCAGAGCATAGGGCAGGCGGATAATGCTCATGCCCAGATAGCACAGCACCCCCAGAATCAGGGATTCCGTCAGCTGGCCCGCCACAAAGCCGGAGAAAATCCGATTGGTAATGGCGGAAATCTCGATAATCCGGCGGCTGTGCTTGGGGGGAAGGAAGGCATACAGCACCCGTTTCAGCCCCCGGAGCAGGTGCTCCTTCTGGGACAGCATATAGACGGAAAAGATCATGCTCATGACAAAGGTAAACATACCGGAAGCGATGGAGGAGGCAATGAGTACTGTTGCATTGTACAGGTTCCCCACAAAGTCCGAAGCCATCTGGCTGGCCTGACTGATGACCGAGGGCCAGTCGATATTGAGCAGATCGATTTGTGTGGTATCAATGTTCAGTTCATTGAGCTGTCGGGTAACCCAGGTTCCCACACTGCGCAGATAGCCGGGAATGTTATCGGCGAATTTCACCAGAGATTGATACAGCTCCGGCAGCACGAAGAACACCACGCCTGTGAAGATGGCCAGCACGGTCAGATAGGTCAGGACAATACAGATCGTCCGCCGGAACCGCAGCCATAGTTTGGGCTTTTTCCGATTGAGGAAGGCAAAAACGTGTTCCTCGTACATTTTCAAAATGACGTTGAGGACAAAGGCAATACAGATACCCAGTATAAATGGGTAAAACACCCCAAACAGGGTATTGACCACTGCCAACAGCTTTTCCGTATTGAACAGGCCGAAAATCACGGCAATGGTAATCAGGATAATCAGCAGTGTGCCGCGGAAGAATTTTTTCGTGAACCGGGGATTGGTCAGAAGCTCTGTCAGTTTCATAAAACCACCTGCTTTTCCATTTAGTATTGTACCAGATTTTTCCCCATTTATGCTTATTCTAATGCTATCGGATTCCACCAGGTTTGTCAATGAAGGAAACGGATAAATTTCCACCTGCCAAAACCCGATACTCTTTTTTCTATATTGACTCAGACTCGATCCTTGCACAGGAACAAGTGCCCTGCGCTTTTTCGACAGAATTCAGCAGCCCAATAGGGATTTCCAATAAAAGCAAAATTCAATTATGTATTGACTGTACAAATATACAAAAGGAATTTATTGAAATTGTGAGAAACTCGAAAACTTATACAAAAACTATTTACAAATTCGAATAGCAGGGGTATAATATAGCCAATCTCCGAAATGGAGAAACCCCATACAGATTGGGCCAGTGTTTTTGCCCAAAGCTTTGATAACCAAAGTGAAAGCATCTGTATTTATTCAAAAACGAGGGGAATTTTTGCAAAATATACAAAATGATTCTCCCCGTATTCTTAACTCGATTACACGTTCTGTTCTTTTCTTTCTTTTTATTCTCCTATTTAAACAAAGTCAGGGTCTCCGGTTTTCCCGGAGGCCCTGACTTTGTTTTTCAGGAAATATTCAATGGGCTTGCCCAGCCATTTCCTCTTCCCGCTTGCGCAGAATTCGATTGAATCGGAAGAAAAACACCGTGCCGGTACAGGTAGCGGCAATGATATCGGCAATGGGCTCTGCCAAATAGACAGCAAACACCTTATCTGCCAGAAACAGAGGCAGGATAAACACCAGCGGAATCAGCAGAATCACCTTGCGCAGCAGCGCCAGGAACAGGGAAATTTTTGCCTGTCCCAGGGCCACAAAGGTCTGCTGACAGGCTGTCTGAATACCCACCATGAAGATACCCGCCATATAGATCCGCAGCGCCCACACCGTCAGGCTGGTCAGTTCCGGTTTGTCGTTGAAAAGAGCCACAAAGGGCTCCGGGAAGAACTGGACAAAGCACCAGATCAGCACCGTGGCCGTGAGAGCCGTTGTCAACAGCAGTTTGAAGGTTTTTCGCACCCGGTTTGGCTGATTGGCTCCATAGTTAAAGCCGACAATGGGCTGTGCGCCCTGTGCAAGACCTTGCAGGGGCATAAACACCACCTGCATCACGCTGCTGCAAATGGTCATGGCGCCAACCGCCGGGTCGCCGCCGTACCGCTGCAAGGAGGAATTCAGGGCGATATTCACGGCGCTTTCCGTGGACTGCATGATAAACGGGGACAGTCCCAACGCCAGTACGGGCAGCATAATCTTTCGTTCCAGACGGAAATACCGGGGCTGCAATTTCAGACGGGTCTTTTTTCCCACCAGGAACAGTACCACCCACACGGCAGACACAGCCTGTGCCAGAATGGTGGCCAGCGCCGCACCCTTTACACCCATGCCGAATCCGAAGATAAACAGGGGGTCCAGGGCGATATTGATGACTGCACCGATGAGCACCGTCAGCATACTGGTGGTGGCATAGCCCTGAATGGAGATAAAGGGGTTCAGCCCCAGGGCCATCTGGACAAAAATGGTACCGCACAGATAGATGGTCAGATAGTCGGTGGCATAGGGCAGGGTGCGTTCACTGGCGCCGAACATCATCAGCAGGGGCTCCTGTGTCACCAGAAACACAGCGGTGAGCACTACGGAAACGGCCAGCAGGGACACAAAGCAGTTGCCCAGAATTTTCTCCGCCCCTTCCGTGTGGCCTTCTCCCATGCGGATGGAAGCCCGGGGGCTGCCGCCCATACCGATGAGGGCGCTGAACGCGGAAATCAGCATGATAATGGGGAAGGTAATGCCCAGACCGGTCAGGGCAATGTCTCCTTCCCCTTCAATATGGCCGATGTAAATCCGGTCCACAATGTTGTACAGGGCGTTAATCAGCTGGGCAGTGATGGCGGGCAGCGCCAGACGGATCAGCAGCTTTCCCACCGGGTCCCGTCCCAGGTCGTTGGTTTGTCGTTTTGGCAATGGTATCGATCTCCTCCATATGAAATACCGGGCATCAGGTTATTCGGTTCACCTGGCCGGTATCCGTATTGTAGCATAAATCTCCGGGGGTTTCCACCGGTTTCCGGAACTTCCCGAAAAAACCGGAAAAAAGGCCAAAAAACCACGAAAAAATCCACTTGTTTCCCTCTGGGGCCGGTGCTATAATAGGCGCGAAAAATTGGCCGCATTCTGATGGGGAGGGCATGACATGAAAGAGGTTTTACTGGGCATTGATCTGGGCGGCACCAACATCAAGGTTTCCGTCTTTGACCGGACTTTTGAAAAACTGGGGGAGTCCCGATGCGCCACCGGCGCATCGGAGGGCTGGCAGGCCGTATTGGGGCGGATTGACCGCTGCACCCGGTCACTGCTGGAACAGCTTGGAATCGGGATGAATCAAGTGGCAGTGGCCGGTATGGGCATTCCCGGCTTGCTGGACCGGAAAACGGGAATTTCCCGGTTTTCCCCCAACTTCACCGATTGGCAGGACGTGCCGGTTTCCCGCTGGTTCCGGGAAGCGTGGGGCGTGCCGGTGTTCATCGACAACGATGTGCGGAGCAACCTGTACGGGGAATGGAAATTCGGCGGGGGACAGGGCCGGGAGAATCTGGTGCTGCTGACCCTGGGAACCGGTCTGGGTTCCGGCATCGTTATGGACGGCCGGGTGCTCTATGGCGCAACGGGAAGCGCCGGGGAAGTGGGCCACATGAATCTGTACCGGGAAGGCCGCTCCTGCCGCTGCGGCAGCTCCGGCTGTCTGGGGCGGTATGTATCGGCGCTGGGAATGCTGCGCACCTTCCGGGAAAAGCTGGACTCCGGCCGGGAAAGCATGGTTTCCGGCTGGGTGAAAACGCCGGAGGAAATTACCGCCCGGATGATTTCCGACGCTTTCGACCAGAATGACCCAGTGGCCGTGGAGACCCTGACGGAAACAGGGGAACTGCTGGGCTTTGGGCTGGTGAATGTCATCAATCTGTTCAACCCGGAGCTGATTCTCATTGGCGGAGGCATGGCGGCCGCAGGCGAACGGCTGCTGGCGCCCGCTCGGAAGGTGATTGAGGAGCACGCGCTGGAAATTTCCCGGAACGCCTGTGAGCTGTCCGTTGCCAAACTGGGAGACAGTGCCGGTATGGTGGGCGCAGCCTGGTACGGCGCCCAATGCCTTGCACAGGAAACTGTTTCCTCTTCCACCATTTCTGCAAACTGCTCTCCCTCTGCACCGGCCGTTGAAACAGCTTTGTGACATGTGAAAAATTGACGGTCATCGCCGTCCCGTGTTATAATTAGTATACAAACTATTTCTATCCAAACTTTCAGGAGGACCGCCTTATGGACACCAGCTTTCACTATCTGCTCATGGCCGCACAGGGACTGTTTCAGCGAAAGGTGATGGCACAGCTCAGCGAAGCCGGTCTCACCGCCGGTCAGCCCAAGGTGCTGGATTATCTGGGACTGCACAACGGCAGCGTACAGAAAGCCATTGCCGCAGGCTGCCAGATCGACCCGGCAACCCTGACGGGAATTCTCAACCGGATGGAGGAAAAGGGCCTGATTTACCGCCGGACGGAAAACGGGAATCGCCGCTCCCTTCATGTCTATCTGACGGACGAGGGCTGGGAGAAACAGAAGCTGGTGCGCCAAACGCTGGAAACGCTGACCCGGGACGTTCTGTCGGACATGACGGCAGAGGAACAGGCAGCCCTGCTGGACGGTCTGAAAAAGCTTTGTAAAAAAATGTGTAACACGGAGGGTTTGCAGTGAGCAAAAAAGAACTGATTCGCAGATATGTGTTTTTCCTGTTGGGGTTGTTTGTCAACTCTCTGGGCATCAGCCTGATTACCAAGGCCAATCTGGGGACTTCGCCCATTTCCAGTATCCCCTATACCCTGAGTCTGGGCTTTCCCCTGTCCCTGGGCATGTTCACCATGATTTTCAGTATGCTGCTCATGGTGATCCAGCTGGTCATTCTGCGGAAACGGTTCTCTAAGGAGCTGTGGTTACAGCTGCCCATTTCGCTGGTATTTTCTGCCTTTATCGATTTGACCATGGCCATGATATTCTTCGTCAATCCCCAGACCTATGCCACCCAGATGCTCTCCCTGCTGCTGGGCTGTATCATTCTGGGCTTCGGCGTATTCATGGAAATGGCCGCCAATGTGGTTATGCTCCCCGGCGAATGCACCGTTCGGGCCATTTCCTCCACCTGGAACACGGATTTCGGCAAAACCAAGGTGGCGGTGGATGTCACCATGGCAGTTTCTGCTGCGCTGCTGGGCGTCATTCTCTACTGGCAGATTGCCGGTGTCCGGGAAGGCAGCCTGATTTCCGCCCTGCTGGTGGGTTTTCTGGCAAGACTCTTCAACCGGAAAATCGGCGAACCGGTCCAGACCCTTCTGTGTGACCGGGCGTAAAACTCTTTTGCAAAAAAACAGCCCCCTTCCTCTCAGAGTCCGGCTCTGTGGAGGAAGGGGGCTTTCTTGCTTTATTGTATAGACGCTTATCCCGCGGTAATATCTGCAAAAGACGCGCCGATCAGGGCTTTCAGCTCTTCGGGATTCATTTCCACCTGGGTACCGATGCGCCCTCCGCTGAAAATGATGGTGTCGAACAGCTGACAGGTTTCGTCGATGACGGTGGGATACTGCTTTTTCATGCCAATGGGGGAACAGCCGCCCCGGATATAGCCGGTGACTTTTAATAAATCCGCCACATGAAGCATAGAGACGGATTTTTCCCCAACAGCCCGGGCAGCAGCTTTCAGGTCCAGTTCTTCCCGGACGGGAATGACAAAGACGAAATATCCCCCGGACGCACCCTGGGTTACCAGCGTTTTGAAGACCTGATCCGGGTCCTGTCCCAGCTTTTTCGCCACGGCTTCTCCGTCAATATGGCCGTCGGAAGCGTCATAGGTATAGTGCCGGTAGGCAAGTCCCGCCTTATCCAGCACCCGCATGACATTGGTTTTGTCCTCTTTTTTTGCCATGAGTTCACCTTCTCTCAGTTTTCGGAAGACGTGTCCGCTGCTCCCTGATACTGATAGGTAAATTCCGGATCAATCTGGAACAGCTGGCTGTACAGACTGGCGGCACGGGAACGGTAAAAGGCCAGAATCTGTCCGGTAATTTCCAGCTGACGTGCGCTGCCGTCGCCCTGTGCGCTTTCATCAATAGAGGCAATGGCATCTCCGATGCCCTCGGCCCATTCCTGTTGTTCTTTCTGAATCGCTTCCTTGCCTTCTCCCTGGGTCTTTTCCAAAAGGGTACGGTAGGCGCCGTCCACCTCTGCTTTCCACAGGTCGATATACCGGTTATTCACTGCCAGCATCTGTCCGGTGCTGGCCGCGGTTTCTACCTCGTTTGCATAGTCCCGGTCAATGGGATTTTCCGCAAACAGCCGGACAAAGGCCGGGTCATCGGCGCTGATATCCGGCAGAATCCCGGAAGTCTGTCCGGAGGAGTCTTCGGAGCTTTCCCCCCCGGCATCAGAGCTGCTGTCCTCCGGCTCACTGGACGGGTCATCCCGCATTCCGCCGGACTGGGAAGAGGTCTGGGACGTCTGGGAGGAAACCGGCGTACTTTCGGAACTGCCGGTTTCCGGCGAGCAGGCGGGGAGAAGGGCTGCCATACACAGCAGGGCCGTCAGCACTGCTGTTTTTATCATTATGTTTTTCATACTTCCTTTTTCCTTTCCGTTTTGTTTCTGGGGACGGTCTGAAAAGTACCGGGAAAACCGGTGTTCTTATCATAGCACAGCTTTTCCCGCAAACCATGACGGAATCGTGAATGTCCGACAACAATTTTGTCATTTTTTCCCCGTGGCCAGCTCCAGTCCCCGCACCATCAGCGGGAACACCTGTCCTTCTATGGCGGACAGCTGAGAAAAAGGCAGGGGATTTTTCCCTTTTCCCGCTTCGATGGTAAAGCCCGGGCGGTGAAAACAGTCGATGAACCAGTCCTTGAATCCCCCCATGGAGGCCAGCGGCTCCGGTTCTGCCGCCCGATAGCCCGACACCCGGGCAAGCTCCATGGCCATTTCCCGGGAAACTTCCGGGGTATGGTCGCCGTACTGCCAGTAGATTTCCTCTCCCTGGGTGTGGAAGGCCATGACCATGGCAAAGGGAATCTTCCGGCACAGGGCTGTCAGCGCAGCGCTTTCCGGTTCGCTTTCGGGATAATGACCACCATACCGGGTGGGGCCCGGGCCGGTGATTCCGGCGTTCCGCTCCATTTCCCGCAGCACATGCCACCCCGCGTCAAAGTTGTGGTTCAGATCCACGCCCCGGGCGTTGGCTTGCCACCGGTGGGTATTTCCGGCACAGATCGGGCCGTAGTCTCCCGCCGCCTGTTCTCCCGAAAGGGCGATTTCCACCCCATCCGGGTTGACCATGGGCACACAGTACAGGGTACAGCGCTCCAGCAGCGGCCGCACCGGAATGCCGTACACCGTCAGGCCGCTTTCCTGTGCCTGACACAGTCTCCGGCAAAAATGCACCAGCAAAGCGGCGGTGATGCCCTCCAGCCCGTGAAAGGCCCCGGCATACAGCACCGGGATTTCCCCGGAGCCCACCCGCAGCAAATACAGCGGTCTTCCGCACAGGCTTTTTCCCACCTCCGACAACCGGCAGCACTCATACCGTCGGGCCAGCAGCCGGACTTCCCGGGTCAGTCTCTGAAATTCATACAAGGGGATCCCTCCTTCAGGCGTTTCTCACAGCCTATGCGGAAAAAGTGCCCGGTATGATTCCAAAAACAATCAATCTTCCAGAATCCAATGCCCCAGCCCTTCCGGCGTGTCGGCAAAATGGACGGCGCCGAAGGCTTCCATTTCCTCCCGGGTGCCGTAACCGTACAGTGCGCCCAGAAAATCCGTACCGGCCAGCTGTGCGCCTTCTGCGTCAAATCGGGTATCGCCGATCATCAGGGTACGCTCCGGCGTGGTGTTCATGGCCGCCATGGCCCGGCGGATGACGTTGGCCTTGGTGTCGTTTTCATCCTCGGAAGCACCGGAAATCATGTCCAGACAGGGCGTAATTCCGAAATGATCGGAAACCAGATTGGCGGAGCTCTGGGGCTTGGAGGTGGCCAGCGCCAGCTTATATCCGGCTTTCCGCAGGCGTTCCAGAAGGGGGAACATGCCGTCGAATACTTCCGCCTCAAACACGCCCTCCACGTTGTAAATGTTCCGATATTCCTCCACGAACTCCGTGGCTTTTTCCCCTGTGATGCCGCAGTATTCCCGAATGCTCAGGGTCAGGGGCGGGCCGATGAACTTCCGCATGGTTTCGGCGGGCGGTTCCGGCACGTTCAGTTTTTTCATGGTATCCCGGATACACCGCAGGATACCCGGGTCGGAACGGGTCAAAGTTCCGTCCAGATCAAATAAAATCAAATCGTATGCTTTCATGAGGTTCACACTCCCGATCAACTTTGAGTCGCAGAAAAACACAGATTTCCCGTCAAAAGCCGCGTTGAAAGGTCCGGGGACCCATGGTATAATAAACTTCACGGCTCAGGAAAAGCGCGGATGTTTCCGCTGTCCCGTACAAAACACCGGTTTTCCGGCGTTTTTTGGGGAAGGTTCCTGCCCAGTATACCACAGTTTCCGCGCCGGAAGAAGGGCGGAAAGGAAAGCGGGTGCTTTTTTGGAAAACATGACAACTTCTCCCCGGAAGCGGATTCATCTTCTGGATGAAATCCGGGGATTTGCCGTTTTATGCATGATCTTTTATCACGGATTTTATTCCCTGGCATTTTTGTTCCGGCTGGACTGGGGCATGGCGCTGCTGCGGTTTTTCATGCCGGCAGAACCGTTTTTTGCCGGGCTGTTTATCTTCATTTCCGGCATCTCCTCCAACCTGTCCCACTCGAACCTGCTGCGGGGGGTAAAATTGCTGGGCATTGCGCTGGCGGTAAGTATTGTTACCTTTCTGGCGGTGCCGTCACAGGTGATTGTATTTGGAATTCTCCATTTTCTCTCCATCTGTATGATTCTCTTCGGGCTGCTGCGTCCATTACAGGAAAAAATCCCCCTGATTCCGGGCATTGTGGGGAGTGTGCTGCTGTATCTCTGCACCATGCAGATTTCCTCCGGCGTTCTGGCCTTTGGCATTTCCCTGCCGGACATGCTGTACCAGACCAACTGGCTGGCGCCGCTGGGATTTCACAATGCAGCGTTTTTCTCTTCGGATTATTTTCCCCTGCTGCCCTGGGCGTTTGTTTTTTCGGCGGGAACCTTTGCGGGCCGCTGGGCGGCACAGGGAAAGTTTCCCCAGTGGATGTATCCCTCCCGCATTCGCCCTCTGTCGTGGATGGGCCGCCACGCCCTGATTCTGTACATCGTCCATCAGCCGGTGATTGTCGGCGTTTGCACGGTGGTGGAGTGGGCTGCAAATATGATTGGTGGATAACCGTACGATATTTTGTAGGGGCGCATATGATGCGCCCGCATTTTCCCTTTCTCCCCGCGCACTGAATTTTTGGAAAGGATGTTTTTTATGGATTTTACGCCCGTTCTGGCTTCTCAATTCAATCTGCAAAACTGGCAGGTGGAAAAGGTCACCCAGCTTCTCGACGAAGGCAACACCATCCCCTTTATCGCCCGATACCGCAAAGAGGCTCACGGCTCTCTGGATGACCAGACCATCCGCGCCCTTTCCGAAAAGCTGGAAGCTCTGCGGAACCTGGAAAAGCGCCGGGAAGAGGTGCGCACCCTCATTGCCGGTCTGGATGCGCTGACGCCGGAGCTCAGCGCTGCACTGGACAAGGCCGCCACCCTCTCGGAAATCGATGATCTCTACCGTCCCTACCGCCCCAAGCGCAAAACCCGGGCTTCCGTGGCAAAGGAAAAGGGGCTGGAACCCCTCGCCAAAACCATTCTGGAACAGAAACGGAACTCCCCCGATCCACTGGAACTGGCCGCAGCCTATGTGAACCCGGAAAAGGGCGTGGAAACCGCCGAGGATGCACTGGCAGGCGCCCGGGATATCATCGCGGAACAGCTCTCCGATGACGCTTCCATCCGCCGCCGTCTCCGTGTGGTGACCCAAGCCAACGGACTGCTGGTTTCCAAAGCCGCCAAAAAGGACGAGGAATCCGTCTATGAGCCCTACTACGATTTTAGCCAGCCCATCAAAGCGCTGGCAGGCCATCGGGTGCTGGCCATTGACCGGGGCGAGCGCGAAGGCTTTTTGAAGGTATCCATCCAGCTGGAAGACGACCGGGGCGTGCGGATTGTAGAAAGCACCGCCGTGAAGGAAGGCTCTCCTTGCAGCGAAACCGTGCGGGAAGCGGCGCAGGATGCCTATTCCCGATTGATTTTCCCGGCCATCGAACGGGAAATCCGCTCCTCTCTCACCGAGGACGCAGACGAAGCCGCCATCAAGGTGTTTGCCGTGAACCTGCGCCAGCTGCTGATGCAGCCGCCGGTAAAGGGCAAAACCGCCATTGGCCTTGACCCCGGATACCGCACCGGCTGCAAAGTGGCCGTGGTGGATGCCACTGGACGGGTGCTGGATACCGGCGTGATTTACATCACCCATTCCCAGCACCAGAAAGAGCAGGCCAAGGAGTTTTTGACCCGGCTCATTGAAAAGCACAACGCGGAGATCATCGCCATCGGCAACGGTACTGCCTCCAAAGAAACGGAGATCTTTACCGCCGAGCTGATTTCCTCCCTGAAAGGCCGCAAGGTCTCCTATATGGTGGTCAGCGAGGCGGGCGCTTCGGTCTACTCTGCCTCCAAGCTGGCGGCACAGGAGTTCCCCCAGTTTGACTTGACCCTCCGCAGCGCGGTTTCCATTGCCCGGCGGCTGCAAGACCCGCTGGCGGAGCTGGTGAAAATCGACCCCAAAGCCATCGGCGTGGGACAGTATCAGCACGATATGCCCCAGAAGCGGCTGACGGAAGCACTGGGCGGCGTTGTCGAGGACTGCGTGAACAGTGTGGGCGTGGATTTGAACACCGCTTCTCCGTCCCTGCTGGAAAAAGTGGCGGGCATTTCCGCGGCGGTTTCCAAAAATATCGTCACCTACCGGGAGGAAAACGGCGCGTTCCACTCCCGGGCAGAATTGAAAAAAGTGCCCAAGCTGGGGCCGAAAGCTTTTGAACAGTGCGCGGGCTTTTTGCGGGTCAGCGAAAGCGCCAACGTGCTGGATCACACCGCCGTGCACCCGGAATCCTATGACGCGGCAAAAGCGCTGCTGGAAATGGCAGGCTATAACGTAAAAGGCAAAGCGGAGTTTTCCGGCCTGCGGGAAAAGGTGGAGGCTATGGGCATTTCTACCACCGCGGAAAAGCTGGGCATTGGTGAACCCACCCTGCGGGACATTGTGAAGGAGCTGCTTCAGCCGGGGCGTGACCCCCGTGATGAACTGCCCGCCCCCATGCTCCGCACTGACGTGATGAAGATGGAGGACTTAAAGCCGGGCATGGAACTGAAAGGCACCGTCCGGAATGTCATCGACTTCGGCGCCTTTGTGGACATCGGCGTGCATCAGGATGGGCTGGTGCATATCTCCCAGATTTGCAATAAATTTATCAAGCATCCGGGCGAGGTGCTCAAGGTAGGGGACATCGTCACCGTGTGGGTGCTGTCGGTGGACAGCAAAAAGGGACGGATTTCCCTGACCATGAAGGGACAGCCGAAAACAGAATAACAGGCCGCAGAAACCGGCAAACAAAAAAGCGGAGGGCTTTTGGGCCTTCCGCTTTTGGTTTGTCAATAGATGTCCACAGGAGCATTGGGACATTTGGACTGTATGAATTCGATGAATGCTTCCCGTTCCTTCTCACTTTGAAAGGCGGAAACGGGGAGGATATATGCTATCAAGTTGTTGATATGCAGGTAAATCATTTTGCCGTCAACCAGACTGATCCGCTCCACAGCGGAATACTGCTGCTCGATTTTGGCTTCGGGAGACATTTCCAGAAAGAAATCCTCGTGAAATTCCATGACCGATTCCGGCGTATAGGGCATTTTTCCTCTTTTCTTCAGGTTTTTTATGTGATTTCGCAGAATGAAGACGTAAAACGGTTTCAGCAGCAGCTGTAATACAACCAAAAGAAGGAGCAGAGGAAGAATCCGCAAAATGACATTGGAGTCGAATCCACCACGAACAACCACCAGTAAGATAGCTATCAATATGATTACGACATCCAGTATCCGCAGCCCAACGAGGCTTTTTCTTCCATAGGGGGAACGCAGGACCCAGAACTTGTTGTACTCCAGATAGTCGTCTTCCGACACATGGATTTGAAACCGGAAATTCATTTTCATCACAGATCATAGAACCATCTAAAGGATGGCTTTATGATTTCTCCTTTCCCAGAAAAATGGTGACATAACCAAAACAACAGACCGCAGCAGAACCCGATTCCCTTCTGTCGAAAGTATAGCATATGGCCGGACTTCCGGCAAGAAAAACCGCGCTCCTTGTCGAAAAAAGAAAACAGCCGTGCAGTAAGACAAGACGTCCGCTGCACGGCTGCTGTTAGATGGGAAAGTTTCCGTTATTTGGATTCTGTTTTCACTTCGATTTTGCCGTTTTTCTCTTCAAAGTCACGGATACACTGACGGATCAGGTATAAAATCTGCCCATTGCCGGAACGGCCTTCGTACTTTGCAATATAGTGCAATTTATAGTGGAGCTCCGGGTCGATTTCGATTCCCAGATGCTTGTTGTTTTTGTTTCTCATACCATCACCACCAAATTCCCTGATTCCATTATAGTGAAACTTTTTCGTAAAATCAATAAACGGCCAAAAACGGGGCTTCCCGCAAAAATCACCGGCGGAATCGGGAAAAATCCTTGTGACAAAAGGGGCAATCTGCTATAATAAGATGTTGCAGGCTGGTTTCCAAAAGGAAAACCGCCCCCACCCCAACGCACCCATTTCCCCCTTGAAAAAATGAGAATTTTAAGGAGATGCAAAAATAAATGAAATTAGGTATCGTCGGCCTGCCCAACGTGGGCAAGAGCACCCTGTTTAACGCTATCACCAACGCAGGCGCACAGTCCGCCAACTATCCTTTCTGCACCATCGAGCCCAACGTGGGCGTGGTGGCCGTGCCGGACAAGCGTCTGGACAAGCTGGCTGAAATGTATGAGCCGGAAAAGTACACCCCCGCTACCATCGAATTCGTGGACATCGCCGGTCTGGTAAAGGGCGCTTCCAAGGGCGAAGGTCTGGGCAACAAATTCCTGTCCAACATCCGTGAAGTGGATGCCATTGTCCATGTGGTGCGCTGCTTTGTCAACGACGACATCATCCATGTGGAAGGCAGCATTGACCCCGCCCGTGACATTGAGACCATCAATCTGGAACTGATTCTCTCCGACATGGAAGTACTGGACCGCCGCATTGACAAGACCCGCAAAATGCTGAAAGCAGACAAGAAATATCAGGAGGAGCTGGACTTCTTCCTGCGGGTTCGGGAAGCACTGGACGCAGGCAAATCTGCCCGCTCCGTGGAGTGCAATGAAGAGGAAAAAGAGCTGCTGGCCACCGTTTCCCTGCTGACCAACAAGCCCATTATCTATGCCGCCAACATGAGCGAGGACGATTTCAAAAACGGCGTGGAGAACAACCCCGGCTATCAGGCTGTGAAGAAAATCGCAGACGAGGAAAATGCCGCCGTGCTGCCCATCTGTGCAGAAATTGAAGCGGAAATTTCCGGCATGGACTGGGAAGAGAAAGAGCTGTTCCTCTCTGACATGGGACTGGAAGAATCCGGCCTCGACCGGCTGATCAACGCCTGCTACTCCCTGTTGGGACTGATTTCCTACCTGACCGCCGGCAAACCGGAAGTCCGCGCCTGGACCATCACCAGGGGCACCAAAGCGCCTCAGGCTGCCGGTAAAATCCACACCGACTTTGAACGCGGCTTTATCCGTGCAGAAGTCATCGCTTTCGACGACCTGATGGCCTGCGGCACCATGGCCGCCGCCAAGGAAAAGGGACTGGTCCGCAGCGAAGGCAAGGACTATGTGATGCAGGACGGCGACATCGTGCTGTTCCGCTTCAACGTGTAATTCGGGGAAATTGCGTCCTTTCTGTAAATTTACTTTGAAATGATTGGGGTATCCGTTGTTTTTTCAGTGGGTACACGGTATAATTTTTCATGTTATCGGAAGCCGAATTGCCCGGCATCCGTCTTCATGAAAGGAGCTCTTTGCTTTGGTATACCGACTTTTGCAGAAATTCCAATACTGGATGATGGGCCGGAACGGCACGGACCAGCTGGCGCTGGCGGCGCTGATTGCAGGCTTGATTCTTTCGGTAGTGGGACAGCTGTTTTTCTGGCCGCTGGTTTTTGTTTCCTATCTGCTCTATTTCTGGACTCTGTTCCGCGTATTCTCCCGGAACCTGCCGGCACGGCAGCGGGAAAATATGGCCTTTTTACAGGTCTGGTACCGGGTCAAGGGCTGGTTTTCCAGACAGAAAACCGCCTTCCGCCAGCGGAAGGATTATAAATATTTCAAATGCCCCAGCTGCGGCCTGCACCTGCGTGCGCCCAGAGGAAGGGGAAAAATTGAAGTTACCTGTCAGAAATGCCATACCCGGTTTATCCGCCGCGTCTGACAGCACAGGCCTGTTTCGGTGTTTTCTGCCGGGACAGGCTTTTTTTCCGGAAAATCCGCCGATTACAGGATTGACACTGTTTTTTTTACGCCGGGAATGCTATAATAAAATGGAATTTGTCAAGCTGTTTGCGGGGGTTTTAGGGCGTTTCTGAAAACGAAGAAATGGACGGATTTTTCACAAGCAACAGACAGATACAAGGCAAAAAACGCAGGAATCCTTGATGGATTCCGAG
>CAJMOI010000021.1 GCA_905215105.1 uncultured bacterium
CTGCCGCCACTGAAAAACCGCCGGTTTTGACGGAAGAGGTGAAGGAAGAGCTGGACCGGCTTCCCCAGCAGGAGGAATCCAAACAGGAGGACGAAACCATTCAGGAAAGCCGTCCCACCCCTCCGCCGCTGGTTGACACGGTTCCCACACCTTCTCCCACCAAACCCCCCAGTCCCACCAAAAAACCGGCAGCAACCCCCACTGCAAGCCCCACATCCGGCCCTTCTGCCACTGTTTCCCCGGCGCCGAAGCCCACACCTGCCACAAAACCCACCCCGGCCCCCACGCCTGCACCCACTCCGGCGATTACCGGATGGTTTACCGATGACAGCGGCCAGTATTATCTGGTGGAGGGAAAGCCCCTCACCGGCTGGCAGGTGATTGGAGGAAGGCGGTATTACTTTAATGAAGCAGGCATCCGGACCAGCCGCACCGGCATCGATGTTTCCGGTTATCAGGGAAGCATTGACTGGAAAAAGGTTGCCGCCGATGACATTTCCTTTGCATTCCTCCGCATCGGCGGACAGTATTACCGGCAGGAAGGCGGCTTTTACAAGGATACTTATTTCGAGCGCAACTATACCGGAGCCCGGAACAACGGGCTGGATACCGGCGTGTACTTTTTCTCTCAGGCCATCACCGTAGAGGAAGCCCGTCAGGAGGCCTTGTGGGTGCTCAATCAGCTGGATGGCCGCCCGCTGACCCTTCCCATTGTCTATGATCTGGAAGACCCTGCGCCGGATTCCCGGTTCCATCTGGCAAACCTGAACCGCCAGCAGGTGACGGATCTGTGCCGGGCCTTCTGTGAAACCATTGAGGCCAACGGCTATGAGGCGGCGGTGTACACCAACCCCAACTGGATTCAGAATATTCTCTATCTGGACCAGCTCAGCGACTTCCCCCTGTGGCTGGCCCACTATACATCGGCGCTGCTGCCCTCCGGTTCCGACCGCTGGAGCTGGTGGCAGTATACCAGCGCTGGAAAAGTCAATGGCATCAGCGGTGGTGTGGATATCAACGTGATGCGATAATGATACAATAATCAAGAAGGGACCCGGCAGATGCCGAGTCCCTTTTTTCTGTCTGTTTTTCAGTTTTTGGGCTGTGTCAGCCGGTCAGAATCCAGAATGATGGTCACCGGGCCGTCGTTGACCAGAGAAACCTTCATGTCCGCGCCGAATTCCCCGGTTTTGACCACGGAAACCCCCAGCTTCCGGCATTCCTCCACAAACAGCTCATACAGCGGAACTGCCGCTGACGGTGCAGCCGCATCGCTGAAAGAGGGACGGGTGCCCTTTTTACAGTCTGCACCCAGTGTGAAGTTGGACACCACCAGCATTTCTCCGCCGATATCCAGCAGGGAGCGGTTCAGCTTGCCCTGGTCGTCCTCGAAAATCCGCATTTCACAGGTTTTCTTGGCCATCAGCCGCGCATGGCCTTCCGTGTCGCTGTCCATCACGCCCAGCAATACCATCAGACCGTGCCCCACGGCCCGGCTGTCCAGAATTTCTTTGGTTTCCTCGTTCAAAATATCCACCCGGGCTTCCAGTGCCCGCTGCAATACCGCTCTCATCCGTGCTCTTCCTTTCAAAATCAACAAATTTGCCTGTTTATCATAGCATAAAAAACTTTTTGAAAAAACCCCTGCTGTGCATATTTTCCCATGGCAGGCGCATAGTAAACGGGAGGAAGGAGGCGGTTTCATGGAGCCGGTTCGGCTGGAAATGGAAAACATCTGTAAAGAGTACCGTCAGGGGGATGCAGTGATTCACGCGCTGCAAAATGTGAATCTGGTCATCGAGCCGGGAGAGTTTCTCTCCATTACCGGACAGTCGGGCAGCGGCAAGTCCACGCTGATGAACATTCTGGGCTGTCTGGATGTGCCCACCAGCGGGGTGTACCGGATTGGGAGTCAGGACGTTTCCGCCATGAGCGCCGCCGAACTGACCCGGTTTCGGGGAAAGACCCTCGGCTTTATTTTCCAGAGCTTTTGCCTGATCCCCGAGCTGGACGCCGTGGAAAACGTGGAGCTGCCCCTGCGGTATCAGGGGATTCCCCGGAAACAGCGGCAGCAGATGGCCTGTACGGCACTGGAAAAGGTGGGGCTTTCCAGCCGGCTGCACCATCGTCCCAGCCAGATGAGCGGCGGACAGCAGCAGCGGGTGGCGGTGGCCCGGGCCATTGCCGCAAGCCCGCCGGTGATTCTGGCGGATGAGCCCACCGGCAATTTGGACCGGGCTTCCGGAGAGGGGGTCATGGAAATTTTACAGTCCCTGAATCGGGAGGGAAAAACCGTGGTTTTGATTACCCATGATGACAAAATAGCCAAAACAGCCCCCAGGCGTTTGGATATTCGCGATGGAATCGTCAATTGACAAAGGTTTCTTTCCTGCCGTATAATGGGGTCATGGCAGACAAGTGCCCGTTTGATTTCTCAGGTTCTTCCGCCGGCTGGCCCCAAAGCCGGTTGGAAATATGCACGGCTCTGCCGGTTACATTCAGTTTATATCTCACAAAATTCCGTGCCAAATCTGCGGATGCGCCTTGATGCTGACGCTCCCGAAAATGGCACAGACAGCACTGTAAAGGAGGGATTTCCCCATGCCGAACAAAATGTTGGAACTGCATGACATTGATGTCCCCGAGTTTCTGAGAATTCTGGATACCTGTGTTGGTAACGTCTATCTGATGACACGCGAAGGGGATAAACTGAATCTGAAGAGTAAGCTCTGCCAGCTGGTCGGACTTACCCAGCTGATTGAAGGCGGCAAAATTGCCGAGGCTTTCGTCATGTGTGACAATGAAGAAGACGAACGGCGTCTGTTCCGTTTTAACCTCTTCAAAAAAGCGGAGAACTGATTGTTGGAATCTTCTCAGGCCGCAGAAAAGGGATTGCCCTTTCTGCGGCCCTTTTGTTTTTGTTATTAAATTCTGTTTATATAGATTCTAAATAATATAGAGCTACTATTGTAACGAGTGGTTTCTACATTAGATATCCAGTATGTCTCCTGTGGAGAGAATTTCCAGACGGCTGCCCATTTGTTCTTTTAAAAACCGGCTCTGTTCTTCTCCGGTGCAGTGGCCGGTATAGAATTTGGCGCCGCTTTCCAGCAGCAGCCGGGCGGCTTCTGACAAAGTTTCCCGGCCTTCTCCGTGGGGGTCCAGCTTTTTGTAGTGAAAACCGCCGATGAGCACATCGGGTTTCAGCCAGTGGACAATATTGAGGATTCCCCGATGGGAACAGCCGCTGAACACAATCCGCCGGCCCTTTTCGTGAACGATCAGATACTGTTCGTGGCGGAAATCCTCGGGGATCAGCTTTCCATCCCGACGGGTAAACAGGCCAAAGGGGTCGGCGGGAAAGGGGATTTCCAGTCCGGCACAGTCGGTGAGCTCCAGCTGAGAATCCTTGGGAAATGCCCGTCCGGAAAGCAGCCGGGGTTCCCCTTGCAGGGAACGATCCAGACCAATGTCCTTTTCCGGGCCGGAAAAATGAGGCTCGAAGGCATAAGGGCTCACATATACCGGCGCATGGCGGTTCAGCTGTAAAAACCGCTTCAGGCCGCCGCCGTGGTCATAGTGCCCGTGGGAGAGCACCGCCAGCTCCGCGGTTTCCAGTGGTACATGCATGCGCGCCGCATTTTCCGCAAACCGGTCGGTTTGCCCCATGTCGAAGAGAATCCGACGGTTTTCGGTTTCCACAAACAGACTCAGGCCGTGCTCCCGAAAAAACTCCGGGGAGCGGGCGGTGTTTTCCATCAGTACAGACAGTTTCACAATGATTCCTCCCGATTCTGAATCCAGGGGCTATCTGAAAAGTCGAAATGATAGTCTTTTCCGACAATCAACGCCAGCTACTGCGTTAAAAATACTCGGAATCCACAAAGGATTCCTGCGTTTTTTGCCTTGTATCTGTCTGTTGCTTGTGGAAAATCCGTCAATTTCTTCGTTTTCAGAAACGCCCTAATTTTATTGTAAGCCGCCGCCGGGGCAGGTGTCAATTTTGAAAAAACAAAATCTCACATTTTTGGAGATAAATCCAACGGTTTGACCATTGCATCCCGGAAGCTTCTCCCCTATAATGGTGGTATCAAGTATGAAACAATCAGGAGGCTTTTGCCATGATGAAAGTGAAATTCGAAGGACTTCCCGAAGCATACCGCGCCGGTCTGGAGCTTCTGCTGCCTCAGCTGCCGCTGAAACTGGACGATGCCGGTGTTTGCGTGCAGGTGAAAGAGGGAAAAGGCGTTTCCCTGACGAAGGAAAACGGTGGATATGTGCTGTCCTGCGGCGGAAAGACCGACTTTTTCCGGGGACTGGCCCTTCTCTGCCGGTATGCCGGGGAAGAATCCGTTTCTGTCCATGAAACCGCCCATTTTGAAAAGTGCGGCCTGATGCCCGACTGTTCCCGGAATGCAGTGCTCACCGTGGATACGGTCAAATGTATGCTGCGCCACATGGCACTCTGCGGCCTGAACCTGATGATGCTCTACACCGAGGACACCTATGAGGTGCCGGAGCGCCCCTATTTCGGTTATCTCCGGGGCCGGTACACCTTCGACGAAATGAAGGAAATGGACGATTACGCCGACACCCTGGGCATTGAGATGATTCCCTGCATCCAGACGCTGGCACACCTGGAGCGGGCGCTGCAGTGGCCGGCCATGGACGGCTATCGCGACACCGACGATGTGCTGCTCACCGGTGAGAAAGAGCCCAAAACCTATGAGTTTATCCGGCAGTGCATCCGGGCTGCCTGTGCGCCCTTCCGTTCCCGTCGGGTTCATATCGGTATGGATGAAGCCTACTGGATGGGCCGCGGCCTGTATCTGAACAAATACGGCTATGTGCCCAAGGTGGAGCTGATGCGCACCCACCTGAAGCTGGTGAAGGAGATTCTGGACGAAGAAGGTCTGGAAGCCATGATGTGGAGCGATATGCACTTCACCGCTGCCCGGGACGAAGGCGTGTACCATCCCGAAGCCATTCTGACGCCGGAAATTCTGTCCGCCGCGCCGGAGGACATCGGTCTGGTATACTGGGACTACTATCATGAGGACAACGCCTCTTACGCCAATATGCTGGAAAAGCACGGTCAGTTCAAGGCAAAGACCATTTTTGCCGGCGGTATCTGGACCTGGTGCGGACCTGCTGCCGACTACCGCAAAACGCTGGCTGCCACCATTCCCGCACTGGAAGAGTGCGTCAAGGCCGGTGTTTCCGAAGTGTTTGCAACGGCCTGGCTGGATGACGGCGCAGAGTGCAGCCTGATGACCATTCTGTACGGTCTTTCCATCTTCGGAGAGTTCAACTATATGGGACACTGGGACGCTGAGGAAACCCAGCGCCGTTTCCAGGCTGCCACCGGTCTGGATCCCCAGGCATTTTTGTCCATGTCCGCTCTCAACGAGCTGCCCGGCATGACGCTGCAGCCCAACAGCACCGCGAACCCCTGCCGCGTGCTGCTGTATGAGGATCCGCTGCTGCCGCTGTTTGCCGCCGATCTGCCCCGGAACGAGGAATATGTCCCCTATTACGAGGAGCTGGCTGCCCGGTTTGAAAAGTTCGCCGGAGAAAATGAGGAAATCCGCTTGCAGCTGACGGCCTATTCCCTGATGGCCAAGGCGCTGGCTGCCAAGTGCCGCTGGCGCAGGAAGGCCGCCGAAGTGGTGCGGGCAAAGGACCGTGCCGCTGCACTGGACCTGCTGCCGCTGGCTGACGAAAATATTGCCGCTCTGAAAGACCTGCGTCACGCCTGGTACAAGCAGTGGATGGCTGTCAACAAGCCCTTCGGCTTTGAGGTGCTGGATATCCGTCTGGGCGGAACCATTGCCCGCTTTGAAACCGCACGCGACCGCATGGAAGCGTTCGGAAAGGGCGAGCTGGAAGATATTCCCGAGCTGCGGGAAGAAAAGCTGCTCTTCCACACCGATGCAAATGGCGACTATGTGTGCCGCAACCTGTGGGCGCATCTGGTAACCCCCAGCCGTATGGGTAAGGAATAAAAGAGAGTAAAAACAGGAAATCCCTGTCTCCGTTATGATTCGGAGACAGGGATTTTTTTGCGGAAACCGGCCCAGATTCCTGCCAGACCCAGCACGCACAATGCCAGCCACAGCAGAACCGTGGTGTTCCAGCCGCCCAGATCGGCCAGCCAGCCGGAGATGACACCGGAGCATCCGGCCCCCAGATACGCACAGAAATTGAACAGCCCCGCCACGCCGGAGGCTCTTCCATAGATGGAAAACCGCAGGGGCAGAAAGGTGAGCAGCAGGGTGTTAACGCCCATAAGCAGAGCGGAAATGACACTGAAAAAAGCGGCGTCCAGCCAAAGAGAACGGCCCATGACAAAACAGAAAACCGCGCAGCACAGGCCGCAGGCTGCAAACAGCAGCAGGGCCGGTTTCTTTTCCCGGCCGCAGAATCGGTTCATCAGCTTTCCGGAAAGGACCACTCCCAACAGGCTGCACAGAGGAATCAGGGAAGAAAACGCGGAAACCTGTGCCGGGGACGCATGGTGCAGACCGGTAAGCATGGTGGGCTCCCACAGGGTAATGCCGTCCTTGATGATGCCCTGTGCAGCGGCGGCAATACAGAAGCACACCAGATGCTCTTTTTTTGCCAGTTTCCAAAGGGAAATGTGAGTTGGGGGCGCGGACTCCGTTTTTTCGGCCTGGCTGGAAGAAAAGTCTTCCAGCCCCAGCTTTTGGGGTTCCGCTTCCATCCGGATATAAAACCACAGGGAGAAAAGCAGTGTCAGAATTCCGGGCAGGAAAAACGCGCCTCTCCAGCCGGTAAATTGGATGACCACGCCCAGACCGGCCCAGGAAATCAGATATCCGGCCATAGAGGACAGGGAAACCAGTACGGCGGGGAAATTCCGTTCTTCCGGAGAGAACCAGGCGGCAATGACCCGGACAATAGGCCCCCAGAGGGTGGAGAGGAACAGGCCGTTGAGGAGCCAGACGGAGAAAATTACGCCATAGGTTGGAAAAACACCCATGAGCAGGTTGCACAGGGATGTGCCCGGCAGGCCTACTGCCATGAATTTTTTCACAGCCAGCCGGTCGCCCAGAATGCCGCTGATAAGATGGCCGACGCCATAGCTGACGAAAAATCCGCTTCCCACTGCACCGGCTGCGGCGGTGCTCCACTGGAATTCTGCCGTCATCTGGGGTAGGGCAATGGAAAGATTCGTTCGGCACAAATACGACAGGGCATAGGCCAGCCAACACAAAAGCACAATTCGCCGCTGCATCAGCCGGCGGTTTGGAATCTGATCCGGTTTCATCAGGCATCCCTCCATAACAGTCACACAAAACAACACAAAATCTCGAAAAAACACAACTACAATGTGGAATTATATGGTATTTTTGGGGAAATGTCAAGTAAATTTCGGTATTTTGTGGTTTTGTATTGATTTTTTGTGGGAGTGCAGGTATAATAAAGCCAAACCGGAAAAGGAGGAGTGTTATGCTGGCAGAAGAACGGTACCGGAAGATCATGGAACTGCTGCGCCGGAACCAGACAGTGAAAGTCGCCGCTTTGGCGGAGCGTTTCGGCGTATCTGCGGAAACGGTGCGCCGGGATCTGGACTATCTGGAACAGACCGGATGTCTGAAAAAGGTGTACGGCGGAGCGGTGCTGGAGCAGGTGGAAACCCACGAGCCGAAATTTCAGGAACGGGAAGGGCTGTACCACGAAAAGAAGTGGGAGCTGGCCCAGCTGGCCTGTCGTTTTGTGCAGGAAGAGGACTCCATTGCCCTGGACGCGGGGACAACCGGTCTGGAAATCGCCCGGGTGCTGAAACAGCACTATCATACCCTGACGATTCTGACCAATTCCCTGCCGGTAGTGTGGGAGCTGATGGATCAGCCGGGATTTACGGTGATTCTGGCCGGAGGCATTGTCCACGGGGAGGAGAAATCCGTGGTAGGCGGAACCTGTCTGGAACAGATCCGGCAGTATCGGGTCAACCATTACTTTCTCACGCCCAGCGGCGTTTCCCTCCATTCCGGCGTGACTTCTTACGGTTTCGGAGAGGTGGAGGTACAGCGGGCCATGGCGGAAATTTCCGGGCGAATTGTGGCGTTTTGCCACAGCGGATATTTCGACAAGGTTTCCCTGATGAAAATCTGTGACCTGATCCGGCTGGAAGCCATTGTCACCGATTCCGGTTTGCCGGAAGAAACCCGACAGCAGTACGAAGCGGCTGGGGTAAAGGTTCTGACCCCCGGCACGGAAAACGACGAAACAACAGATTGAAGGAGACGACTTCAAATGGAACGGAAAATTCTGTTAAACCCGGAAGGAAACTGGTATAAGGCGAATCTGCACTGTCATTGCACCGTTTCCGACGGAGAATGGACAGCGGCAAAAAATAAGGAAGAGTCTCAGAAGCAGGGCTATTCTGTCATCGCTTTTACCGACCACATGGACTATCAGCGGCACACCGAGCTGGATGATGAAACTTTCCTCACCATCGGCGCCTTTGAGGCCAACATCGATGCGCCCGCAGACCAGTTCCCCAGCTGGAATACCCGTCCGGTGTACCATCTGAATTTTTACGATACCTGCCCCGAGGGAAGAGACTGCAAGGCGGTTCCCATGCCCGAACAGGTTTATACCATCGAAAACGTAAATCAATATATCAAAGCCCGGAAGGACGAGGGGTTTCTGTGCTGCTATAACCATCCCTGGTGGAGTGTGCAGACCTACGAGGACTACATCCCCCTGGAAAATCTGGACTTTTTCGAAATCTATAACCACGGCTGTGAACTGGACGGCCTGTACGGCTATGCACCCCAATCCTATGATGAGCTGCTGCGCACCGGTCACCGGGTGCATTGCTTCGCCACCGACGACAACCACGACCGCGCTCCTCTGGGCAGTCCCCGGAACGACTCTTTCGGCGGCTTTACCATGATTCAGGCGGAGAGCCTGACCTATCCCGCCATTATTGACGCGCTGAAAAAGGGAAACACCTATGCTTCCATGGGTCCGAAAATCCGCGGCCTGTATCTGGAAGGAAACCGTCTGACCATCGAATGCAGCCCTGTGGAGAAAATCTATCTCATCACAGAAGGCCGGGACGGTCAGTGGGTTGCCGTGCATCCGGGCGAGACCCTGACTACGGCTTCCTTTGACCTGACCGGAAACGAGGGCTATGTCCGGATTCAGATTCGGGATGGCCGCGGCTTGTATGCCAACACCAACGCCTATTTTGTAAACGAACTGCTTGCAGGAAACGAAGCCGGCCAGGAATAACCGTTTCGGGAGGAGTTATCATGGCAAAAGACAACATCATTCTGATTACCACAGACCAGCAGCGATTCGACACCATCAACGCTCTGGGCAATCAAAGCATTTTCACACCTCACCTCAACTATCTGGTGTCCTCCGGTATTTCCTTTACCCGGTGCTATGCGGATTGCCCCATCTGTGTTCCCAGCCGTACCACCATTATGACCGGCCGCCGGGGCTTTGAAAGCGGCGTGGTGTCCAATGCCACCCACGAAACCGTCATGACCGCCGATACAAAGGCCCGGACCACTTTGCCAGCTCTTTTGACCGATGTGGGCTATCAGACCAAGGCCATGGGCAAAATGCACTTTGAACCGGCCCGGGCCCATTATGGATTTGAGGAAATGACGCTGCCTCTGGATTACATGCGCCAGTATGACAGACGGCCTAATGGAGCCAGCCCCAAGGTGCACGGAGCCGGAGAGTGTGAGATTGAGCCGGTGATTTCCACCGTAGACGTGAAGGACAGCATCACCCAGTGGATTACCGAGGGAGCGGTGGATTTCATTGAAACCCGGGACCCGCATCGTCCCTTCTTCATGTGGACCAGCTACACCAAACCCCATCCGCCCTTTGACCCCTGTCGGGATTTCTGGCAGCTGTACGAGAATATTCCCATGCCGGAAGCCGTACACGGTGACTGGAGCCGGACGCTGGAAGACATGCCTCAGGGCATGATGGAAGGCTGCTATGAGAATACCAATATGCATTTCTTCGGGCCGGAACAGATTGCCGCCACCCGCCGGGCCTATTACGCCATGATTTCTCAGGTGGACTATTCTCTGGGCCGCCTGTTCGGCTGCCTGCGGGAAAACGACCTGTTCAAAAACACCTGGATTATCTTCACCGCTGACCACGGCGAGATGCTGGGCGACCACTTCATGAGCCAGAAAAACCTGTTCTTTGAAGGATCCGCCCATGTGCCGCTGATTATTGTGCCGCCGCTGGGACGTTTCAGGGATACCAACCGCCGGGTGGATGTGACGGCGGAAATCGCCGATATTTATCCCACCATTCTGGCCATGGCGGGCATTGAAGCGCCGGACTTTGTACAGGGAAAGAACCTGCTGGAAGAGACCGGGGAGCGGGTGTTTTATGGAAACAGCCTGAACCGGAATTTCTGCGTCATGGAGGACCGCTGGAAGCTGGTGTACTGCACATCTGGAGATCACCGGCTGCTGTTCGACCTGAATACCGACCCCATGGAGCAGCACGACTTGTACAATAACCCGGAGTGCGCCGAGAAGCGGGAACACCTTTGGAAACTGCTGATCGAGCACACGGCCCGGTATACGCCCGAAGTGCTGAAGGACGGCAAGTTTATCACCATTCCCGAACCGGAAAATTATATGGACGTCAAGAATCACTGGTTCGGATTCCATTACCACGACTATTCGGTGGATACTTTCCATTGATGCAAGCAGGAAAGCCGCCTGTTTTCGGAAAAAACCGGAAGCAGGCGGCCTTTTTTTATGATATAATAAGTAAAAAGCTGTCTGAAAACAAAATCCACGGAAAGGAGAGCTGACATGGCCAGATATCTGGAATTGTGCGCAGACCGGGAGGAAGAGCTGTGCTGTGCGGCAAAGGCGCTGTCTTCCCCGGTGCGGCTGCGGATTCTGCGGCTTTTGAGCAGCCGGACGCTGAATGTGAAGGAAATCGCCGCAGAGCTGGGGCTTCCGGCTTCCAGTACAGCGGTGAATGTCCGTCTGCTGGAAGAGGCGGGGCTGATTGAGACCTGTCAGCAGCCGGGAGAGCACGGAGCCATGAAGCTGTGCAGCAGAAGCTGCGACCTGGTAACCGTGCGGCTCACGGGAGAACCCATGCCGGAAAGCTCCGTTTATACCGTGCATATGCCGGTGGGGAATTTCACCGACTGTGAGGTGGTTCCCACCTGTGGGTTGGGGACGGAAACCGGGAAAATCGGACAGCCGGACCGGAAAGAGAGCTTTTATCTGCCGGAGCGGACCGGCGCCCAGATTTTGTGGAGTTCCGGGGGCTATGTGGAATACCGGTTTCCCAATCCGGTGCCGGCGGGGGAGAAAATCGCAAAAATCAGTTTCTCCATGGAGCTGTGCTCGGAAGCGCCCGGTTCCCGGGAAAACTGGCCGTCGGATATCACCCTGTGGATTAACGGGCAGGACTGCGGCGTGTGGACCAGCCCGGGGGATTTCGGAAACCGGCGGGGACGGCTGACACCGGCCTGGGTTTCCGACTGGAACAGCCAGTACGGGCTGCTGACCACCTGGACCGTGACGGAAGAGGGCTGTTTTGTCAATGGACAGCGAACCGGCGCTACTTCCCTGAAGCTGCTGGGACTGGACGAAAACCGGGTGATTGTCATGCGGGTGGGAAACAGTCCGGAGGCAGTCCATTTGGGCGGTTTCAACCTGTTTGGACGCAGATCCGGAGATTTTGACCAGGATATCATTATGACAGTGGAATGCTGAAAAAAGGAACCGGCAATCAGCCGGTTCCTTCTCTCATTCCGTCACAGTATAGCCGATTTCCCGGACAGCATCCACCAGTCCGGCCCGGTCGATTTTTGCCGGGTCATAGGTAATGCGGGCGGTGCTTTTTTCAAAGCTGACCTCCGCTTTTGTCACGCCGAGGGTCTGCTGCAATCCCCGCTGCAAATTGGCGGAGCACATGGTGCAGTGCATTCCGCCAATGGGCAGAATCAGTTCCTGTGTGTTTTTCTTTCCGAAAAGTCCCATGATAAAGCCTCCTTACTCCAATGGTTCTGTGACTACAATACCACAAAAAAGGGAATTTGTCATGTGACCGGGTTCCACTTTTTATAAAAACAGAGCGGCGGACAGGGCGGAAAGGGCAATCAGTCCCGCGCAGACCAGCGCGACAATCCGTACCCAGAGGGCAGCTGAGGTAGTTTTGGCAGGGGTGTTTTTTCTGGACATGCAGCATCCTCCTTTCAGGATGAAGTTTACTATACCCGATATTTTTGGATACAATATGAATGCCGTATGGAAAAATCGAAACCAGTACCCCACGAAACAGAGAGTTTTCCCCCAAAAAAGGAAAAATCGTGGAAAATCCCGCCGGTTTCCCATCCAATCGGTTGACAAGGCAAACAGATTTCTTTACAATGAATATCACTACCCCAGGAAATGGAATGACGGACCCGCCATCCAGCCGGGAGCAAAGGAGATGGACCAAAAATGGCCAGAAGCAGCAGACCCTCGGGGCGAAACACATCCAATACCGGTCAGCGCAGACCGACTTCCGATAGAAGACAGGCTTCTGGAAGAAGCCCAGCTTCCGGCAGAAGCCCGGCTCCGCGGAGAGCGCCGCAGAACGGCACGGCTCCAGTCCGAAGAAGATCACAGGACCCTTATGATTCCTATTATCGTACAGAAGAGCCCCGGCATGCTCATTCCACCTATGAAAGCCGAAGACGGAAACGGGCCAGACAGGAACGAAAACGCCGCACCGGCAAGCGGATTGCGGCGGTGCTGGTATCGCTGGTGCTGCTCACTGTGCTGGGAATCGGCGGATATGGCGCCTGGATTCTCTCCCGCATCAATCAGGAAACCGTGGACCGGGAGCAATATGAAAATACCCCCTCCGATGCACCGGCCTGGTCTGTTGCTACCGAGGATGGCATCCGGAATATTCTGCTGATCGGCGCAGACCGGAACAAGGACGGGTCCAATGGAAGGTCGGACATCATGATGCTGGTGTCGGTGGACGAGCCCAACAAAAAGCTGCGGCTGGGGTCCTTTATGCGGGACCTGTATCTGGATATTCCCACAGCAGGATATGAGCGGCTGAACGCGGCCTATGCCTATGGCGGTGCAGCCCTCACCATGCAGACCATTGAAAACTATTTCCGGGTGCGCATCGACAACTATATTCAGACCGATTTCCAGAATTTTGAGAAAATCATTGATAAGATGGGCGGCGTGGATGTAGAGCTTTCCGAAGAGGAAGCAGCCTATATGAACAAGGAAAAGGGATGGAGCCTGGAGGCAGGCGTCCAGCACCTGAATTCCGAAGAAGCCCTCTATTTTTCCCGGATCCGGGATCTGGACAGTGACTTTGGCCGGACAGGCCGTCAGCGCCAGATGATCCTGTGTATTCTGGATACCTTCAAGAAAAAGAATATCGGCGATATGGCGGCGCTGGTGGCAGATTATGCGCCTTTTGTCACCACCGACCTTTCCACAGCGGACATGATCGGGCTGGCGTCACTGCTTCCCGGATATTCCGAGTATCAGGTGGAAACCACCTATGTGCCCTATAAAGACACTTATGAAGAGCTGGAAGTAGAGCTTCACGGTGTTCCCGGAAATCAGGTGCTGAAACCGGACATTGAAGCCAACGCGGCAAGACTGCGGGAATTCCTTTACGGAAAAGAATATGCCTCTCAAAGCAGCGAAAACGCTTCCAATTGAATCAGAACAAAAAGAACCCCCTGTTCCACAGAACAGGGGGTTTGCTGTTTATTCGGATTTGGAAGAAGTACTGCTCTCGGAGCTGGCGGAGGATTTCAGATCGGAGTCGCTGTAGAACATCTTGGGATCGTAGGAATCCAGCACGCTGTCGTTAAAGGTGATATCGTCCAGCGCCTTTGCGCCCTCTTCCATATCGGAGGAGTACTCGTCGTTCTTCATGGTGGCCACCACGCTCATGCGCTGGTCGTCGTCCTTCAGAACCTCGTCGCACTTTTTGCTGATGGAGTTCTTCTGAATCACATAGAACTTGTTGGAATCCGGCAGATCCACATAGGCGACTTCGCCTTCCTTCATGGATTCCAGCTTCTCGGTGAATTCCTCGGGGAAGTAGCTGGCTTCGGTTTCCAGATCCAGTGTCTGGCTCTGGAGAAGCTCATTTTCGCTCTCGATGGATTTCTGATATTCCTCGGCGGCGGTTTCCATGGTCAGGTCGCCGTCCTTGATCTTGGTGACATAGCCTTCGAACTGCTTCTTGGCTTCTTCTTTCTCTTCATCGCTCATGTCCTGGCTTTTGCCGTCCTCGTCGGTGGTGGTGTAGGAGCAGGTGAAGTACTCGAAATCGGTGTACTTATCCTCATAGAAGGTGCGGATTTCCTCGTCGGAAACAGCCTTTTCACCGTCTTTGCCGTACATGGTGTTGAAGATCTTCTGATACTTGACGATAAACTCGGCGTAAGCTCTTTCCAGAGAGGTCTTGGCAATGCCGTACTGGTCATAAATCGTTCCGTAGTAGGACCACTGATAGCTGGTGAGGGAGGAAATCTGACTCAGATCCTCATCGGACAGCTCCAGTCCCAGATCCTCAAACGTCTGGTCTACATAGTACATCTGCTGCAAGGATTCCTTTGCCCGGTCCTTTACCCACTGGGTACCGTCTTTGTCGTCAATTTTCTGGTCGAAAACCGGTTTGGAGGCGTCTTCCACTTTACCGAGGGCCTCGGAATAAGCGCTGGACAGATAGTAGATGTAAGCGCCAATGGGGGCGGTATCGTCTCCGCGCTTTGCGGACCAGGCCTTGTCCTCGGAATAGCATCCGGTCATGGCAGAAGCCAGACACAGGCAGGCCGTCACGCCGGCGGCGAGCTTTTTCACAATCGATTTCATGCTGCGAAACCATGCCTTTCTTTACTGATTTGATATTTTTCACAAAAATGTCCCTTTTGCAGAAACAAAACTATTATAACGCAAACAGAGAGGGATGTCCAGAGAGAATTACGGGTTTTCCGCGGGTTTGTCGGAATTTGGCTCCTGCATCAGCTTCAAAGTGTCTTCCAGAACCGTGAGAGGCTCCAGTGCGGAGGGAATTTTCACGCTGATATAGGGGCGGCTTCCGGCGGAAAGGAGCACCCGGCCCTTCATGGCGCCGGTGAGCCGTGCCATTTGGGCCATGTCGATTTTCGATTTATACAGCAGCAGATGGTCATTCTGCTGTTTGACTTCGGTAATGCCCAGAGAACCGGCCAGATTTCGCAGCAGTGCCACGTCAATCAGTCCCTTCACTGCGGCCGGCGGATCTCCGAACCGGTCGATGAGCTCATCCACCACATCGGCGGAGTCCTCAAAGGTGCGGATATCGGCAATGCGACGGTACATTTCCAGACGCTGGTTCAGGCTGGAAATATACTTTTCGGGAATATGGGCGTTGACCTGCATATCCACCACGCACTCTTCGTCGGCGCTCTGCACTTCCTCGCCCTTTTCCCGGCGGACGGCTTCGCCCAGCAGCTTGAGATACAGGTCATAACCCACGGATTCCATGTGTCCGTGCTGTTCGCCGCCCAGAATGTTGCCTGCGCCCCGGATTTCCAGATCCCGCATGGCGATTTTGAAGCCGGAACCGAACTCGGTGAATTCCCGGATAGCGGAAAGGCGCTTTTGTGCGATTTCCGTCAGCACTTTGCTGGGGGTAAAGGTCAGATAGGCATAGGCCCGGCGGTTGGAACGTCCCACACGGCCGCGAATCTGGTGCAGCTGGGAAAGCCCCAGCTTGTCGGCGTTGTCGATGATGAGGGTGTTGGCGTTGGGAACATCCACGCCGGTTTCGATGATGGTGGTGCAGACCAGCACGTCGATTTCGTGGTCAATGAGCTTGCGCCATACCTCGGACAGCTCGTGTTCGCTCATTTTTCCGTGACCAAAGCCCACCCGGGCCTCGGGGATTTTGTTCTGTACCCAGGCGGCCACCCGCTCGATGGAGCCTACATCATTGTGGAGATAGTAGACCTGACCGCCCCGGCGCAGTTCCCGGCGGATGGCGTCGGTGATGATGGCCGGGTCGTGTTCCAGCACATAGGTCTGTACCGGATGGCGGTCGTGGGGGGCTTCCTCAATGACCGACATATCCCGGATGCCGGAAAGGGCCATGTTCAGGGTGCGGGGAATGGGCGTTGCGGAAAGGGTCAGCACGTCCACATTGTGACAGGCTTCCTTAATCTTTTCCTTTTGCGCTACGCCGAACCGCTGTTCCTCGTCGATAATCAGCAGCCCCAGATCGTGGAATTTCACGTCCTTGGAAACCAGCCGGTGAGTGCCCACAATGATGTCCACTTCGCCCCGGCGCAGCTGCCGGAGGATTTCCTCCTGCTGCTTGGGGGTGCGGAACCGGGAGAGCAGTTCGATTTTCACCGGAAAGCCCTCCATCCGCTTGCAGATGGTCTGGAAGTGCTGCCAGGCGAGAATGGTGGTGGGTACCAGAATGGCGCACTGTTTGGAGTCGCTGACGCACTTGAAGGCAGCGCGCAGGGCTACTTCCGTTTTGCCAAAGCCCACGTCGCCGCAGAGCAGCCGGTCCATGGGGGACTGACGCTCCATGTCCTCCTTGATTTCGTGAATGCACCGGAGCTGGTCGTCGGTTTCGTCGTAGGGGAAATGGGCTTCAAAGTCCCGCTGCCATTGGGTATCCTCGGGGAAAGCGTGCCCTTTGGCTTTCATCCGCTGAGCATAGAGTTTGATCAGCTCCTTGGCCATGTCCCGCACTGCGGAACGAACCCGGGTTTTGGCTTTCTGCCACTCGGTGCCGCCCAGACGGTGGAGCTTGACGCCGGCGTCTTCCCGGGGGCCGATGTACTTGGACACCATGTCCAGCTGGGTCACCGGCACATACAGCACATCGTTTTTGGCGTACTTCACCTTGATGTAATCCTTGATGACCCCGTGCATATCGATTTTGTGAATGCCCTCGAAGATGCCGATACCGTGGGAAACGTGTACCACATAATCCCCGGGGGTCAGCTCCGCAAGGCTGTAGATTTCCTGGGCGTTTTTGTTCCGCTGCTGCCGTTTGGGACGGGAAGCGGAAGCCAGCTTTCCGTGGCTGATAATGCCCAGTCCCGCGTCGGGAAATTCCATGCCTGCGGAAAGGGAACCGGGCAGTACGGCAATGGTGCCCTTGGACACGGTTTCCGGGTTTTCCAGAAACGCGGCGGGGAGCTTGGCGGCCTGCAAATCGGCGGCAACCGTCCGGGCGGAGCGCTCGCTGCCCGCCAATACCACACAGCGGTACCGGTTGTGGAGCATGGCCTGTAAGTCCTCAATGAGCAGCTCGGTGCTGCCGCCCCACACGGAAAGCTGCCGCACGGTGACATTCAGCAGAGTTCGGATGGGGGTGTCATAGCCGCCGTGGGCAAAGACATCGAGGAAAATCGCGCCGAAGTCCTCATACTGGCTCTGTACCATGGCCCAGTCGCCGGAAAAGGTATCCAGCCCCCGGCACAGCACGCCCTCCATCAAGTACTCCTTGATGTCCTCGCCCCACTGCCACAGGGTGGAGCGCACCCGGTCTTTGACTCTGGCCGGTTCGGAAACGTACAGCAGGGTTTCTGCCGGATCGAAGTAGTCGAACAGGGTGACGGGCTTTTCGTAAATCAGGGAGAGGTATTTGTCCGCGCTGCCGATATGCAGGTTGTTTTCCAGCTTGTCGGCTTCTGCGTGGAGAATGGTTTTGGCGGCGGGAGCCGTTTTTCCCCGAAGGGAGTCGGCGTGTTTCCGGATTTTTTTGGCCAGCAGCGTGGGGCTGTCAATGAGCACTTCCCGGGAAGGGGAAATGACCACCTGATCCAGCGGGTCGTCGGTGCGGCGCTGGGTTTCCGGGTCAAAATAGGAGAGGGTGTCGATTTCGTCGCCCCAGAATTCCATACGCACAGGCAGAGATGCGCTGGGGGTGAAAAAGTCCAGAATGCCGCCACGCCGGGAAAACTGACCGGGGCCTTCAATCTGGTCGGCGCGCTCATATCCGCAGCTGACCAGCAGCTTCACCACTTCATCGGGGTTGACTTCATCTGCCGGACGGAAGACCCGGGTCCGCTCTTTCAGCAGCTGGGGCAGCAGGACATATTGCAGCGCCGCATCGACACAGGCGATGACACAGTCACAGCGTTCCGGATCATCCCGTTCCAGCAGCAGCCGGGAAAGCACCTGCAAGCGCTGGAGCTCGTATTCATGGCTGGTGCCGGCGGTGTCCCGGAAATTGAAATCCCGCAGGGGATAGACCAGCGGGCGCAGCCCCATGGAGGAAAGGTCGTCGCTGAGCCGCTGGGCCTCCCGTTCGTCTCCGGTGAGCACCAGTGTGCGCCGCCCGGTCATCTGGGAAAGGGTGCGGATATAGGCCGCCTTGTGAACGGCGGAAAGGCCGGTGACAGCGGCGGGGAGTTTGCCTGTCTCAACGGCGGCGGAAAGCTCTTTCAGTTCCGGGGTGCCGGACAGAATTCCGGTGAGAAATTTCATAATCAGGCTCCTTTCCAGCGCTCCCAATCAGGAGGTATAGAGATTCATGGCTTTGTCGATGTTTCCCTGCACAATCAGTTCCGCCGCAGAAGCCGCTTTTTCCGCAGCGTCCAGCAGGGCTTTCTGTTCGTCTTCCGTAAAGCGGGACAGCACCCAGTCCGCCAGATCCCAGCCGGGGTTGGGCTTTTTGCCCACGCCCATTTTGATCCGGGGGAAGGTGTCCTTTCCGGAAAGATAGATGATGTTCTTAATGCCGTTATGGCCGCCATCACTGCCCTTGCGGCGAATGCGCAGCTTGCCCGGGTCTAGAGAGATGTCGTCGAAAATCACCAGCACCTTTTCCGGCGGCAGCTTGTAGAAGGACATGGCCTCCTGTACGGACTGGCCGCTCAGGTTCATGAAGGTGGAGGGTTTCAGGAACAGCACTTTTTTGCCGCCCAGCATTCCCTCGCCGCACAGGCCCTTGAATTTAATCCGGTCCACCCGTGCACCTGCTTTTTCCGCGATGACGTCCAGAGTAATGAATCCGGCGTTGTGGCGGGTATTTTCATACTGGCGGCCGGGATTGCCCAGACCGACAATCAGAAACTCCACCGGCCCGGCGGGCACTGTGGAGCGGGAAGAAAAGAGATGGGAAAACATAAAAACTCCTTTCGAAAGGTCGAATGATGAATGATAAAAATATAGAAAAGGGAAAAATCCCCAGACAGCAGGAGATGGCGGGATGGAAGCTCCACCCCGCCTGTTTTCAAAAGTATATCATATTGCCCGGGAAAAGAAAAGCGGAAAAATGTCGGGAAAGGGCTTTACTTCTGCCCGGAATTCCCGGTTTCCTCGGGCACCGCTTTTTGCAGCGCCTGCGCCACTTTTCCCAGAAAACCGGGAAGGGGAACCCCCAGGTCGCTGACGTTCTCCAGAATGGAGAGAATTTCGTTGCAGATGAGCCATACCGCTGTCAGGGAAGCGGCCAGCATGGGCAGATGAATTTCCATGTGGAGGGCGTTTCCCGCGTACATGAGCAGCCAGTCAATAATACTGCCCACCCCGATGAGCAGCCACATGGAGATCTTTTTGGCGATTCCCTGAATGCCCGTATAGCTGCTGATCGTTTCCCCACGTTTCCAGGCGGCGGCAATGCCGGTCAGGTAGTCAATGAAGTTGCACAGCACCAGCATATAAACGGGAACCGCCAATACGCCCAGCCATGCGCTGACGACGCCCAGTATGCCGGTGAAAAAACCGCGAAGTTTTGCTTCCATCACGCCGCCCCCTTACTGAATCCGCAGATAGCCCTTGTCATAGTAGAGATAGCCGTCCTCCACATGAAGCCAGTTGCCCGGATTGATGGAAATCAGCGTCCGGGTGTCCCCGGGGTTCAGCTGCCGGAGGATTTTTCCCGACAGAGAAGGGCTTTGACGGAGATTGACAGCGGTTCCGCTGCAAGAAACCGTTTTGGGGCTGCTTCGGCCGGGAGCATCCAGATAGTTATTGTACATCCATCCAGTCACACCCTTTGCAGTGACCTTGGACCAGCCCCAGCCGTCGTCCGCCAGCAGAGTTACCCGCTGGTTCCGGTTGACGCTGCCCAGAATGTCCGCTCCGGTATGAGCTTCTGCGCGAATCCGTACGCCGTTTCCGGTGCAGATTCCTTCCGCAGTTGAGGAGGCAGGAGCTTTTTCCGGAAAGTCTTTCAGCAGCACATTCAAATCCACGTTTCCCGAAATGCCGCTCATTTGCCCCGTGGAGGTGTACTGCTGGATGCCGCAGTCGTATTCCGGGCCGCCGGTGTAGTCTGCCAGCCACAGCTCATAGTCCGTCAACTCTTCCGGGTACAGCCTGTTTTTGTAGTAGTCCTGATTGGTATAGTACCCGGTGGTGTACCCGGCGCTCCGGATGGTTTCGCAGAAAGCCCGGATTACGTCGGTGACAAACCGGCGGTCCACAGTGACGCCGGCCTGTTGGGCGTATGCCTGTGAATCGTACTCAAAGTCGAAATAGACCGGCAGGGTCAGCCTGTCCTGCCAGGGTTTCAGCACGGCAAGACAAGCCTGCGCTTCCCGCTTTGCTTCATCGGTGCTTCTGGCATAGGAAAACCAGTAGGCCCCCACCGCCAGCCCGGCCTCCAGTGCGCCTTTGATGTTAACTTCAAACTGCTTGTCCCGCTGGTTTTCCGTGTTTCCGAACCCGGCACGGAGGATGGCGAAAGAAGCGCCTCCCTCCCGTACCTTGTTCCAGTGGATGCTGCCGTTCCATTCGGAGACATCCACACCTGTTTTCTGTGTGCTCATGTTACCCACTCCTTTCAATGGTACAATCGTTATCTCTATCGCTATGGTACCGTTTTTCGGAGCGGCGCACTCCCCCTTATTTTTATGAAAAGACAGGGGAGCACAAAGAAAAAAGGCCGCTTTCGCGGCCCTTTTGTTTATCCGATATCTTCCTGTGTCAGGATGGTGACGCCGTTTTCCTTCAGGACTTCGATGCCCCGTTCCAGCTCGTCGGTGCGGATGATAATGGAAGCCTTGCCGCTGTCCTTGCTGACAAAGGCATACATATACTCCACACTGATGGCGTTGTCCGCCAACACCCGCATGGCCTTGGCGAACTCACCGGGGCGGTCGCTGAGACCCATCATCAGCACGCTGGTGATGGAAACCGTCATGCCGGCCTCCCGCAGCACGTCCTCCGCTTTCCGGGGGTCGTCCACAATCAGACGCAGAATGCCGAAATCCCGGGTGTCCGCAATGGTCAGTGCCCGGATATCCACGCCTGCTTTGGCAATGGCTTCGGTGATTTCCGCCAGGCGTCCCGATTTATTTTCCACAAAAACTGAAAGCTGCTGTACCTGCATGAAGATCCTTCCTTTCAATATCCCGAATTTTCACCGCCGGTTTTCCTCCCTCCGGCCCTCTTCCCCTTTATTATACAGGGGCTTTTCCCGGGATGCAAGAAAAACCGGAAGGGAGAAGGCACTCAGTTCTCCGCATACCGGGAAAGGAATTTCCGGGTGCGCTCCTCTTTTGGGTTTTCAATCACGTCTCTGGCGGCGCCCTGCTCCACAATCACGCCGTTATCCATGAAAATTACCTGATCTGCCACGTCCCGGGCAAAGGCCATTTCGTGGGTGACGATAATCATGGTGGTTTTCTGGCTGGCAAG
>CAJMOI010000022.1 GCA_905215105.1 uncultured bacterium
GGTCAGCAGGGCAAGGCCGGCGGCCAGCAGGCCAAACCCGCCCAGGCAGAACCCGCCCGTCCCACCACCCGCGTACCCGAAAAGAAGCTGGTGGACACCCGGAAGGCGGGCAACGTGAACCTGGCCCGTTACGACGAGCATCTGGAGACCCTGGCTCCTGAGCGGGCCAACAAGATGCAGAGCGGCAAGCAGAAGATCCAGAGCAAGGGAGCCCACCGTAAAGGAGCCAATTTCGGCAACAAGCGCCGCCAGGAGGAGCAGGAGAAGATGCGCCGGCTCCAGCTGGAGATCGCCAAAAAGACTCCGCTGACCGTCAAGATCCCCGACGCCATCGGCGTGGGCGAGCTGGCCTCCCGCATGAAGAAGACCGGCGCCGAGGTGGTCAAGACCCTGATGAAGAACGGCGTCATGGCCTCCCTCAGTGACGTCATCGACTTCGACACCGCCGCCATCATTGCGGAGGAGCTGGGCTGCAAGGTGGAAAAGGAGGTCATTGTCACCATCGAGGAGCGGCTCATCGACACCGCCGAGGACAAGGAGGAGGATCTGGAGCCCCGCGCCCCCGTGGTGGTGGTCATGGGCCACGTCGACCACGGCAAGACCTCCCTGCTGGACTATATCCGCAACGCCCACGTGGCCGCCGGCGAGGCCGGCGGCATCACCCAGCACATCGGTGCCTATCAGGTGAACGTGCAGGGCAAGACCATTACCTTCCTGGACACCCCCGGCCACGAGGCCTTCACCGCCATGCGCGCCCGCGGTGCCATGATCACCGACGTGGCCATCCTGGTGGTGGCCGCCGACGACGGCATCATGCCCCAGACGGTTGAGTCCATCAACCACGCCAAGGCGGCCAATATCCCCATCATCGTGGCCATCAACAAGATGGATAAGCCGGAGGCCAACCCCGAGCGCATCAAGGAGCAGCTCACCAAGTACGAGCTGGTGCCCGAGGAGTGGGGCGGCGAGACCATCATCTGCCCCATCTCCGCCAAGACCGGCGAGGGCATCGACAATCTGCTGGAGATGGTCAACCTGACCGCCGAGATGCAGGAGCTCAAGGCCAACCCCAACCGCTCCGCCCACGGCGCGGTCATCGAGGCCCGGCTGGACAAGGGCCGCGGCCCCATCGCTACCGTGCTGGTGCAGAATGGTACCCTGCATACCGGCGATATCATTGTGGCCGGTACCACTGTGGGCCGTGTCCGTGCAATGACCGACGATAAGGGCCGCAGAGTGACCGAAGCAGGTCCTTCTGTTCCCGTGGAGATCACCGGCCTGAACGATGTTCCCACCGGCGGCGACATTCTGAATGCCGTTTCCGACGAACGTCTGGCCCGTGAGCTGGTGGAACAGCGTATCACCGAGCAGAAGGAAGAAATTTTCAACGCCCAGACCAAGGTTACGCTGGATAACCTGTTTGATCAGATGCAGCAGGGCGAGATGAAGGAACTGAAGGTCATCGTCAAGGCCGACGTGCAGGGCTCTGTGGAAGCCGTCCGCCAGTCTCTGGAGAAGCTGACCAACGAGGAAGTTCGCGTGCATGTCATCCACGGCGCAGTTGGTGCAGTCAACGAAAACGACGTCATGCTGGCCAACGCTTCCAACGCCATTATCGTGGGCTTCAACGTCCGTCCCGACCCGGTGGCAGAAGAGAACGCCAAGCGCGACGGCGTGGATATGCGCCTGTACCGCGTGATTTATGACTGCATTGAGGAAATCGAGTCCGCTATGAAGGGTATGTTGGCACCCAAGTTCCGCGAGGTTGCACTGGGCAAGGCCGAGTGCCGTGAGACCTACAAGATCTCCAACGTGGGTATGGTCATCGGCGGCCATGTTACCAGCGGTAAGATTACCCGTAATGCACAGGTCCGCGTGGTGCGTGACGGTATCATCGTGGCCGACGACAAAGTGGCGTCCCTGCGCCGCTTTAAGGATGACGTGAAGGAAGTTGCCGACGGTTACGACTGCGGTATCTGCCTGGAGCGTTTCTCCGACATCAAGGAAGGGGATATTCTGGAAGCCTATATGATGGAGGAATATCGTCCCGAATAAGGAACGTGTTTTCGGGGAGCCTTTCCTTTGCGGGAGGCTCCCTGTTTGCTTTTGAAAGGATGTCCGCTATGAAAAAACGCGTAAATGACTGGCTCAATATCATTATGGGCGCTGTATTCGGCGTTTTTCTGGGCTATGGAATTTTTGCATATTGGGACTACAGCTGTCATCCGGAGCAATATGCTTTTTACTCTGCGCCATGGTACACCGGCATTCTGCTGTATGGAGCGATTGCTGCCGGAATTTTGTTGATTCTGGCAGTGATAAAATGGTTCCTGAAAAAGAGATGAAATGTACCCGCATATAAAACTCACGCAGACAACCGGCTCATCAATAGCCTCCCTCTTTGAGGGAGGTGGCACGGCACAGCCGTGACGGAGGGAGTTGTATGCGCCCGGAAATACAGGAGGAGCTTTTATGAAAAAATGGCTGATTGGCGGTGCCATTGCAATTGTCTGTATTCTCGCAGTTTGTACCTGTATCGTGGTGTATACACTGTCTCAAATTCCCTCCACGGTACCGTCTATAGGCATTATTGGCGGTGCAGATTTGCCAACGGCTCAGTTTGTCCTGTGGAGGGGATTGCGGCCGGTGCTGTTGACCAGCGGCGGACTGATTGTACTGATTCTCCTGCTGGTTGTCGGTGTGGCTGTGTACAAAAGCCGCAGGAAGGCCTGACGTAGGAGGAGATTGTATGGCGATCACGTATCTGATGATTGTGATTTTTATGGCAATACTGGGAATTGTGTTTCTCTGCGGAAAAGGCGCCATGCTCATTGCGGGCTACAATACCGCTTCGCCGGAGGAACGGGCGGAAATGGATGAAAAACAGCTCTGCCGCTTTATGGGGAAATTTTGTTTTGCCATGGCAGGAGGCTGGCTGATTGCCGCAGTGGGCATTTGGCTCAAACAGGACATCCTGCACATGGGGGGAATCGTCCTGTTTTGCGTTGTCATCATCGCCGGGCTGATTTATGCCAACACCGGAAACCGGTTTAAAAAACAAAGCTGACAAGTGAAAATGATTTTTTGATTGAAGAGAACGGAGGAAGTTTATGCCCAGTCATCGTATGGGAAGAACCACAGAAGATATCCGCCGGGAGCTTTCCGCTATCCTGCGGGAAGTCAAAGACCCCCGTGTACAGGGGAATGGAATGATCAGCATCGTGCGGGTAGAGGTCACCAATGACCTTTCTTACTGCACCGTGTATATCAGCTCGATGACAGGAATGGAGCATGCCCAGAATGCTGTCAAGGGCCTGAAAAGCGCCGCGGGCTTTATCCGCCGGGAGCTGGGCCATCAGCTCAAGCTGCGCCATGTGCCCGAGCTGATTTTCAAGGCCACCGACTCCATCGAGTACAGCGCCAATATCTCCAAAATCCTCAATGACCTGAAGGAGTGATTTCGATGGATATTACCCTGCATACCGCCGCCCAGCGGCTGCTGGACGCGGATCATATCCTGATTTTAAGCCACTGCTCCCCCGACGGCGATACCCTCGGCTGTGCTTCTGCTTTGCTGCGGGGGCTGCATTCTCTGGGCAAAAAAGCCCGGTTCCTGTGCAGCGACCCGGTGCCGAAAAAGTTTGCGTTTCTCTTTGAGGGCGTGGAGGAGCAGGACTTTGAGCCGGAATTTATTGTGAGCGTGGATATCGCCGACCGCCAGCTGTTCGGAAAGAATCTGGAAGGCTATGCGGAAAAGGTGGACTTGTGCCTGGATCACCACGGTACCAACGGCGATTTTGCAAAAGAACGTTATGTGGAGCCCAAAGCGGCCGCAGCCTGTGAAGTGCTGTTCCTGCTGCTGAAAGAAATGCAGGTGGAGATTTCCCCGGAAATCGCGGACTGCCTGTTTACCGGCATTTCTACCGACACCGGCTGCTTCCGTTTTGGCAATGTCACACCCCGTACCCACCGTATGGGCGCAGAGCTGATGGAGCTGGGCGCTCATGCTGCCGAGATCAACCGGCAAATGTACGATACCAAGAGCCGGGCTCGTCTGGAAGTGGAAAAGTATGTGCTTCAGTCCATGACCTTCCATTTTGACGGGAAATGCGCGGTGCTGTGCCTGCCGGCTTCTCTGGTGGAGGAGCTGTCTGTGGAAGAAGGGGATTTGGACGGCGTTGCATCCATGTCCCGTCAGGTGGAGGGCGTGATGGTGGGTGTGACCATCCGCGAAAAGGAAGACGGCATGCTGAAAGTCTCCCTGCGCACCAACCCGCCGGTGGATGCGGCGGAAATCTGCGGGGAATTCGGCGGCGGCGGACATGCGGCAGCCGCAGGATGCAGCTTTACCGGCAAGAGCTTTGACGAAGTGAAAGCACTGCTGCTGGAAGCCGTGCAAAAGCAGATGGAGAGGTGCGGCCTGTGACCGGTGTACTGATTCTGGATAAACCTGCCGATTTCACCTCTTTTGACGCGGTGGCGGTGTGCCGCCGCCTGTGCCATGAGCGGAAAATCGGCCATACCGGTACGCTGGACCCTATGGCCACCGGTGTTCTGCCCCTTCTGTTGGGAAAAGCCACCCGCGCCGCCTCTCTGCTGGAAGATACCGATAAAGAGTATGAGGCCGGATTTCGGCTGGGACTTTCCACCGATACCGAAGACAGCACCGGCAAGGTGCTGGAAACCAGCGACACGCCTGTTTCCCGGGAATTGCTGGAAAGCCTTCTGCCCCGTTTCCGCGGGGAAATCATGCAGGTGCCGCCCATGTATTCGGCGGTTTCCAAAGACGGAAAGCGGCTGTATGAGCTGGCCAGAAAGGGCATTGAAGTGGAACGGGACGCCCGCCCGGTGACCATTTTCAAGCTGGAATTGACGGAATATCACGAAGAAACCCGGGAAGGGAAACTGACGGTTTCCTGTTCCAAGGGAACCTATATCCGCACGCTGATTGCCGATCTGGCGAAAGCGGCGGGCTCGCTGGGCGTGATGACCGCTTTGCGCCGGACAAAGGCCTGCGGTTTTACGCTGGCGGACGCCATCACGCTGGACGAAGCGAAAGCCCTCTCGGAAGCCGGAACGCTGGAAGAAAAGCTGCGCCCGGTGGAGAGCCTGTTTGTTCATCTGCCGGCAATCACCGTTTCCGGCGCACAGGCCGCCCGGTTTGGCAACGGCGGGCAGCTGGATTTAAAGCGGATTCCCGCATTTCGGAAACAGAATCCTCCGGATGGGGAAATCGTCCGCGTCCGGGGAGAAAAGGGCGAATTTTTGGGGCTGGGACAGGTGCAGGCTGAAAAAGGCTGGCTTGCCATTCTCAAATTGTTTTAAAGGGGACAAAGCACAAGCACAGGAAAGGACGGATTCCCATGAAATGCTATCAGGATTTACAGACACCGGAAGGAGAGCTGGCGGCGGCGCTGGGCAGCTTTGACGGGCTGCATCTGGGACACCGTCAGGTCATCGGAAACACCCTTTCCGTTCCCGGTCTGCGTCCTGCGGTCATCACCTTTCAGCAGAATCCGTCGGTTTCCCTGCAAAAAAAGCCCGTCCCCCTGCTCACCACCAACGAGCAGAAGCTGGCGCTGCTGAAGGAAATGGGCGTGGAAGTGGTCTATCTGCTGCCTTTCGACCGGATTCGGGACATGGAACCGGAGGACTTTGTGGAAGCCCTGTACCGGGTTTGCCGGGTGCGGGCGCTGTCCTGCGGGTTTAATTTCCGTTTTGGAAAAAACGGCCGGGGCGATGCCGGTTTGCTGAAAGAGCTGTGCCGGGAAAAGGGAATCAGCCTTTCCGTAACGCCGCCGGTCTCCGTTGCAGGGGAAACGGTCAGTTCCACCCGGATTCGCGCCTGTCTGGAACAGGGCGACGTACAGCAGGCCGGACAGCTGCTGGGCCGTCCCTTTGGTTATGATTTTGAAGTGACCCACGGCCGCCAGTTGGGCCGTACCTGGGGAACCCCCACCATTAACCAGCCGTTTCCGGCGGGATATGTGCTGCCCCGGTTCGGGGTGTATGCTTCGCTGGTGGAGGTGGAGGGCCAAAAGTATTACGGCGTCACCAACATCGGCGTGAAGCCCACTGTGGGCTCCGACTGCGCCTTGTCCGAAACCTGGATTCCCGAATTTTCCGGCGACCTGTACGGGAAAAAAGTCCCGGTGGAGCTGCTGGACTTTATCCGGCCGGAGCGGAAGTTTGACAGTCTCGATCAGCTGAAAAATGAGATTCTGGAAAATGGCGTATTGGCGCGAAAAATTGCGGAACGGGAATGGAAAGACCCGTTCTGGAAAAAATCCCGGTAAATGGCGGAAAACGATTTACAAAAAGAGCTCGTCATGCTATAATACTACAGTTACAGCCCCTTTCCCGGATAAAGGGTAAAGCCCCGCACGGGGAGTTCACCAGCCTTTTTCTGTGAATGAGGGTAAATTTATGGCGGCACTGCCGCAGAAAAGGTGGAATTGCAAATGCTGAAAGAAGAAAAGACCGCAATCATTAAGGAATACGCAATGCACGAGGGCGACACCGGCTCCCCCGAGGTTCAGATCGCTGTTCTGACCAAGCGCATCAACGACCTGACCGATCACCTGCGTACCCACAACAAGGATCACCACTCCCGCCGCGGCCTGCTGAAGATGGTTGGCCAGCGCCGCAACCTGCTCAACTACCTGATGAAGGTTGACATTGAGCGCTATCGTTCCATCATCGCAAAGCTGGGTATCCGTAAGTAATCCGGATTGCGGAAGCAATTTTTCACAGAAAGCTGAAAAGGGCAGGCGGCCTCAGTCGCCTGCCTTTAGGCTATCTGGAACCCCTGTGAGAAGTATTGAAATTGTTTCTGGAAGAAGGACAGCTGTGTTTAGCAGTGAAACGAGGGCGCAGGCGCTGCGCGTTGGTTTTATTGCTAAATCGGTTCTGCCTTCTTCGGAAAAAGAAATGGAGGAAAGCTGAATGTTCGAGAAATTCCGCGTATTTGAAACCGAATTTGCCGGCCGTCCGCTGGTTGTGGAAACCGGCAAAATGGCACAGCTGGCCAACGGCGAGTGCCTGGTCCGCTATGGCGAGACCGTGGTGCATGTGGCGGTAACCGCTGCTGCAAAGCCCCGTGAGGGCGTTGATTTCTTCCCTCTGTCCGTGGACTTTGAGGAGAAGCTGTATTCCGTGGGCAAGATCCCCGGCTCCTTCCTGAAGCGGGAAGGCCGTCCCACCGACAAGGCCATTCTGGTGTGCCGCGTCATCGACCGCCCCATCCGTCCTCTGTTCCCCAAGGATATGCGCAATGACGTTTCCATCGTCTGCACCGTTATGTCCGTGGACCCGGATTGCTCCCCCGAAATCACCGCTATGGTGGGTACTTCCATCGCTCTGTCCATCTCCGACGTGCCGTGGAACGGACCCATTTCCGCTGTGAGCGTGGGCCTCATTGACGGCGAGTTTGTCATCAACCCCAACGCCGAGCAGCGCAAGGTTTCCCAGATGGCCGTCACCGTTGCCTCCACCGATTCCCGTATCGCCATGATCGAAGCAGGCGCCAACGAGGTTTCCGACGAGGATATGTACAACGGCATTATCGCCGGTCACAAGGCCAACCAGCACATCATCGAATTCATCAAGGGCATTCAGGCCGAAATCGGCAAGCCCAAGTTTGAATATCCCAGCAACCTGCCCCCCGAGGAAATGATCGAGGCCATCAAGGAGTTCGCCATGGAGGACGTCAAGTTCGCTATGGATACCGACGACAAGACCGTCCGCGACGAGCGCCTGAAGCCCATCTACGAGAAGGTGCACGAGCACTTTGATCCCATTTACCCCGAGCAGGAAGCGCTCATCGACGACTGCATGTATCGCACTCAGAAATATATCGTGCGCCGCTGGCTGCTCGACGAGCAGAAGCGCGTAGACGGCCGCGGCATGGACGAAATCCGCCCGCTGGCTGCCGAAGTGGGACTGCTGCCCCGCGTACACGGCTCCGGTATGTTTACCCGTGGTCAGACCCAGGTGCTCACCGTTGCGACTCTGGGCCCGGTCAGCGATTGCCAGCTGCTGGACGGCATCGATGACGAGGAAACCAAGCGGTATATTCACCACTACAACTTCCCCTCCTACTCCGTAGGCGAGACCAAGCCCAGCCGCGGCCCCGGCCGTCGTGAAATCGGTCACGGCGCTCTGGCAGAGCGTGCTCTGGTGCCGGTCATTCCTCCGGTAGAGGAGTTCCCCTATACCCTGCGTCTGGTGTCCGAGGTTCTGTCCTCCAACGGCTCCACCTCTCAGGGCTCCGTTTGCGGCAGCACCCTGGCTCTGATGGATGCCGGTGTACCCATTAAGGCTCCCGTAGCCGGTATTTCCTGCGGCCTGATTACCGAGGGCGAGCGCTGGATGACCATGGTGGACATTCAGGGCGTGGAAGATTTCTTCGGCGACATGGACTTCAAGGTGGCCGGTACCCATAAGGGCATTACCGCCATTCAGATGGATCTGAAGATCAACGGACTGACTCCCGCGATGGTGAAGGAAGCCCTGCTCAAGACCCACAAGGCCCGCGATTATATCATCGACGAAATCATGCTCAAGGCCATTCCCGAGCCCCGTCCGGAGCTCTCCAAGTATGCGCCCAAGATGCTCTCCACCGTGATTCCCGTGGACAAGATCCGCGAGGTCATTGGTTCCGGTGGAAAGGTCATCCAGAAGATCTGCGCCGAGTGCGAGGTCAAGGTGGACGTGGAAGAAGACGGACACGTGTTCGTTTCCGGTATCGATCAGGAGAAGTGCCAGCGCGCGATGACCATCATCGATACCATCGTCAACGATCCCGAGCCGGGCACCTACTACACCGGTAAGGTCACCCGCATTATGGACTTCGGCGCCTTTGTGGAAATCGCTCCCGGCAAGGAAGGTCTGGTGCACATTTCCCGTCTGGACGTGAAGCGCACCGAGAAGGTCACCGACGTGGTGGATGTGGGCGACGTGGTCAAGGTCAAGGTTCTGGAAATCGACGACAAGGGCCGTCTGAACCTGTCCCGCCGTGATGCTCTCATCGATCTGGACGGCATGGTGCCGGAGAACACCATTTCTGATGCTCCCCGCCGCCGTGATGACCGCCGTGACGGACACCGCCGCCATGACGACCGTCCCCGCGCAAGCAATGGCTTTATTGCCAACACCAATAAGCCCCGCCATAACGGCTAATTGAAAATACCAAGGTCCCTGCTCTGGTTTGAGCAGGGACCTTGTTTTTTATGAAGGAAAGTCCCTGTGGCGGCAAAATTTTTCTTCTGTACTGCGATAAAATATGATATACTGAAATGGTAACTGAAAAGCGATTAAAAGACAGGAGGGGTGGGAGAAAATGAATCAGTATCTGTTGCTTGCAGGGATTGTCATTGTTGCCTGCGTTCTGCTTCACCGATTTGCGGAAAAGCTGCCGGTTCCCTCTTTGGTGATCTTTATTGCACTAGGAATGTTCTTTGGGGAAAATGGGCCGTTGGGCATTGTGTTCAACGAGTATGCCATTTCGGAAAATATCTGTTCCGCTTGTTTGATTGTAGTCATGTTTTACGGCGGTTTTGGTACCAATATTCATGTGGCAAAGCCGGTGGTGGGCAGGGCTTTTTTTCTGGCCAGTGCAGGCGTATTTTTAACCGCTGCTTTTGTGGGGATTTTTTCCCATTATGTGCTTGGGCTGAGTTGGATGGAAAGTTTTCTGATTGGTGCGGTGCTCTCTTCTACCGATGCCGCGTCGGTGTTTAATATTCTGCGTTCCCAGAAGATGGCTCTGAAAAACCATACCGACTCGCTGCTGGAACTGGAGTCTGGCTCCAACGACCCCATGTCCTACTTGCTGACGGTGGTAATGGTTTCGCTGGTTACCGGACAGCAGGTTTCGGTGCCGGTGCTGTTTTTGCAGCAGATGATTTTCGGCGTATTGGGCGGCCTGCTGGTGGGATGGGTATCGGTGCTGCTGTTGAACCGGTTTGACTTTTCCATGGAGCAGGGAAAGACCATCTTTGTGTTTGCCGCCGCGATTATTGCCTATGCGCTGCCAAATGAGGTGGGGGGAAACGGATATCTGAGCGTTTATGTGTGCGGGATTCTGATGGGAAACCGGTATTTCCCGGGGAAACGGGAATTGGTTCACTTTTTCGACGCTGTGACCGGGATTTCCCAAATGATGATTTTTTTCCTGTTAGGACTTTTGGTAACGCCGATGGAACTTCCACAGGTGTTGATACCGGCCATATTGATTATGATATTTATGACGGTGATCGGGCGGCCGCTGGCCGTGTCGGCGGTACTATTGCCTGTGCGCTCTTCCCTGCGGCAGATTGGAATCGTCTCTTGGGCAGGGCTTCGGGGGGTTGCTTCCATTGTGTTTGCCATTTATGTGATTCTCCATCAGGTGAACATGACCTTTAATATTTTTAACTTGGTGTTTTGCGTGGTACTGCTTTCTCTGGGCGTGCAGGGAACCCTGCTTCCGTGGGTCGCCGGAAAACTGGGGATGATCGATCAGTGCGCAGATATTCAGAAAACCTTCAATGATTATCAGGAGGACAGCAACATCTCCTTTGTCAAAATCCATGTGGATGCGGACAGCGGGATGGCACATAAAAAGCTGAGTAAACTGTCGCTGCCCACGGGCTTTTTGATTGTGGTCATTATCCGGGGAGAGGAAAATATTATTCCCAATGGGGAGACGGAAGTCCTGCCGGGAGATTTGCTGGTGGCGGCGGCAAGGGAATTTGAAAACCGGCGGAACCTGTATTTGTACGAAATCAGTATTGATAAAGGGCATAAGTGGTCGGGAAAGAAGCTGAAAGAGCTGGATACCGGCAAAGGGCTGCTGGTGGTGCTGGTCAAGCGCCATGACGAGACGATTATTCCCGACGGCAACACGGAAATTTGTTTGGACGACACACTGGTGCTGGCCAGGTTTTAAGAGGTTTTTAGGAGAAGAAAAGCAAAAAGAAAAGAAGGAAAGAAGGACAAAAACGATGATACAGGATGCAAAGCGCGTGGTAGTCAAGGTGGGTACTTCCAGCCTGACCTATGAAAACGGAAAACTGAACCTTCGGCGGATGGAAACGCTGTGCAAGGTGCTGACAGACTTGCAGAATGCCGGACGGCAGGTAGTGCTGGTGACCTCCGGCGCTATTGGTGTCGGTATGGGAAAGCTGGGCCAGACCCGGCGCCCCACCGAAACAGAGAAAAAGCAGGCGCTGGCCGCTGTGGGGCAGTGTGAGCTGATGTTTATGTATGACAAGCTCTTCGGGGAATATAACCAGATGGTGGCACAGGTGCTGCTCACCGGCGACGTGGTGGAACAGCCCCGCAGCCGCCGCAATGTTGAGAACACCTTCCGGGAGCTGATTGAGCTGGGGATTATCCCGGTGGTCAATGAAAATGATACCGTCGCTATCGACGAATTGGTGGGCAGCCATTTTGGCGATAACGACACCCTTTCGGCGGTGGTGGCCCAGCTGGTGGAGGCCGACGCGCTGGTGATTCTCACCGATATTGACGGCCTGTATGACAGCGACCCCCGAAAGAATCCCGATGCCAGACGGATTCCTGTTGTGAAGGAAATTACCGACGAAGTCCGGGCACTGGCAGGAGGGGCAGGCTCCAACCGGGGTACCGGCGGCATGGCCACCAAAATCAAAGCCGCAGAAATTGCCAACCGGCAGGGGATTCCCTGCTGTGTGGTCAGCGGAGAAGACCCCCATGTGCTGTATCAATTATTTGACGGGGCACAGATTGGGACAATTTTCGGATAAGAAATCAAATAGTATTTATGTGAGGGAGGCGCAAAAATGACAAGACTGGAAGAAATGGGCGCAGCTGCAAAGCAGGCGGCCCGAAAACTGGCGGTTGCCGGAAATCAGAAGGACACAGCGCTGGAGGCCATTGCCGCCGCGCTGGAGGCACATACGGAAGAAATTCTGGCTGCAAACCGGGAAGACCTTTTCGCGGCGGAACAGAATGGTATGTCCCGTTCGCTGATGGACCGGCTGGCGTTGAATGAAAAGCGGATTGCAGGGATGGCCGACGGCGTACGGCAGGTAAAGGCCCAGCCTGACCCGGTGGGGCAGGTGCTGGAAGGCGGCGTGCGGCCCAACGGCCTGCGCATTGAGAAAGTCGCCGTCCCTCTGGGCGTGATTGGCATCATCTATGAGGCCCGTCCCAATGTGACCGCCGACGCGGCAGCACTGTGCCTGAAGGCAGGAAACGCGGTGATTCTCCGAGGCGGAAAAGAGGCGTTCCGCTCCAATCAGGCTATTGCCGAAGTGATGCGGGACGCAGTGGAAGCCGCCGGACTGCCTCGTGACAGCATCCAGCTGGTGCAGGATACCAGCCGGGCTTCCTCCATTGAAATGATGGGGCTGACCGGGTATCTGGATGTATTGATTCCCCGCGGCGGTGCGGGGCTGATTCGCGCTGTGGTGGAGAATTCTCATGTGCCGGTGATCGAAACCGGTGTGGGCAACTGCCATGTGTATGTGGATGATGCGGCTGATTTGGAAATGGCTGCGGACATTATTTTCAACGCCAAAACCTCTCGGCCTTCGGTGTGCAATGCGATTGAGACTGTATTGATACATCAGGCCATTGCAGGTGAATTTTTGCCCAAGATGAAGGCAAAGCTGGACGAAAAGCAGGTGGAAATTCGCGGCTGTGAGAAGACCCGGGAGATTCTTCCGGACTGTGTGCCGGCCTGTGAAGAGGACTGGGCCACGGAATATCTGGACTATATTCTGGCCGTAAAAGTGGTTGACTCTCTGGACGAGGCCATGGCCCACATTGCAAGCTATTCTTCCGGACACAGCGAATGTATCGTGACGGAAAACTATCGCAATGCAGAGCGGTTCCTCTCTGAAGTGGACGCGGCGGCTGTATATGTCAATGCTTCCACCCGGTTCACCGACGGCGGAGAGTTCGGGCTGGGGGCAGAAATCGGTATTTCCACCCAGAAGCTCCACGCCCGGGGCCCCATGGGAATCCGGCAGCTGACTTCTCAGAAATTTGTCATTCGGGGCAATGGCCAGATCCGGTAAATTTCCACGAAAGGAGAAGAGCGGATGGAACAGGAAAAAAAGCAGAAGGCTTCCGCCGGAAAAGAACCGCCCAAGGGGAAGGTGCTTTCCTCCAATTATCGGGAGATGTTTGAAAACACAGACGGGGAAGTTTCTGTAGCAGAGCCGGAAACCCCGCCCACCGAGAGCAGCGAGACCGTTTCCAAACAGGAGTCTCCGGTACAGGCCGCAGTAAAGGCCGCTCAGGAGGGGCTGGACCTTTTGCAGGAAGAGACCGAGGAAACGCCGGAGCGGAAACGTCCGGAAAGAGAGCCGGACGCCCCTGCTTTCCGGGCAAAGGGAACCCATCGCCGTCCGGCGCTGATTACCGGTGTGATTGTGCTGCTGCTGGCGTTGACAGGCGTGGGCTTTCTGGCCACGGAAATCGGACAGCAGATCTATACCATTGCAACGGATGACAGCCGGGAACGGGCCTATGACGACTATCTGGAGCCGCTGGTGATGCAGGACCCGGAGCCCTTCTCTTCCTATGAAGCGGCGGACCCGCAAATGGTGCTCAGTGCGTCCCTGTGGAAAGCCCTCTCCGATAACAGCGCATCTTATACGGAGTACGATCAGGACGGGCGCACGCTGGTGCCTCTGGCGGATGTGTCCGATGCCTGTCATGCCCTGTTTGGCCCTCAGGCAGAGCTGGAACTGAGTGACAGCGGACAGGAAAACTTTTTCACCTTTGACGAGACCATCAACCAGTTCCATGTCACTCCCTACAGTAACCAGAGCAGCTATATGCCCTATACAGAGAGTATTCGCACAGAAGACGGCAAAACCGTTTTGAAAGTGGGCTATGTGGCGCCCACTGACAGCTGGCGGGAAGAGAGCGGCGAAGACGCAGCTCCGGCTCCGGTGAAATACATGGAGTATGTGCTGGTTTCTGATGGGCAGAACGAATATGTGGAGCAGGTGCGGGAGCCGGAGGAAGGCAGCGCGCCTTCCACTGCTTCCTGACGGCTATAACAGCAGAAACAGCAGGGCAAACATCAGCTCCGGGTCGGCGTTTTCCCCGCCCAGCACCATCAGCAGCGCCAGAATCAGGGTGCGTTCCGGGTCTTTCATCAAAAGTTCGGTGACGGACGCGGAGGACGGTGGGCAAGACGAAGCAGGCGGCAGAGAAGCCGGTCCAGGCGCGGGAACCGGTCGGGACTGCTGCTTTTGCGGGGATTCCTGGGATTTTCTGGAGGGCGGAGCGGGTTCGGAAGGGTGCAGGTGGCTGCGGGCACGGTTCTGCATTTCGTGAACCCGGCGGACAGCATCTTCCTGCATCCGGCGAAGCTCTTCCGGCGGCGTGTTTCCGGAATCACGTCCGGAAGCAGTGCGGTTGACAGCCATCAAACTCCCCCTCTCTTTTTACAGCAGCCCGGACAGCAGTCCGGTTTCCCGCAGCATGGGCAGCATCCGCATCAGCTGCAAAATGCGGATGGATTCATCCAGCTTTTTCTGGCGCTCTTCTCCCAAAAGAGGGCGGAGGGCTTTCAGCAGACGGATACGGTCGTCTTCCTGCCGGGCGGCGGACAGCATGGGTCCCAGACGGGTGACCAGCTGCAAAGCGGAGGCATCCGGCATGGCACTGGGTTCAGAGGAACCGCCCAACGCGCCCAGCAGGGAGGACAAACCGCCGGAATCACCGGACGGGGCAGGCGCTTCCTCCTGATTTTGTGCCAGCATCCCAGCCAGATTTTGCAGTCGGGCTTTTCCTTCCGGACTGTTTAAAAATGCGGAAAGCGTTCCTGCCAGATCGTCCATGGTTCTATTTTCCTCCTTTTGGCGGATTGGAAAGCATTTGCAGCAGTTTTTGTGCCTGGGGAGAACTCAGCATCCGGTTGGCGGCGTTGGGGTCCGACAGGACTTTCCGGAATTTGTCGGCGTCGCCGGCGTTCATGCCGCTGATAATGGAGTCCAGCTGGCCGGACTGAGCGGCGTTTTTTAACTGTTGGGGTGTGACCCCAAGCTGTTTGGAAGCCTGACGGAGCAGAAGCTCCAGCTGATCGGGCGTTGGCATCGGGCATTCTTCCTTTCCTGAAAAATAGGGCGAGGAACCGCAATGCTCCTCTATCAGCAGGATATGCCGCAAACAGGAAAAAATGACACGAAACCCGGCTTTTGGGAATAGAATGGGAACAGCCGGGGAAAACATGAAATAGAAACAGAAGAGAAATCGAAACAAAAACAGAAGAAGAAAAGAACCGGGGAAACGTTCCCCGCTTGATAAGGGAAGAAGGTTTTTGTATATGAGAATTTTGGTAGTATCCGACAGCCACGGCGATGCAGACGGCCTGCATAAAGTGATTCAGTCCCAGCCGAAAGCGGAAATTGTCATTCATTTGGGAGACGGGGAGCAGGATCTGGAAGCCCAGAAATATCTTTTCCCTCACAAAATGTTTTTGCAGGTGCGGGGAAACTGCGACTGGTGTTCCAAGCTGCCGTCTACTGGAAACTGTCTGGTAGAAGGGGTGCGGATTTTTTATACTCACGGGCATGTTTACAATGTGAAATACGGAACGTATGATTTTGAACAGGCTGCCAGAGAGAACAAAGCCAACATTGCCCTGTATGGACATACCCATATTCCGGAAACCGTGTACCGGGACGGATTGTATATCATGAACCCCGGCAGTCTGCGGGGCAGCTATGGTTCCTATGGCATCATTGACATTACCCCTCAGGGGATTGTTACAAACATTATTGACAGAAAATAACGCAAATCAACATGAAATGTCATTGACATTGACGGACAACCGTGTTATTCTATAGACAGGAAACGTCTGTCCGGAAATGGGTCCGGCACGTTTTCCAAAGGGTATGGTTTTGAAAAAATACGTGCCATAGCGGCTGAAAGGAACGTGTTACCAATGAACGAATACGAGAGATGGCTTTCCGTGTCTCTGGACGACCCCGACCTGACCGAGGAACTGAAGGCAATTGAAGGAAAGCCGGAAGAGATCAACGATCGCTTTTACCGCAATCTGGAGTTCGGTACCGGTGGTCTGCGCGGTGTGATCGGCGCAGGCACAAACCGTATGAATGTGTATACTGTCCGCAAGGCAACTCAGGGCCTGGCGAACTATCTGAACAACCACAAGGCAGAGGGCGCTGTGCCCAGCGTAGCCATTGCACACGACAGCCGTATCAAGGGCGATACCTTTGCCCGTGAGTCCGCTGCGGTTCTGGCTGCCAACGGCATCAAGGCCTATCTGTATCCCCAGCTGATGCCCACTCCCGCACTGTCCTATGCTGTGCGGTATCTGAAGTGCGACGCCGGTATCTGTGTCACCGCCAGCCACAACCCCGCCAAATACAACGGCTATAAGGCTTATGGCAGCGACGGCTGCCAGGTCACCCTGGAAATGGCCGACGAGATTTTGGCAGAAATCAACAGCCTGGATATTTTCGCAGACGTGAAGAAGGTTGACTTTGAAGAGGGCCTGAAGAGCGGCATGATTGCCTGGATCGGCGAAGACTGCGTTACCGCTTTCCTGGACGATGTCCAGTCCCAGAGCGTTCTGGGCGGCACTGACGGCAGCCTGAAGATCGTTTACACGCCTCTGAACGGCAGCGGCAAAATGTGCGTCACCCGGATTTTGGAGCGCATTGGCGTCACCGATGTACATATCGTTCCCGAGCAGTCCGAGCCCGACGGCAACTTCCCCACCTGCCCCTATCCGAACCCCGAGATCCGCGAGGCTCTGCAGAAGGGTCTGGAACTGTGCGAAAAGGTGGAGCCCACCCTGCTGCTGGCAACCGACCCCGACTGTGACCGCGTAGGCATCGCTGTCAACCAGAACGGCGAGTATGTGCTGCTGACCGGCAACGAAGTCGGCATTCTGCTGCTGGACTTCATCGCTTCCCAGAAGAAGGCAAACGGCACCCTGCCGGAGAATCCGGTAGCCGTTACCACCATCGTCAGCACCGACATGGTGGACCCCATCGCCAAGGATTACGGCGTAGAGATGCGCCGCGTGCTCACCGGCTTCAAGTACATTGGCGACCAGATCGCCGGTCTGGAAGCAGAGGGCCATCCCGAGCGGTATCTGCTGGGCTTTGAAGAGAGCTATGGCTATCTGTCCGGCGGTTATGTCCGCGACAAGGACGCTGTGGACGGCAGTATGCTGATCTGCGAAATGGCTTACTATTACAAGAAGAAGGGCATGACCCTGGTGGATGCCATCAATGCCCTGTATGAAAAATACGGTTACTACCGCAATGACCTGTGCAACTTCGGCTTTGAGGGCGAGGACGGCATGAAGAAGATGGAGAGCATCATGTCCACTCTGCGCGCCAATGCCCCTGCTGAAATTGCAGGCCATAAGGTCATCGGCTGGAGCGACTACAAGGAGTCTGTCCGCTATGACGGCGAAGAGAAGTCCGAAATCACGCTGCCCAAGTCCAACGTGCTGGAATACCGCATGGAAGACGGCAGCAAGCTGATTGTCCGTCCCTCCGGCACCGAGCCCAAGATCAAGATTTACCTGTCCGCAAAGGGCGCCAGCCGCGAGGATTCTGTGGCAATCATCGACAAGATGAAGGCTGCTGTTCCCGCACTGCTGGGTATCTGAAACAAAATCTGACCATGCAAAAGCCCGCTTCCCCAACCAGGAAGCGGGCTTCTGTTTTATGAAATAAGAAGATACAGGGCAAGTATGCCGTTTTTCACAGAGAAAAGAGGTCAAAAGCAGGGAAAGAGGAAAAATGTACGGAATACCGTTCTGTTTTTGTGAGGTTTGTATAAATCGGAAATTTGAATTCTATGCAAATCCCAGACGAGGTTTTCCACATGGATTCAACCGCATGTGGAAAACTGTTCGGGTTTAACAGTATGTATAACGCGGTTTGTCAAAGCCAACTGATTAGGGCGTTTCTGAAAACGAAGAAATGGATGGATTTTCCGCAAGCAACAGACAGATACAAGGCAAAAAACGCAGGAATCCTTTGTGGATTCCGAGTATTTTTAACGCAGTAGCTGGCGTTGCACGACATCATTTCATGATGCCGATAGTAAAGACGATCATTTCGACTTTTCAGATAGCCCCTGGTTTTTAGGAATCAGCAAAAAGGGGGAATGAGGCGTGAAAGTGATTTTTCTGGATGTGGATGGCGTGCTGAATTCGGATTTCCGAAGCCGAAAACAGATTGCATCCGGACAGTTAATCGACGAAGAACGGGTACAGCTGTTGGGGGAGCTGGTTCGCCGCACCGGGGCGGAGCTGGTACTCCATTCCGGGTGGCGGTTCTGGCTGGATGAGCACCTGCGGCCCATTCGCCCGGAAGCGCAGCAGCTGACAGCCCTTTTGAAAAAACACGGAATGACGCTGGCGGGAAAAACGGAAGATTTGTCGGAAACAAAGAGCTATCTGATTCCACGGCTCAGCCTGACAAAGGGAGATGAGATTCTCCTGTGGCTGCAAATGCACCCGGAAGTCAAAAAATATGTGATTCTGGAGGATCTGGATTTGCACAAGCTGCGGCTGAAACCCCACCATGTCCAGACAGACCCCTGTATCGGTCTGACAGAGGAAGATGTGGAACGGGCGGTGGCTATTTTAGGGGAGCTATAAGAAAACCCGGAAGTTTGTGCTTCCGGGTTTTCTTATAGCTTCTTCTGTTTTGGATAGGGAGTGAGAACAGAGGTCCTTCCCGTAAATCCAGCAGACGCTGAAAATACATGGCGATTCCTCTTTCTGACTTCTCTTTACTCCTCTTTCGGCGACAAACAAAGCGCCACAAATTCCTCGTCCAGAGATTGCCAGGAGACCGGCGGCACCGGCTCGTCCTGTAATTTACGCAGGGGACGTTCCATGACAATCATGTCGTGCCACTCGCCCAGCTTGTAGCCCGTAGCGGGATAGGTGGCAATGGTGGAAAAGCCGTGGGCCTGATGGAACCCCACACTTACCGGATTGGGAACGGTGATGAGGGAATACAGCCGGTAATAGCCTTGAGCCGCCAGCAGTGCCGTAATGGCCCCATACAGCCGGGACGCAAGGCCCAGCCGGTGGAAACGGTTGTCCACATAGACCGAAAGCTCTGCGTCCCACTGAAAAGCGGCGCGCTCGTGATGAGCGGAGGCATAACAGTACCCGGCAATTTCGCCGTCCACTTCACACACCAGCCACGGATATTGGGGTAAAATCCGCTCCACCCGGCGGGTGAATTCTTCCACGGTGGGCGGGACGTATTCAAAGGTGATAGAGGTATTCTCCACATAAGGGGCGTAAATGGCCAGCATTTTTTCCGCGTCCGCAGGAGAAGCTATCCGCAGGGTGATTTCCATATGCCTGCCTCCTTACAGCCGGTCGATTTCGTCCAGCCACAGCTTGGAACAGGCATCGCTGGGCATCCGCCAGTCTCCGCGGGGAGAAAGGGTCACGCTGCCCACTTTGGGGCCGTCGGGCAGGCAGGAGCGCTTAAACTGCTGGATAAAGAACCGGCGATAGAAGGTGCGCAGCCACTTTTTGATGGTCTCGTCATCGTAAGTGCCCGCGAAAGAGCGCTGGGCCATGCGGTAAATTTTGCCCGGAGCAAAGTGGAAGCGGAGCATATAGTACAGGAAGAAGTCGTGGAGCTCATAGGGACCCACCAGATCTTCCGTTTTCTGGGCAATCTGACCGTCAACCGGCGGCAGCAGCTCGGGGCTGACCGGGGTATCGAGGATATCTTCCAGCACTTCCCGCAGCGCAGGAGTGCCGATGAGGGCGCAATACCGTACCAGATAGCGTACCAGCGTTTTGGGAATCGAGGCGTTCACGCCGTACATGGACATGTGGTCGCCGTTGTAGGTAGCCCAGCCCAGTGCCAGCTCGGACAGGTCGCCGGTGCCGATCACCAGACCGTTTTTCTGATTGGCGATATCCATGAGTACCTGGGTGCGCTCTCTGGCCTGGCTGTTTTCATAGGTCACATCGTGGACATCGGGGTCGTGGCCGATGTCGGAGAAATGCTGCTCCACGGCCTTGCCGATGGTCACCTGAGAGAAGGACACACCCAGTTCTGCCGCCAGCTTTTCGGCATTGCTGCGGGTACGGCTGGTAGTGCCGAAACAGGGCATGGTCACGGCCTGAATGCCGGTGCGGGGCAGATTCAAACTGTCAAAGGCCCGGACGGTCACCAGCAGGGCCAGAGTGGAATCCAATCCGCCGGAAAGTCCCACGACTGCGCAGGTGCAGCGGGTGTGGGCCAGACGGGTACGCAGACCGGCGGCCTGCATGGCCAGAATATCCCGGCAGCGGTGATCCAGATCGCCGGTATCACTGGGGACAAAGGGCAGACAGGGGAAAACCCGTTCCGGGGTATGAAGAGAAGCTTCCGGCAGGGTAAAGCCGATCTCAAACAGCAGGTCTTCCACGTCAGGAGCCGTCCAGGTATTCATGCGGCGGCGTTCCTGACACAGCCGCTCAATATCAATATCGGCATAGACAAATCCCGTGGAATAGGGCTCGCTTTCGGACAGAAGAGCGCCGTTTTCACAGATCAAATCCTGTCCGGCAAACACCATATCGGTGGAGGACTCGCCAATACCGGCATCGGCATAGACATAAGCAGCCAGCAGACGGGCAGATTGGTTCTTTACCAGCTCCCGGCGATAGGCGGCTTTGCCGATGGTTTCATCGCTGGCAGAGAGGTTCAGCAGCACCGTTGCGCCATTCATAGCCAGACGGGTGCTGGGGGGATTGGCCACCCACAAATCTTCGCAGATTTCCGCGCCAATGGTCAGGCCGGGGAAATTTTCACAGGTAAACAGCAGGTCATAGCCCAGAGAGACTTCCTGCCCGCAGTAAACTATGGTTTCCAGCGCGGGGCCGGGGGTAAAGTGGCGA
>CAJMOI010000023.1 GCA_905215105.1 uncultured bacterium
CTTTGCTTGAATCAGGTTTTACGGATACATTCCGCTATTTCTATCCGGAGCAAGATGTCCGCCAGAAAATACTGTTTGCAGAACAGCAGAATTCCGACGGGAAGGATTCCGAATCCCACCCATTTGATAATCCGGTTGATCCAGAACAGTATCTCGGAATTGGGCTTTTTTACATATTTGGCGCTGTTGGTAATTTTATTGGCATAATTTTCCGCGCCCACATGCTCCACTTTGGCACGACAGGCGCCGCTGACCAGGAAACTGCCGGAAAGGAGCAAATCCCCGGGCTTTTTGACAATGGGGTCCGACTCGCCGGTGAGCAGAGATTCGTTGACTTCACATTCCCCCTCCACCAGCAGACAGTCGGCACAGACTTGTCCGCCTGCGGAAAGGAGCAGAATGTCATCCAGCACGATTTCCTCCACCGGAATTTCCTGCGTCTCCCCCTCCCGAATGACATGAGCCCGGGGAGCAGCAATTAATGAAAGCTTGTCAATGGTGCGTTTGGCCCGGATTTCCTGAAAGCTTCCAATCAGGATATTACAGAGGATTACCCCCATAAACAGCATGTTTTTAAAGGAACCTACCGCCAGAATCATGCCGGCCAGAATAAAATTGAGAATATTGAAAGGGGTAATGATATTTTTCAGAATGATCTGTTTTTCACTTAAAGTGCGGATCGTGCCGCTGCTGTTATCCAGCCCCTGCTCCCGACGAAACGCAACCTGTTCGTGGTTCAGTCCCACCGCCGGGTCTGGAAAAAATCGCTCCGGAGAACCATTCTGTATGTCGTTCATCTGCATTCACCTCTCCAGTTGGTCATACAGTTTTTATTATACAGATCTTTTTTGAAAATGTCGTGAATTTTTTTCATATTGTATGTTTGTTAAAAAAACCTTAAGATTATTTGTAGGGATCACCAAATCAACCGGGAAAGTGTTCAGAAAAAGCTATTGAATTTGGGGATTGTATTCAAATGCAAACCTGACTATAATGAGAACTTGGAATGAAATGCGCATGCAATTACTTTAACTGATGATAAAAAATTCGGCATCAGGCCGTATGCCAAAGACACTCTATTGTGCCTTTGAACGACTTGGAAGGAGGCTTGTTTTTTGAACGATATGATTCATCAAACGACATCAGCCGTCAAAAATCAAAAGCTGTTTGCATTTGCCGTTACGGTTTCCATATTTCTCCCCTATTATCTCACCGGCGTTGTTATCGCTGCCGGTGCCGCTTATGTCCTCTGGAATCGGGAACGCCGGGCTTACGCCATGGCGGAACCTCACAGCCGCCTGATTGTTACGGCGGTATTTGCCTGGACCATGGTTTCCCTGATTTATCAGAATTTCTATGGTGTGGGTGTATCTCTCCTGCTGACCTGCGCATTGCTGGCTGCTTTTTATATGCGTTCCTTTATGACTCACAAGCTGTTCAACAGCCTGATGGATGTGGCCTGTCTGTGCAGCCTGTCCTCAACGGCCGTGGGTTTCATGCAGTATGTTTATCTGTGGGGAATGAATCTGGAACCCCGTGTGGAATCCGTTTGCTTCAACCCCAACTATTACGGTATGCTCATGGAATTTATGGCGCTGGTTGCGCTGTACCGGGCTTTTGCAAACCCGAAGCGCCGCGTATTTTACGGCATTGTTATGGCAAGCGCCATGCTGGGCATTTACTTCTGCGGCAGTATTTCCGCCGCAGCGGTTGTCTGTGTCGGTGTGCTGCTGTTCTTCCTGCTTCGCGGCCGCTACAAGTATTTCTGGACCTTTGCAGCGCTGGGCACTGTGGCTGCCATTGCAGCCCTCACCGTTCTGCCCATCATCTTCCCCCGTGCCGGTGATGCGGATCACTCCATGGATCAGCGGCTTTCCATCTGGGGGACCGCTTTACAGGGAATCCAGATGCACCCCCTGTTTGGACAGGGTCCCATGACCTATGAAACCATCTATATGCAGTTTAACGGCTATGCAACCCATCACGCCCATAACCTGATTATCGATACGGTTCTGAACTACGGCATTGTGGGCGCTTCCCTCATCGGTTTTTATGCATTTTATCAGCTTCGGACGCTGATTACCCGGATTCGCCGGGGCATCAGCTCCTCCACCGGCATTCTGCTGGCGGTGCTGGCCTTTATGACACTGATTCACGGCATGACCGACGTCACTATCCTCTGGCTGCAAACCGGTATGTTTTTCCTGGTGGTGTACTCCTCCATTGGTATCCGCACCGAAACGGCGGTTGTGGTTCCCTCTCTGGCTGGTCAGGCCATCCCTGCGGCACAGAGTGCCCGGAGTCATCGCGGCTGAGTTCATTTGATTCCATCACAACGAAAATCCCGTGTCTGCATGATTTGCAGACACGGGATTTTTTTGCTGAAGGGACGATCAGCGGCGCAGATACAGCTCATGAATCAGGCGATCCATGTCCTCTTCCGACTGCACCTGGGAAATATGATCCTCAATTCCGCTTCGAATCTCCGGCGGAAGCTCCCGGTAGCCCCGGCTGACAGGCAGCGGCAGCCAGAATCCAAAGGCTCCGGTAATGCCGGGGCTATTGTTGAATCCATAAAAATTCAAACCTATCACCTCCATAAACCGGCCTTTTCCCGGTTTTCAGGCCAGCGCAGCACATTTTCACTTTTCTGCCGCACAGACGGCCCGCTTTATCAGCATTCCACCAAAGCGCAAAAAAACTAATGAAAAATCATGGAAAGTAAAGCGAGGCAAAAATCAACGGTTGCAGGAAAAATCATGAAATGCTATACTGAATAAGGATTTATGAAAAGCTTTAAGAGAGCGCTTACCACGACAAAAAAGGGACGAAAAAAATTTTTTCAGATTTTTTTGAAAAGCCTGCAATAAAAAGCCGCGGTCATGCATTATATGGATGAAAGGATAAAAAAACATGTTTTTCTTTTGTTTGACGTCAACACTGGAAAATGCAGCAGGGACCAAATACCCGGCGGAGGAGCTGAGGGAGCTCATCCGGAAAATCGCACTGGGAGAGGGTGAAGCGCTCGCTTCCCTTTATGAAAAGACTTCCAGCGCCGTGTATGGTTTTGCCCTTTCAATCAGTAAGAATCGTGCAGATGCGGAAGAGATCATGCAGGATACGTTTCTGGCTGTTGATGCCAATGCGAACCGGTATCAGCCTGTAGGAAGCCCGATGGCGTGGATTCTGACTATTACCAGAAATCTCGCTTATCAGCGGCTCCGCCGGGCCAAACGGGAAACCGCAGCAGAAGACATTCCCGAAGAAGCAGACCACGCCATTCTGTCGGAAGAGACAGAAAACAAAATGATTTTGGAAACCGCCCTGAAGACACTGGGGGAGGAAGAGCGTCAGATTGTGATGCTCCACGCAGTGTCCGGGCTCAAACACCGGGAGATCGCCGCCCTGTTGGGACTCGGCCTTCCCACTACCCTTTCCAGATATCATCGGGCGCTGGCCAAACTTCAAAAGCAGTTAGGAGGAATGAGATAAATGGCACTCGACAAAAAGAAAATCGAACAGCGGCTCTGTCAGGCCGTTCGGGAAGAAACCCCCAACCTCCTGCCCCAGATCCTTTCCGCCAGAAACATGGAGAAAGGAACCGTGATCGATATGACACAGGCTTTGCAGAATCAGAAGAAAAAACACACCGTCCGCAATTGGGCCATTGCCGCAGCAGCCGCACTGGTGCTGGCTGTCGGAGGATTCGCAGGATATCAGTACCAGTTCGCAGTGGATACCGCTGTGAGCATCGACGTAAACCCCAGCATTGAGCTGGAAGTCAACCGCCAGGAAAAGGTCCTTCGGGCCACTCCTCTCAACGATGACGCACAGACCATTCTGGATGGCATGAAACTGGAAGGCGTGAACCTGAAAACCGCCGTCAACGCTGTGATCGGCTCCATGGTACAGAACGGATATTTCACCGATGAAGTCAACTCCATTCTGCTCAGCGTAGATAACGACGATGAAGCCAAACGGGTTGCTTTGCAGGAAGAATTAACCCAGGGTGTCAACGAAAGTTTGCAGCAGCTTTCCGTCAACGGAACCGTGTTTGCCCAGTCTCTGAACAGCAGCGCAGAACTGAAAGCGCTGGCCGAACAGTACGGCATTTCCGAAGGCAAAGCCTACTGGGTACAGATGCTCACCGCAGCCGACAGCACTCTGTCTGCTGACGTACTGGCCAAGCTTTCCATCAACGACCTGGCACTGCTGGCAGAAGCCCGGAATCTGAAATATGACTATGTGGGCACCGCCAACGATACCGCCTATATCGGCCTGGAGAAGGCAAAAGAAATCGCCATTGCTAAGGCTGGCGGCGGCGACGTGGTTTCCATTGAACTGGACGTGGAAGACGGCGTGATGGTTTATGAAGGCGAAATTGTTTACAACAATGTGGAATACGATTTCGATATTAACGCACTGGACGGCACCATTCTCAAGTGGGAAGAAGACCGCAATGGCGTGAATATCGACACCAGCAATGTAATCGGGGAAGCCCGAGCAAAGGAAATCATTCTGGCCAAAGCTCCCGGCGCTGAAATCACCAAACTGGTTCTGGACGAGGATGACGGGATCCTGTACTATGAAGGCTATGCCCGGGTAGACGGTAAACTCTATGAGTTCGAAGTCAAAGCTGACGACGGCGTCATTCGCAAATGGGAGCTGGAAGACGATTATTCCGATAACAATTCCGGTAATAGCTCCAGCGGCAACTCGAACAATAACAATTCTACCTCTACTCCCAAGCCCACCACCGCCCCCAGCACATCGATTTCCATGGACGAGGCCCGCACGCTGGTTCTGAAAAAAGTCCCCGGCGCCACCATTACCAAAATCGAACTGGATTATGACGACGGCCGGAAAATCTATGAAGGCGAAGCCTATAAGGATGGGTATGAGTACGAATTTGAGATCAACGCCTCAACCGGAAAATTCATCAAGTGGGAGCAGGATTGGGATGACGACCATCATGACGATGACCATCATGGCAGCACCAGCGGTCTGATCAGCGCCGAAAAGGCCGAGAAAGCTGTGCTGAACAAGCTGCCCGGCGCTACCATCCGCAGCATGGAGCTGGATGAAGATGACGGCTACTACTGCTATGAAGGCGAAGCCTATAAAAACGGCGTAGAATACGAATTTGTAATCGATGCCTATTCCGGCAAGATTCTGGAATGGGACCAGGAAGACTGATTGATTTCTCAAGATCCATTGGGCCGCGGCACTTCGGTGCCGCGGCTTTTTTGTGTAAAAACAGGGTAAAAGCGACACTTTTTCCACCGGTAAAGGGCCTCCCCCTGTTTTACCAGCCGAAAATCCTTTGAACATCAAAGAAGGTTTTGCTTTTTCAGGAAAACAGGAGTATAATAACAAAAGTTTGAGGGCATTTCCGCTAATGCGCAGAAACCCGGAACAAACACTCGTTTATCAGGAAAATGTACCCCGATTGGGTGACTGAATTGCAGGAGGATTTTTGGTAATGGATCAGCAGAACTTTGTCATTATTACGGATGTAACCACTGATTTTACCCCCGAAATGGTTCAGCAGCTGGGAATTGACGTGATTCCCATGGAGTTCATGATCGATGATATCAGCTATATGCACTATCCCGATGAGCGGGAAATGACAATGGACGAGTTCTATACCCGTGTCAAGTCCGGAAAAATGCCCACCACCACTCAGATTAACCAAACCGTTTACCGCAAAACCTTTACCCCCATTCTGGAACAGGGAAAGGATATCCTGTATATCTGCTTCTCCTCCGGCCTGAGCAGCACCTGGCAGGGCTCCTGTCTGGCGGCTCGGGAACTGGAAGAAAAATTCCCCGGCCGTCGGGTTCTCAGTGTGGACTCCCGCTGCGCCAGCGCCGGTGAAGGAATTCTGGTAATGAATGCCGTACGCATGATGCGGGAGGGCGCCACTATGGATGAGATTGCACAGTGGGTTGAAGATACCCGGGACCGGGTCTGCCACTGGGTACTGGTGGATGATCTGAAGCATCTCCATCGCGGCGGACGTCTGCCCGCTGTTGCGGCAGTGGCCGGTATTGCACTGGGCATCAAACCCCTGATCCGCGTAACGGAGGAAGGCAAACTGGAACCCATCGGCAAAGTTCGCGGCCGGAAAAAGGGAATCGAATTCCTGATGAAGAAAATCGGTGAAACCTGCCCCAATCCGCAGGAAAGCATTATGTGGGTCGTTCACACTGCCTGTGAAGACGAAGCTAAGGATTTTTGCAGGGAAGTCAAAGCTGCTTATCATCCCAAGGAGCTTTATCTCTCCGAAATCGGCCCCATCATCGGCGCACACACCGGCCCCGGCGTTCTTGCAATCGTCTTTATCGGAACCCATAAGTAATCTTCAGGGGAAGGTCCGTTTCCGGGGCCTTCCCCTGCTTTTTAAGGAGGAAAATCATGGCACTGTTGTTTGAAAAAGGAAGCAAAATTGTCTGCATCGGCGATTCCATCACCGACTTTGAGCGGGCCCGGCCTGTGGGAGAAGGACTGTTCGGCGCGATTGGAAAAAGCTATGTGGGAATCGTAGATGGACTGCTGCGGGCAACCGACCCCACGCTGCATCTTCGGATGATCAATATGGGAATCGGCGGAAACACCTCCCGAGATCTGGCTGCACGGTGGCAAACGGATGTACTGGACCTTGCACCCGATTATGTGACCGTCCTCATCGGCATCAACGATGTCTGGCGGCAGTTCGATTCTCCGGAAATGGTGGAAGACCATGTATCCCCGGAAGAATATCGTCAGACACTGTCCCGGCTGGTAACCGAAACTCTGCCGGTTGTCAAAGGAATGGTGCTGATGACCCCCTATATGATGGAACCCAACCGTCAGGACCCCATGCGTGCCAGAATGGATGAGTACGGCGCCATCGTAGAGGAAATCGCCACAGAAAATCACCTCCCCTGCATTGATTTGCAGGCAGCTTTCGACGAATATTTTCAGGAATATCATCCCGCTTCCATCAACTGGGACCGGATTCACCCCAATGTGGCAGGACACTGCATCATTGCCCGGGCTCTGCTCAATGGGATCGGTTTTGCATGGCGCGGAAAATCATGGAAAGGAGCATTTTATGAATCTGATAACCGGTGCGGCGTTGGGAACGCTGCTCCCTTTTTTCATGACGACCTTGGGTTCGGCTATGGTATTTCTTTTCCGAAAGGAGATCAAGCCCGGTATACAGCGGATTTTTCTGGGATTTGCCGCCGGTGTCATGATTTCCGCCTCTGTATGGGGACTTCTTTCCCCTGCCATGGAAGAAGCCGAAGCACTAAATCTTCCCCCATGGATTCCCGCAGCCGGTGGATTCGCCTTGGGTGTTGCCTTTCTGGCATTGATGGATGCCGTACTGCCCCATCTGCACCCGGGGCTGAAACAGCCGGAAGGGATTTCCTCCTCCATGCACCGCAGCACCCTGATGATGTTGGCCGTCACCCTGCACAATATCCCGGAAGGCATGGCGGTAGGCCTGGCCTTTGCCCTTGCATTTCAGCAGCAGAGCGAAACCGTGACTCTGGCCTCCGCGCTGGCGCTCTCCGTAGGAATCGCCATTCAGAATTTTCCGGAAGGCGCCGCCATTTCCCTTCCTCTTCGTCGGGAAGGAATTTCGCCCGTAAAATCCTTTCTCTATGGCTCACTATCCGGTATTGTAGAGCCTGTTTTCGGAATTCTGGTAGTACTGGTCGCCGGAAGCATTCAGCCATTGATGCCCTGGCTTCTCAGCTTTGCCGCCGGTTCCATGATGTATGTAGTGGTAGAAGAACTGATTCCGGAAGCACACCTTGGAGAGCACTCCAACAGCGGAACTCTCAGCGTCATGGGCGGTTTTCTGCTGATGATGATTCTGGATGTCACGCTGGGATAACCTGGTAACAAAATCATTACAAATAAAAACAATTCGTTACAGATTTTGTTTCCTGCTCGACAAATCTCGAAGTTTGTGTTACGATAATCGATGTTCACAACAGGATTTTGCCTGTAAAATTTGTCACGGAACGGGACGTTTCCCACTTTTTTCAACTGCCGGCGGCGCTGTGCAAAAAGTGTCGTTTTTGGAAAGGTCCCCAAAAAGGAGAAAAGAAAATGAGCAGCAAACACCGTCATTACAGCCCCCAATATCGCAAAAAGCTGATTCGCCGCCGTGCGACGATTATCGCCAGTGCAGTCTGCATTGTTGCAGCAATTGTTTTTACAATTGTCCTGCTGACAGGCAATCAGGCCGTGCCTACTTCCGGCCCGGTACAGTCCGGTCCTTCCGCTTCGGAACCGTCTGCTTCTGAAGACAAGGAAAGCTCTTCTTCCGACGCCAGTGAAAGCCAGGAGGAATCTCCCGAAAGCAGTGCTCCTGAATCTTCCGGAAACGAGTCGATTTCTTCCGAAACAGAAATCTCCATTCCCGAAGATGCGCCCGCCTATCAGAAAAAATATCCCGATTTGTATGTGAAAGACCGTCCGAAACTGGAAGTACTGGACGACTCTGAAAAAGTGGTGTACCTCACTTTTGACGACGGCCCCAGTGATTTGACCGAACCTTTGCTGGACGTATTGAAAGAGCACAACGCCAAGGCAACTTTTTTCAATTGCCATCAGTCCGACTATCAGGCAAAATACTCTTATTTGATGAAGCGCTGTGTAGATGAAGGACATACGGTCGCTGTTCACACCTATTCCCATGTCATGAATGAAGTATATTCTTCTGTGGATGCTTTCCTGGATGACTTCTATAAGATGTACAAGGACATTGAAGAAGTGACCGGAAAGGAGCCCGCCAACTTCTTCCGTTTCCCCGGCGGCAGCAAAAACGGTTATAACCAGAAGGTTTATCAGGACATTATCAAGGAAATGACCCGTCGAGGCTTCATCTATTACGACTGGGACGGTGATTCCGGTGATGCATCCGGAGGAAATGTTCCCGGAGAAACCATCTATCAGAACTCCATGGATGCCATCCGCAAGGGCTGCAACATCATTCTGATGCACAATATTTTCGGCAAAAAAAGCACACTGGACCAGGTTGGCAGAATCATCGAAACCGCTCAGAAGGAAGGCTATGAATTCCGGGCGCTGGACGGTACGCTGGACCCCTCTCACTGGTATCTAATGACTACCGATGAATTTGTGGACGCTGCCATTGAAAGCCCTCTGATCCAGCTTTCCGACTGGAGAATGGAACTGGAAGCGAAGAAAAAGACTTCCGGTCAGTAATCAATTCCATACAAAAGCAAACCACCGCTTTCGTCAGTAATACTGATAGAAGCGGTGGTTTTTTGCTGTCATTTTTTCTCTCTGAGACCATAGGGCACTTCCGGAGCGGGGCCGGTGGATTGCCGTACAATCAGCTGTGCATGAAGCAGTAAGGTGCTGATCGGCGTTCCCTGCATCAGACTGGAAAGGGCATAATAGGCGCTTTTTCCAATCTGTGTGCGGTCCTGCCGGATAGTGGTCATCGGCGGCATGGTATAGGCGCAGATCGGCAGATCATCAAATCCGATAATACTGATATCCTCCGGCACTTGAATATGCAGTTCCTGTAAATGAAGCATCACGGTATGGGCCAGCAAATCATGGCTGCACACAATCGCCGTGACCCCCTGCTTCAACAGCCGGGGCAGATGCTTTTGCAGGCAGTCGGAAAACAGATAGGCATTACCGCCGAGAGAAGGATCATCCGGCAGTCCATATTTTCGCAAAGCGTGAAAGAAGGCGCTGTATCGCTGCTGATTGATATAAGAGCCCAGCGCACCGCTGAGATAGCCGATTTTCCGGTGGCCCTGCTCTTTCAGATAGGAAACCGCCAGATTCATTCCTTCGCTGTTATCTACCCCGATGTATGCAGTATTGGGATTGACTTTTACATAGTTATCCAGCAGTACCGCAGGAGTTTGGCTGCTGCGAAACTGATGCAGCCACTCATCGGACAGGGGCATTCCCAAAAACAGTCCCCCTACATAGTTGCGTCGGAGCATATATTCATCATAGGCATTGTGTTTTTGCAGATGATCCGTCAGCTTTTCGATGGCGACAATATATCCGGCCGGTTCTGCCATTTTTCGAAAGCCCACGATAATATCGTGACCGAAATCGTTGGGGCTCTCATACTCCATATTTTCGATGAAAATACACAGCTGTTTTGCGCCCCGTTTCCGGGTAGAACGGGAATATCCCAGCTCTACCGCCGTTTCCAAAACGGTTTTTCGCAATGTTTCGCTCACATCGGAAGCACCGTTCAACGCCTTGGAAACTGTACTTTTTGAGATTTCGAGCTTTTTAGCAATATCTTCAATCCGGGTCAAACCAGGAGACCCTCCCTTCTTTTTTGACACATTTCACCTTCTATTATAAGGAAATTGGCAAAAAAAGCAAATTCTATTTTCCGAAAAGACGTTTGTTTCGAAAAGTTTAGGACGCTTGTACCGGGTTTTGGTTGGTAGTTTTTACCTAATCCAGCAAAATACACTTGTACAACATGGACGAATTGGGGAAAAAGTCGAAAAAATATCTTGACTATAGAAAAAAATAGATGTATATTTTTACCAGCGAAACTTTACGAAACATTTTAGAGGAGGTCATCAAGTCATGGGAAAATGATGGGTAAAGTTTGCGTCCCTGCTGTGCGCCAGTGCCCTGCTTCTGACCGGTTTGACCGGCTGCGGCATTGCTTCCGGCGGTGAGGGACAGGAAAAAGTCCGCCTGATGGTTTGGTCACCGTCAGAGGATCAGTCAAAAGACAGCGGACAGTGGCTGCAAACCTGCTGTGAAAAATTTGCAGAGCTTCATCCGGAATGGGATATCACTTTCGTTTATGGTGTATCCGATGAAGCCAGCGCCGGCGTCGCAGTTGCACAGGATGCCGATGCCAGCGCCGATGTATTCATGTTCCCCAACGATGGTGTTCCCACCATGCGGGATGCCAACGCACTGGCCAAATTCGGCGGTAAATATGCCGAAGAACTGAAAGCCACCAACAGCCCGGAACTGCTGGACTCTCTGACCGTGGACGGGGATATTTACGGCGTACCTTTTACCACCAACACCTGGTATATGTTCTATGATAAGAGCGTATTCAGCGAGGAAGATGTCAAGAATCTGGACACGATGCTGGAAAAAGGCGTTGTTTCTTTCCCCCTCACCAACTCCTGGTATCTGCCTGCTTTCTATTTCGGAAACGGCTGCACCCTGTTCGGCGACGGCACTCAGGAAGAGCTAGGCGCAGATTTTGCCGGAGACAAGGGAACGGAAGTGACCGAGTATCTGCTGGATCTGGTCAAAAACCCCAACTTTAAAATCGATGCCGACGGTTCCGGCCTGGCCGGTATGCGCGACGGCAGCATCAACGCCATGTTTACCGGCTCCTGGGAAGCCAACGCCATTAAAGAAATCCTCGGCGATAATATGGGCGTGACCTCCCTCCCCACTTACACTCTGAACGGCGAAGAAAAGCAGATGTATGCTTACGCCGGTTCTAAAGCCGTTGGCGTAAACACCCACACCAACTATATGGTACAATCCATTGAACTGGCCATGTATCTGGGCTCCGCAGAAGCACAGCAGCTCCACTATGAGCTGCGCAACGTGATTCCCTGCAATACCGAGCTGCTGGAAGATCCGGAAATCGCCGCAGACCCGCTGGTACAGGCTCAGAACAACACCTTTAACTTTACTTCGATTCTTCAGCCCTTTGTCTCTCAGATGAACAACTGCTGGACACCGGTGGAAAACATGGGTAAGGCCATCCGGAACGGCGATGTGACCAAAGAAAATGCCGCCGAACAGACCCAGGCCATGGAAGACGCCATGAACAGCGACGGAATTTGACAAAACGAGGTGGTATTATGAAACGGAAAAAGACGGAAGGCGCTACCCCTTATACCTGTCTCAATGCGTTCCGTCTTGGCGGAACCGCAACCCGTGCCTCAGCGCTGGTCATGGGTCTTGGAAATCTCGTCCATAAACAGTATCTGAAAGGCGTTATTTTTCTTTTAACAGAAATCGCTTACATCTGGTTCATGATCCAGTCCGGTTTTTACAACCTGCAAATGCTGGTCACACTGGGCAGCGTGGAACAGGAAGAGGTCTGGAACGAGGAATTGCAGGTTTATCTGTACACCCAGGGCGATCAGTCTGTATTGCTGCTCCTCTATGGTGTGGCAACCATCTTACTCACGCTGATTATGTTCTGGATTTGGCGCGGCACTTTAAAAAGCGCCTATCGCGCCGAATGCTTTGCCAAAGAAGGCCGTCACGTCAACAATTTTATCGAAGATATCCGCAGTCTCTTTGATGAAAATATTTATCGGCTGCTGATGACGCCCTCTCTCTTCTTTATCACGGCTCTCACCATTCTGCCGCTGATCTTCATGATTTGCATGGCATTCACCAACTACAGCCGTATCGACAACCATCTGGTGCTGTTTGATTGGGTGGGCCTGGAAAACTTCGCCGCCCTGTTCGATTCCAACAGTGTGCTGGGCAGCACTTCTGGTCCGTTCTGATCTGGACGCTGGTCTGGGCAGTATTCGCAACTTTCACCAACTATTTCTTCGGTATGATTCTGGCCATCGTCATCAACCGCAAGGAAACCCATGCCAAGGGCTTCTGGCGTTTCTGCTTCGTGCTCTCCAGCGCGGTTCCCATGTTCGTTTCTCTGCTGATTATGCGCACCATGCTCCAGCCGGAAGGCGCTGTGAACGTGCTGCTGCGCAGCCTGGGCGTTATTGCTCCCGACGCCAGCCTCCCCTTCTTCACTGACCCCACCTGGGCAAGAGTCACCGTAATCGTTATCAACATCTGGGTAGGCGTTCCCTATACCCTGCTCCAGCTCACCGGTGTTTTGAAAAACATTCCCGCCGACATTTATGAAGCCGCCACCGTGGACGGCGCAGGTCCGGTGAAAACCTTTATCCACATCACCCTGCCCTATATGTTCTATGTCACCACCCCTTATCTGATTGCCGCTTTCACCGGAAATGTCAACAACTTCAACGTGATCTATCTGCTTTCCGGCGGCGACCCGGTCACCAACCTTTCCTCCACCGCAGGCAGCACCGACTTGCTGGTTACCTGGCTGTACAAACTGACGGTGGACAAACAGTACTATAACGTGGGCGCAGTAGTCGGTATTTTGACCTTTATTATCCTGTCCATCGGCGCACTGGTCACCTATCGTCACAGCAAGTCCTATAAAGAGGAAGGAGGATTCTAATCATGGCAAAGAAAAAGAGCGCAAAGGCGGCAAAGCTCCGCAACAACATTATTGTCCATACCGTTCTGGCCATTCTGGCAGCAATCTGGGTTTTCCCGGTGCTGTGGGTCGTGATGACCAGCTTCCGGGCGGAAAAAGGCTCTTATGTTTCCACCTTCTTCCCCCAGTCCTTTACCTTTGACAACTACATCCGGCTGTTTACCGATACTACGGTGCTCAACTTCCCCCAGATGTTCATGAACACCCTGATTATCGCCATCTGCTCCTGTATTCTCTCCAGCTTCTATGTGTTGTCCGCTTCCTATTGCCTGTCCCGCATTCACTTCCGGATGCGCAAGCCCTTCATGAACATGGCCATGGTGCTGGGACTGTTCCCGGGCTTTATGTCCATGATCGCCGTATACTTCATCCTGAAAGCAGTGGGTCTCAGCGAGGGCTCCATGATTCGTCTGGCCCTGATTCTCTGCTATTCCGGCAGCGCAGCGCTGAGCTTCCAGATTGCAAAGGGCTTCTTTGATACCACCCCCTATGCCATCGACGAAGCGGCCCTCATTGACGGCTGCACCCGCGGTCAGATTTTCACCAAAATCACTCTTCCCCTCAGCAAGCCCATTGTCATCTATACCGTTCTGACGGCTTTTATCGGCCCATGGGTGGACTTCATTTTTGCAAAAGTCATCTGCCGGGCCAACTCCGACCAGTACACCGTGGCCATTGGCCTGTGGAAGATGCTGGAAAAAGAATATATCGACAGCTGGTACACCTGTTTTGCGGCCGGCGCAGTATTGATCTCTATTCCCATTGCTCTGTTGTTCCTCAAACTGCAAAAGTACTATGTTGACGGCATGGCTGGCGCAGTGAAAGGATAACAGGAGAACGAAATGGAAAAGCTGCGGCAAAGATTCAACAGCAAAGAATTTGCCAGCCGATACCACTATGACGGCGCACTGGGAGCTTTCTGCAGTCCGGAAGGAACTTCCTTCCGGCTGTGGGCTCCCACCGCTCAGTCGGTGGAACTGCGGCTTTATCGAACCGGACACGGGGACAATGCCTTTTTTCGCATAAACCTTTCAAAAGAATCCAACGGCGTATGGTTCTGGTCTTCCCCTGAGAATCTGGATGGTGTATACTATGATTATGCGGTCACGGTGCAGGGAATTTTGCAGGAAACCGCTGACCCTTATGCCCGTGCCTGCGGCCTCAACGGCAGCAGGAGCATGGTCATTGATCTTGCCCGCACCAATCCGGAAGGCTGGCAAAAGGACGTGCCCCCACCGAAACAGCCGGAGGATATCATTTACGAAGTTCATGTCCGGGAATTTTCCTGGGCGGAAAGCGGTGGCTTTCCGGAAAAAGTCAGGGGAAAATACAAAGCCTTTTCCTGTACCGGCACAACACTTTACCATGACGGAGAACATGTCACCGGAATTGACTGGCTGAAACGGCTGGGCATCACCCATGTACAGCTGATGCCGGTCTATGATTTTGGCTCGGTAGACGAAGGAAATCCAGAAGGCAGCTTCAACTGGGGCTATGACCCAGTCAATTACAATGTGCCGGAAGGCTCCTATTCCACCGACCCGGCACACGGGGAAGTCCGGATTCGGGAGCTGAAAGAGCTGGTGCAGTCCCTGCATCAGAACGGCTTCCGAGTCATTATGGATGTGGTCTATAATCACACCTATCACCGGGATTCCTGGCTGGAACGGACGGTGCCCGGCTATTATTACCGGCAATATCCGGACGGAACGTTTTCTGACGGCTCCGGATGCGGCAACGACATTGCTTCTGAGCGCTCCATGTGTGCCAAGTATATTCTCGATTCCGTTCTGTACTGGGCGGAGGAATACCACATGGACGGTTTCCGGTTTGACCTGATGGGCCTTTTGGATACCCAGCTGATGGAATCTATCCGAAAAGCGCTGGACGACCGCTGGGGACGGGGAGAAAAGCTGGTTTACGGCGAACCCTGGTCTGCCGGAAAAACCGCTCTGGCTGCGGGATTCCAGCTTGCGGATAAAGAACATCTTCCCTTGTTGGATACCCAGATTGGCGCGTTCTGCGACGGTATCCGGGATACTGTCAAAGGCTCCGTCATGGACCCGGAGGACAAAGGATTTGCCAACGGCGGCGCCCATTTGGAAAAGGATATTCTTCACAGCATTTCCGGTTGGCGCGGAAAGCATCAAAAATTTTCCGCTGTTGCTCCGTCCCAAATCATCAATTATCTTTCCTGCCACGACGACCTGACGCTGTGGGACAAACTGGTCATCACGCTGGACCCGCAGAAGCAATATGACCGTTTTTCCCCTGACGTGCTCCGGGCTAACCGGCTGGCGGCGGCTGTCTGCTGTACCTGTCAGGGGCGGCTGTTCCTCCTTTCCGGAGAGGAATTCGGGCGCACCAAGCAGGGCAGCCCCAACACCTACCGGTCACCCATCACCCTCAACCGTCTGGACTGGGAGCGGGCATGGCAGAACCGGGAACTGGCGGACTATTACCGCGGGCTGTTTGCTCTTCGCAAAACGCTGCCTGCCCTGTGGGATAAATCGGAAACAGCCGGAAAACGGGTTTTGCAGAGCGAAATTCTGCGTCCCGGCTGTGTACAGGTGCTGCTGGACAACACCGGCGGCAATTACCGGCAGCTTTTGCTGGTATATAACGCATCGCAAACCCCACAGCCCCTCTCCCCGGGAGAAGGCTGGTTCCTGCTGGCAGACGGAGAAAACAGCTTCCTCTGGCAGGAGGAGCACCCGGTATCACAGCTGACGGTTTCGCCGGTCTCGGCCGTGATTCTGGGCAAAAAATAAACAAGGAAGCGGGGGTCTCTATGAAATTTCTTTATGGCAAGCAGGAGTTTTCCAGTATGGAGAGAAGCCGGGAAAGCGGCTGGCTGCTGACCAACGGTCTGGGCGGGTTTTCCTCCATGACCATTGCCGGGGAAGCCTCCCGGAACGACCATGCGGTGCTGATGGCCTGCACCAAAGCGCCCAACTATCGGGTGAATGTGGTACACCGGCTGCAGGAAAGCCTTTCTGCCGGGAAAGAAAGCACCTTCCTTTCCACCCAGCAGTTTGCAAAAGGGTCGCCGGAGGACGGTTGGAAACACCTTTCCTTTATGGAAATGGATGGCCTTCCCCGATGGGGCTTCGACTGGCAGGGGATGCGGGTGGAAAAACAGATGGCTATGGTTCACGGGGAAAACACCGTGGCCGTGCAGTACCGAATTTGTAATCAAACATCCCAGTCCTGTATCCTGCAGGTACGTCCGTGGATGCAGTTTGCGCCCAAAGGGGAAGACCTTGCGCCGGAGACGGAATTTCTGGTGCAGGGGGATACCGTGGAAGCGGCAGGGCTTCGGCTCCGTGTGGTGACTAATGGCCTGCTGGCCGAGGAACCTCTGCAAAAAGAAACCCTCTTTTATTCCTATGACATCTGCGACGGCCGGCGGTCTACTGGAGAAGCGGCTGCGGTACTTTCTATTGAGAAAGAAGTTCCCCCCGGACACACCGGCCTGTTGGAACTGGTGTTCTCTCTGGAAGAATCACCCCTGTGCTGTGAAAAAATCCTGTATCAGGCGCAGCAGCGCAGAAGAGCGCTGGTTACCCGGTGCGGCCTAAAGGGCCAACTGGCCTGCCAGCTGGCGGAAAGCGCAGACGCTTTTATTGCCCGACGGGATTCCACCGGCGGCAGCACCATTCTGGCCGGCTATCCCTTTTTTGCCGACTGGGGGCGGGATACCATGATCGCCCTGCCCGGCTGTACCCTTTCCACTGGTCGATTTGAGGAGGCCAAAAGCATCCTGCAAACCTTCATGGAACATGAGCGGGACGGTCTGATGCCCAACCTTTTCCCGGAAGGAGAGAGCGAACCCCTGTATAATACCGTGGACGCGGCGCTGCTATTTATCAACTGTGTGTATCTGTATCACTGGTATACCGGAGACAGCGATTTTGTCCGGCAAGCGTACCCCACTATTGAAAAGATCATGGAAAGCTATCAAAAAGGCACAGCATACCACATCCGGATGGAGGAAGATGGGCTAATTTCCGCCGGGGACGGGCTGGAACAGCTCACCTGGATGGATGTGTGTATCGACGGGCATCTTCCCACGCCGCGCCACGGCAAGCCGGTGGAGATCAACGCCTACTGGTATAACGCCGCCTGTGTGATGAATGCACTGGCCTCCCTGGCAGGCAGGGATGGTACACCGTACCGGGAACTTTCCCGCAAAGTCCGGGATTCCTTCCGGGAGAAATTCTGGTGGGAGGAAAAGCACTGCCTGCGGGATGTGCTTTCCGGCGGGCCCGATGAGGAACAGCTCCGCTGCAACCAGATCTGGGCGGTGTCCATGCCCTTTACCATGCTGGAACCCGAACAGGAGAAACAGGTGGTGGAGACAGTGGGAAAAGCTCTCTACACCCCGCTAGGCCTGCGCACACTGGACCCCAATGACCCGGATTTTCACCCCACTTACGGCGGGCCGCAGGAAGAACGGGATTTGGCCTACCATCAAGGGACGGTATGGCCCTTCCCGCTGGGAGCCTATTATCTGGCCTATTTGAAAGTACACAGCCATTCTGCCGAAGCAGCCCGTCAGGTAAAAAATCAGATGGAAGCCCTGCTTCCCGCGCTGCGGGAGGGCTGTGCCGGACAGTTACCGGAGATCTATGACGGCGAAACGCCTACCGTATCCCGAGGGTGCTTTGCCCAGGCGTGGAGCGTGGGCGAGCTGCTGCGGGCGGCGGAACAGCTGGAACGAAACGATATTTGCATTTGAGAGGAGACAACGATGATGGAACAGGCATTGCAGAAAATTCTCAAAGAGAAATTCAATAAAACACTGGAGACGGCGGACAGCCGGGAAATTTATATCGCCCTGCTGACCTTTACCCGGGATAAAATGGCGGATATGCCTCTAAACGAAGGAAAGCGCAAGCTGTATTATGTTTCCGCGGAATTCCTCATTGGCAAGCTGCTCTCCAACAACCTCATCAACCTGGGGCTGTTTGACGAAGCCCGAGAGCTGCTCCACCGCTACGGCCATGAGTTGACGGAGATCGAGGAAGCCGAAAACGAGCCTTCCTTGGGCAACGGCGGTTTGGGACGTCTGGCCGCCTGTTTCCTGGATTCCATTGCCAGCCTGAACCTGTGCGGCGACGGCGCGGGCCTCAATTATCACGACGGCCTGTTCTATCAGAAGCTGGAAAACAACCATCAGTGCGAGGTAAAGAATCCCTGGATCACCCCCGACAGCTGGCTCACCGATACCGGTGTCCATTTTACTGTGGAGTTTGCCGATTTTACCATGGATTCCGTCATGTATGACATCTGCGTGCCCGGCTACCGCGGACATCGCAATACCCTGCACCTGTTCGATTCCCCCAGCGTGGATGAATCCATTATTGAGGACGGCATCTCCTTTGATAAGACCGATATCCCCAAGAACCTGACGCTGTTCCTGTATCCCGACGACAGCGACGAGGCGGGCCGTCTGCTGCGGGTGTACCAGCAGTACTTCCTGGTGAGCAGCACCGCCCAGTTGATCTTGAAGGAGACCAAAGAGCGGGGCGGCGACCTTGCCCGTCTGCATGAGTATGTGGCGGTACAGATCAACGATACCCATCCCACCATGATTATCCCCGAGCTGATTCGTCTGCTGGTGAAGGAAGGCCTGACCATGGACGAGGCCGTGAAGGAAGTGAGCCTGACCTGCGCCTACACCAACCACACCATTCTGGCAGAAGCGCTGGAAAAGTGGCCTGCTGAATTCATTGAGAAGGTCGCTCCTCAGATTATGCCTATTATTAAGGAACTGGACAAGCGCGCCAAAAAGATTTCCGATGATCCCAGAGTGGCCATTATCGATGAAGACGATCGGGTGCATATGGCTCATATCGATATCCACTTTGGCTACAGCGTTAACGGCGTGGCTGCCCTGCACACCGAGATTCTGAAAGAGTCCGAGCTGCGGCCCTTCTATGACCTGTATCCCGAGAAGTTTAACAATAAGACCAACGGCATCACCTTCCGCCGCTGGCTGCTCCACTGCAACCCCTCTCTGGCGGCCTATGTGGAAAGCCTGATTGGTCCCGGCTTTAAAACTGACGCCATGGAGCTGGAAAAGCTGCTGCCCTTTGCCGAGGACGAAGCCGTATTGGAAAAACTGCTGGCCATTAAGCAGGAAAACAAGGAAGAGCTCGCCAAGTACCTGAAGGAGACCCAGAATATCGAGATCAACACCGATTCCGTCTTTGATATTCAGGTCAAGCGCCTTCACGAGTACAAGCGCCAGCAGATGAACGCCCTGTATGCGGTGTATAAATACCAGCAGATCAAAGCCGGACACCTGCCGCCCCGTCCCCTTACCATGATCTTTGGCGCAAAGGCGGCTCCTGCTTACACCATTGCCAAGGATATCATCCACTTTATCATGTGCCTGAGCCAGATCATCGACAACGACCCCGATGTGCGGGATTGGCTCAAGGTGGTTATGATCGAGAACTACAACGTGACCAAGGCCGCCAAGGTGATTCCCGCCTGCGATATCTCCGAGCAGATCAGCCTGGCCTCCAAGGAAGCCTCCGGTACCGGCAACATGAAGTTCATGCTCAACGGCGCTATCACGCTGGGCACTCAGGACGGCGCCAATGTGGAGATCGGCGAACTGGTGGGCGAGGACAATATCTACACCTTCGGCAAGAGCTCCGACGAGGTCATCAAGCTGTACGATACCAAGGGCTATTCTTCCGCCGCCATTTACGACTCCGACCCGGAGATCGCTGATTTGGTGGACTTCATTATCGACAAAAAGATGATCCGCATCGGCGACGTGTATTCCCTGTGCCGCCTGTATAAAGAGATTGTGGGCAAGGACTGGTTCATGACTCTGCTGGATCTCAAGGAATATATCGCAGTGAAGGAAGCAATGCTGGCGGATTATGAGAACCGGAAAGGCTGGGCGAAAAAATCCCTGGTGAATATCGCCAAGGCCGGGTTCTTCTCCTCTGACCGCACCATTCAGGAATACAACGATGACATCTGGCATCTGTAAGGAGGGCACTATGAAACGAACTGGCGTCCTGCTGGCTGTCTCCT
>CAJMOI010000024.1 GCA_905215105.1 uncultured bacterium
CAACGACGATTTCGCACAGTACGTTTTCAATTTCTGGCAGTATCTGGACTATCGTGCTTCCTGGCACGGTGTTGTCACCAACCCCACCCCTGACTCTCTGTTTGACCCGGAAGCCGGCTGGTGGGAGCGTGCCTATGAATTCGGCATCCTGAATATTCCCAACCCGGCCTATACCAATGCCGCTCATAAGAACGGCGTGCAGTCTCTGGGCTGTATCTTCTTCCCCCGTCAGGAACACACCGACGACCTGATCTTCCGGGATGAAACCGGCCGTTTCCCCGCCGCGGACAAGCTGGTTGAAATCGCCAAATGGTACGGCTTTGACGGTTACTTCATCAACGCAGAAGAAACCCTTCCCGCCGACTTTATGCCGGAATATGAGGAATTCTGCCGCCAGATGACCGAACAGGGCATCTACATTCAGGTTTATGCTTCCAATCTGTATGGCCAGAACAACCAGAGCTCCTGGGGCAGCATCAACTATTACAATAAAGATGCCTCCGGTTTCAGCAACTGGATTAAGGGCACCGACGACGACACCATCGCCGCCAACTCCCTGTACATGAACCCCGGTCCCAGCACCGACATGGTAGACGGCTCCGTCAATATCATGAACTCCCTGGGCCTAGATGCACGGAAAACTGTTTTCCAGACTCTGGAAGCCGGTCAGACCGGTTTCTCCGGTGTGCGCGGCTCTCTGAACAATCTGATGGACGAAAATCTGGTTCCCCGCACCGGTATCGCAAACCTGGGTGCAGGTACTGTTTGGGCACATCTGGACGAACAGGTCTTCGGCCACACCGGCAACAACTCCTATAACGAGAACCGCCGGGCAGATCCCGAGTATCAGAAGTATGTTTTCGCCCGTGAGCGCACCTGGTGGTCCGGTTCTCAGAACCAGCCCTACTATGCAAACGATGACAGCTATGTCGTAGAGGGTGTCACTTTCCTGAACAAGAACACCACCAAATACACCGATGAAGAGCGTCAGCAGCTCCTGCAGGCCATTCTGGATGCAGACACCAACCCCTATGACACCGCCAACGATCCCACCAGAGGTGAGTATGACGGACATAGTTCTGTGCATGGCGACTTCCAGTCCTGGCCCGGCATGGCAGCCTTCATCTCCGAGCGCTCCGTTATCAAGGGCTCCAACTTCGTCACCAACTTCAACACCGGTCACGGTATGCAGTACTTCAAGAATGGCGAAGTTTCCAATGACCATGAATGGTCCAACATCAACGATCAGGACATCCTGCCCACCTGGCAGTGGTGGTATGAGACTTCTGATGGTTCCGAAGCCACTCTGAACTTTGACTTCGACTATGGCGCCAAGTACAACCCCGCATTTGAGCTGAACCAGATCGGCGGCTATGACGGCAGCAGCTCTCTGGTTGCAAAGGGTCCCATGTCCGCAGAGCACTTCCTGCGTCTGTACAAGACCAAGATGGACATCAACGAGAACTCCAGGCTGGACATCACCTTCTTCAAGACCACTGCTGACGACGCTTCCCAGATGAAGGTTGGCCTGATCTTTGAAGACGCTCCCGAAACCGTGGAGTACATCACCGTCAACAACTCCGGCAAACAGTCCACCGAGTGGACCACCGAAACTCTGGATTTGTCCGCTTATACCGGCAGAACTCTGGCTGCTTTCGGTCTGGCATTTGATCCCAACGGCGAAGAGCTGGCCGATTATCAGATGAACATCGGCGAGATCTCCATCACCGACAACGACAATGCTCCCGCAGCTCCCACCGGACTGACCATCGATCGCGCCTTCAACACCGACGAGACCTACCTCTCCTGGGATCTGGCTGATTATGACGACGTCCAGAAGTACAATGTCTATGCTGTTTTCGAGGACGGCACCGAGATGTACATGGGCGGCATTTATGACGACAACTACTATGTGAAGTCCCTGTATGACAACGAGGGCGTTGTCAGCTTCAAGGTAACCGCTGAAGGCGCCAACGGCGTTGAGAGCGAAGCTGCTGTGATTGCCCGCGATCTGAACAAAGTTGCTTCTGATCTGGCTGTAGAAGAGGGCGACGGCGTTCTGAATGTTTCCTGGACCAACCCCGACATGGACTATGCTTCCATCCGCGCTGACATAACCCTGCCTTACAACTATGCAGGCAACACCGAGACCTACACCGCCGAGTTTGCAAAAGACGCTGTTTCCGGCACTGTAGAGGTCCCTGTCACCGACGGCAGCAACTATTATCTGCGTCTGTCCTATCTGGATGCAGAGGGCAATGTGATTTCTTCTACCGATATTTCCGGTACTTTGATCGATAACTACTGCGATCCCTACGAGGGTGTTGTTTCCAAGAGCATTCCCAAGGGCAGCTGGAAGATTCAGAACCCGCTGGTCTATGACTGGTGGCATCTGACCGCATGGGATTCCAACGGCAACGTGCTGAAGAACAACGTGACCCGCGGCGTGGACGACCTGACCGGTCTGAATCTGACCACCAATGAAGACGGTTATGGCTATATTGAGATTCAGCTGGAAGACTTCAACGGCAATGTGTCTGAAAAGACCCGCGTTTACTACGGCGAGCCTCCCAAGACCAACAAGTCCCTGCTGGAAAAGACCTATGAGTATGCACTGAACCAGAGCACCGAAGGTGTTGTGGACAGCGCTGTGAAGAAGTTTGAAGAGGCAAAAGCAGCTGCCAAGACGGTTCTTGACAATGCATATGCCAGCCAGGACGAAATCAACACCGCCTGGAGCAACCTGGTGGAGGCAATCCACGGTCTGGGCCTGAAGCAGGGCGACAAGACCAACCTGAAGATGCTCATTGACATGGCCGACGAGATGGTTGCTAACGCCGACAAGTATGTGGACACCAACTGGCAGCAGCTGCTGGATGCACTGGATGCTGCCAAGAACGTCTACAATGACGGCGACGCCATGGAAGAGGACGTGCAGCCCGCAGCTGACGCTCTGCTGAACGCCATTCTGGCCCAGCGCTTCAAGGCTGACAAGTCCAACCTGGAAGACCTGATCAACAAGGCCAATGATATTGACCTGAGCAAGTACACCGACGAGAGCGTAGCCGTATTCAAGGCTGCCCTCAAGACCGCAAACACTGTTCTGGCTGACGAAAGCCTGAGCGAAGACGATCAGGACGTGGTTGACAATGCAGTTTCCGAACTGAATGCAGCCATCGAGAACCTGAGCGTGAAGGATGACGCTACCGATCCTGACGATGGCGATAACAAGGACGACACCTCCAAGCCCGATGACGGCAAGGGTGACACTTCCTCCAAGGATGATGCAACTTCCGATGAAAGCAAGGACGAGAGCAAGACTGAGACTCCTGCAACTGGCGACAATATGATGCCTTATGCAGCTGCTCTGGCTCTGCTGGCCGCTTCCGGATGCGCTGTGGTTCTGTCCCGCAAGAAGAGAAGCGTGTAACTTTTTATTTCCCCTACAGATTTTCATTTCTTAAACACTGCCGGGCTGTTCCCTTTCTGGAGACAGCCCGGTGGTGTTTTTTCTTTCTCTTCTTATTTCTTTCCTTTTTCTGGCTTTTTTCAAAAAGAAAACCCGTACAAAACAGCTGGAAACTGTCCTGTACGGGTATGGTTCACTTACTGGGAATACCAGCCGGAAAATCAGAATCTTTTTCTGGCCACATAGCTGGTGTGAAGGATTTCGTGAGCTTTATGGCTGCCGGGTTCGCCCAGGAACTCCTCGTAGCACTTCTTCACGATGGGGTTCTCGTGGCTCTTGCGCAGAGGCATATTGGCGTCCTGGTCGTAGAGAGCCTTGGCGCGCAGGGCCTTCAGGTCGGTGAAGCTGCGAACCGTTGCAGGCTGGATGGGCTGACCGCCGCCGTTGACACAGCCGCCGGGGCAGCACATGACCTCGATGAACTGGTAATCGGCTTCTCCACTGCGGACTTTCTCCAGCAGGGCGTTGGCATTATTCAGGCCGCTGACCACAGCGACTTTCACATCCATGCCGGCCACTTTGTAGGTGGCTTCCTTGAAGCCTTCGGTGCCGCGCACCTCGTTGAACTCCACCTTCTCCAGCGGCTTGCCTTCCAGCACTTCCGCAGCTGTACGGAGAGCGGCTTCCATCACACCGCCGGTTGCACCGAAGATGGTAGCTGCACCGGTGGAAACGCCCATGGCGTCGTCAAACTGCTCATCGGGCAGACGGGCAAAGTTCAGCTGTGCAGCCTTAATCAGGCGGCCCAGCTCACGGGTAGTGAGGGCGATATCCACGTCGGGCATACCGGCTGCATCCTGATCGTCACGGCCCACCTCGAACTTCTTGGCGGTACAGGGCATAATGGAGACGGACACGATCTTGCTGGGATCAATTCCCTCTTTCTGGGCGTACCAGGTCTTGATGAGAGCGCCGGTCATCTGCTGGGGGCTCTTACAGGTGGACAGGTTGGGAATCAAATCGGGGAAGTAATGCTCACAGAACTTGACCCATCCGGGAGAACAGGAAGTGATGATGGGCAGGGGGCCGCCCTCTTTCACACGATGGATGAACTCGGTGGCCTCTTCCATGATGGTCATATCGGCGCCGAAGTCGGTGTCGAAAACCTTATCAAAGCCCAGACGGCGCAGAGCAGCCACCATTTTGCCCTCTACATTGGTACCGATAGGCATTCCGAAACATTCGCCCAGAGTTGCGCGGATGGACGGCGCGGTCTGAACAATGACGATTTTCTCGGGGTCGTTGATGGCATCCATAACCTGCTGGCACTGGTCTTTTTCCTGCAAAGCGCCGGTGGGACATGCCACGATGCACTGACCGCAGTTGACACAGGTAGTTTCAGACAGGGGACGCTCGAAAGCACAGGCGATATGGGTATCAAAACCGCGGCCGTTGGGGCCGATGACGCCCACATGCTGCTGCTCACAGGCAGCCACACAGCGGCGGCAGAGGATACATTTGGCATTATCCCGCACCAGATGGTCACAGGATTCGTCCAGGATGCTGTCGGGCACGTCGCCGTCAAAACGGTCGTCCTGCTCCACGCCCAACTCCTGACACAAAGCCTGAAGCTCACAGGTACCGCTGCGCTTACAGGACAGGCAGTGGCGGTCATGGACAGACAGCAGCATTTCCAGCGTCAGCTTCCGGGATTTCTGCACCTTGGGGGTATTGGTGAAAACTTCCATGCCCTCGTTCACCGGATATACGCAGGACGCAACCAGAGAACGGGCGCCTTTCACTTCTACCACGCACATACGGCAGGCGCCAATCTGGTTCATGTCTTTCAGGAAGCACAGGGTGGGAATATCAATTCCGGCATAGCGGGCAGCTTCCAGAATGGTGGAACCGGCGGGCACCGAGAGGGGCATGCCGTTGATTTTCATATTGACCATATTTTCCATTTCAGGCACACTCCTTTCTTATCTCTTCACAATGGCGCTGAACTTGCACTTCTCCATGCAGGCGCCGCACTTGATACATTTCCTGGTATCGATGACATGAGGCTGCTTCACGGTGCCGCTGATGGCGTTCACCGGGCAGTTACGGGCGCACAGGGTGCAGCCCTTACACTTGTCAGGCTCGATGTAATAGTTGGTCAGGGCCTTGCAGGCACCGGCGGGACAGCGCTTCTCGGTGACGTGAGCGATATACTCGTCGCGGAAGAAGTGCAGCGTGGACAGCACCGGGTTGGGAGCTGTCTGACCCAGGCCGCAGAGGGCGTTTTCCTTGATGTAATAGCACAGCTCTTCCAGCCGGTCGATATCCTCCAGTGTACCATTGCCGCTGGTGATCTTGTTCAGGATTTCCAGCAGACGCTTGGTGCCGATGCGGCAGGGGGTACATTTGCCGCAGGACTCGTCCACGGTGAACTCCAGGAAGAACTTGGCGATATCCACCATACAGGTGGTGTCGTCCATGACGATCAGGCCGCCGGAGCCCATCATGGAACCGATGGCCAGCAGGTTGTCATAGTCGATGGGCACATCCAGATGCTCCGCGGGGATACATCCGCCGGAAGGACCGCCGGTCTGAGCTGCCTTGAATTTACGGCCACCCGGCACGCCGCCGCCGATTTCCTCGACAATTTCCCGCAGGGTGGTGCCCATGGGAACTTCCACCAGGCCGGTGTGCTTAATCTTGCCGCCCAGAGCGAACACCTTGGTGCCCTTGGACTTCTCGGTGCCCATGGAAGCAAACCAGTCGGCGCCGTTCAGGATAATCTGGGCAACGTTTGCATAGGTCTCCACGTTGTTCAGAATGGTGGGCTTGCCGAACAGACCCTTGACAGCCGGGAAAGGCGGACGGCAGCGGGGCTCGCCGCGCTTGCCTTCGATGGAGGTCATCAGAGCGGTTTCTTCGCCGCACACAAATGCGCCTGCACCCAGACGCAGGTCGATATCAAAGCAGAAATCGGTGTCAAAAATATTCTTGCCCAGCAGGCCGTATTCACGGGCCTGATTGATGGCAATCTGCAAGCGCTTGACGGCGATGGGATACTCGGCGCGGACATAAATATAGCCCTGGGTTGCGCCAATGGCATAAGCGGCGATGGCCATGGCCTCCAGCACAGCGTGGGGGTCGCCTTCCAGCACGGAACGGTCCATGAATGCGCCGGGGTCGCCTTCGTCGGCGTTGCAGCAGACATACTTCTGGTCAGCGTGGTTGGCAGCGGCAAAGCTCCACTTTCTTCCGGTGGGGAAACCTGCACCGCCGCGGCCGCGCAGGCCGGATTTGGTGATTTCATCAATAACCTGCTGCGGGGTCATTTCGGTCAGGGCCTTGCCCAGAGCGGCATAACCGTCCACAGCGATGTATTCGTCAATCTTCTCGGGGTTAATGACGCCGCAGTTCCGCAGCGCCACACGCTTCTGCTTCTCATAGAAGGGGGTGTGGTTCAGGGACTTGATGGTGTTGTCGTCCTGCACCGTCTCCTGATACAGCAGGCGCTTCACAATACGGCCCTTGAGCAGATGCTCCTCCACAATCTCGGGCACATCCTCGGGGGTCACCATGCTGTAGAAGGAGCCCTCGGGATAAACGATCATAATGGGGCCAAGGGCGCACAGGCCAAAGCAGCCGGTACGAACCACATTGACTTCCTTTTCAAGGCCCTTTGCCTTGATTTCCTCTTTCAGGCGCTGAATAATCAGCTCACTGTTGGAGGAGGTGCAGCCGGTACCGCCGCACACCAGTACGTTAGAACGAAACATTTCTGCAACCTCCTTCTATCAAGTGTTGGCACCGATGGTGTACTCGGTCACCACATTGCCGTTTACCAGATGGTCGTTGACCACGCGGACTGCCTTTTCCGGGGTCATCTTCACATAAGTGGTCTTTTCTCCGTCAGGGGTGACCACTTCCACCACAGGCTCAAACTGGCAGATGCCAATGCAGCCGGTCTGGGTGACGACCACATTATTCAGCTGGCGCTTTGCCACCTCGTCCACCATGGTGGTGAGGACAGGGCGTGCACCGGCCGCGATGCCGCAGGTCGCCATGCCCACCAGCACGCGGATGCTGTTGTCAGAATTTTCCCGCAGACTGATCTGCGCTCTTGCTTTATCGCGAATTGCCTGCAATTCCGCCAAAGATTTCATGTCGATTCTCCTCCTTGTAATAAGTCTGACTGTTCCTGCAAATAGCCGCGAATCCACTGGACCACATCCGGGTCATTCAGCGGCACATCCTCCCCCAGTACTTCCCGAAGCTGGCGGGTATCCAGCTCCAACTCTCTCCCGTCCACCTGGTGGACAAAACGAAAATCCCGTTCCGGGTTGCAGGAAACCAGCAATAGTATGGTGTCATTGATGTTGCCCAGCGGGATCATATCTACATGAGAGGTGACAAACCGTGCCCGGACCGTGGTTCCCTTTCCCAGCTGTGACTGAATGGAAAAATCCCCTCCGGTCATTTCCGCTTCCATTTTGAAGAGCGGCACCCCCAGCCCCACCTTCCGGGTGGTGCGGGTGGTGTAAAAAGGGTCAATGACCCGCTGCACCTGTTCCTCGCTCATGCCTTTTCCATTATCGATAATGAAAATGACCAACTCGCCTTTCTGCCGGTCCTCCTCCACCAGAATCTCAATGAGAGATGCCCCGGCAGTGATGGAGTTCTGCGCCACATCCATTACGTTCAGCGAAAGCTCCCGCATGGCCGTTTACTGATACTTGGCCAGAATGCCCGGAACCTCATCGGGGGTCAGGCGGCCATACACATCCTCGTTGACGGTGAGCACAGGAGCCAGACCACAGGCGCCCACACAACGGCAGGCCGTCAGCGAGAACTTTCCGTCCTCGGTACATTCTTCAGGCTGGATGCCCAGAATCTCCGTCACCTTATCCATCAGAGCGGCTGCGCCCTTGACATAACAGGCGGTGCCCAGACAGATGGAGATGTTGTACTGTCCCTTCGGGGTAAGGGAAAACTGGGAATAGAAGGTGGACACGCCGAAAACCTCTTCCAGCGACACGCCCAGACCCTCGGCCACCATGGCCTGCACTTCCATGGGAAGGTAGCCATAGACCTCTTGTGCCTTTTGCAGCACCGGCATGACCGCGCCCTGCTGGCCTTTGTGCTCGGCAATAATGGCGCGCAGCTTTTCTTCCTGCTCCGGCGTACCCTTAAAAGGCAGATTGGTAATTCGCTTCTGCATACGTTTGTTTCCTCCCTGTAATTGATTAAAAATGAACAAAAACGGCAGCTACAATTGTCATAAAAACCAAAGGCTCTCCCCCTGCACACAATTATGCAGCTTGCCGCGGCTTATTTGTTAAATACTTAACAATAATAGCTGAAATTGCATTTTAAATTTAGTATATCATAGACAAAAAGAGATTTTTTTCTTTTTCGGAATTATATACTCGCCGAAACACCGAAGAAATGCTGCTTTTTTTGTGGTAAAGGTGCAAGAGTTTTCCACATGAAGAAAGTTTCCTTCGGATATTTGACATAGAAAATATTCAAAATTCAGAAATACTGTTGCTCTGTCTGTTGCTTTGTGGAATGTAAAACCCCATATTCTGCACCCATCAAAAAGAAAAACCGCGGCTTTCCCAAAGAGAAAACCGCGGAATTGCGTTTTTATTCTTTTGTCCCCTGTCCCAGAGCAAATGCCTGCTGGTTCAGCGCCAGCATATCGGCTTTCCGGGCAGGAATGCACTTTTTCAGGCCCGCTTCCAGATTTTCTTCCGAACAGAAGGGAAGCTCTGCATACAGACGGCCCAACAGGATAATATTGGCCAGACCCTTCATGCCGTTGTCCTCCGCCATCCGGGTGGCAGGCACATAGCACACCGTCACATCGGTGCGGGTCACTTTCTTCTCAATCAGGCTGCTGTCCACCAGCACCAGTCCGCCGGGCTCCACTGCGTCAATGAACTTGTCCAGAGAGGGCAGGTTCATGGCCACCAGCACATTGGGCGTTACCACCAGAGGAGAACCAATGGCTTCGTGGGAAATACACACGCTGCAATTGGCCGTGCCGCCGCGCATTTCGGGACCGTAAGAGGGCAGCCAGGAAATTTCCTTTCCCTCCTGCAAACCGGCATAGGCCAGCACTTTTCCGGCAAACAGAATGCCCTGTCCGCCGAAACCGGCCAGAACAATGTTCAGGTCCTTTTCCATGCTCATACCGCATCCTCCTTTGTTACATCCTTATAGACGCCCAGAGGATAATAGGGCATCATATTGCTGCGCAGCCACTCCAGCGCTTCGGTGGGAGCCAGACCCCAGTTGGTGGGGCAGGTGGAGAGCACTTCCACGATGGAATAGCCTCTGCCCTCGATCTGGTTCTGGAAGGCTTTTTTAATGGCCTTTTTCGCTTCGGCAATATGGCGCACATTGTCCACAGTGACACGCTGTGCCAGTGCAACGCCGTCCAGCGTTGCCAGCATTTCACAGACCCGGATGGGATAGCCTGCGGTTTTCACGTCGCGGCCATAAGGAGTGGTTTGGGTCACCTGTCCCGGCAGAGAGGTGGGAGCCATCTGGCCTCCGGTCATGCCGTAAATGGCATTGTTGACAAAGATCACGGTGATGTTCTCGCCGCGGGTAGCTGCATGGACGGTTTCTGCCGTACCGATTGCCGCCAGGTCGCCGTCGCCCTGATAGGTGAACACCACGTTTTCGGGAATCGCCCGTTTCAGTCCGGTTGCAACTGCCGGAGCACGGCCGTGGGGAGCCTGCACCATGTCACAGCCGAAATAATCATAACTCATAACGGAACAGCCCACAGAAGCCACACCGACTGCCCGGCCTTCTACGCCCAGCTCATCGATGGCCTCTGCCACCAGACGGTGAATAATGCCGTGGGTGCATCCCGGACAGTAATGCATGGGGACGTCCGTGATGGCCTTCGGCTTTTGAAATACGATGCCCATTACCGGTCACCTCCCAGAATTTTTTCGATCTGCTCCAGCACTTCGCCGGGGGTGGGAATCATGCCGCCGGTGCGTCCGTAGAAGTGTACCGGAACGGAGCACTGAACGGCCAGCTTCACGTCGTCCACCATCTGGCCCATGCTCATTTCCACTGCCAGGAATGCCTTTGCGGTTTTGGCAGCTTCGGAAATCGCCTTGGTGGGGAAGGGCCACAGGGTGATGGGACGAATCAGGCCCACCTTCAGGCCCATTTCGCGGGCCTTGTTCACAGCGCTGCGGGCAATACGGGAAGAAGCGCCGTAGGCCACCAGCACCAGATCTGCGTCTTCAGTGCGATAGCACTCGGCACGCTGCTCGTTTTCCTCGACAATATGATACCGCTCATAGCGCTCGCGGATCTTCTCCTCCAGCTTCTGAGGCTGTAAGTACAGGGAGTTGATGATGTGGTGCTCCCGTTTGTTCTGGTGGCCGTTAGCCGCCCAGTCCTTTTCAGGAAGCGCCTTGCCCTTGGACTCAGGCAGGGCAACAGGCTCCATCATCTGGCCCAGCATACCGTCTGCCAGAATCATGGCAGGCATCCGGTATTTGTCGCCCAGATCAAAAGCGTCGGACACCAGATCCACCATTTCCTGCACGGTGGAGGGGGCAAACACCATCAGGTGATAGTCACCGTGACCGCCGCCCTTGGTGGCCTGCCAATAGTCGGACTGTGCCGGCTGGATGCCGCCCAGACCAGGGCCGCCGCGCTGCACGTTGATAATCACGCAAGGCAGGTCGCTGCCTGCGATGTAGGAAATACCCTCGGATTTCAGGCTGACTCCGGGAGAGGAAGAGGAAGTCATAACCCGTGCACCGGCCGCCGATGCGCCCAGCACCATGTTAATGGCCGCCACTTCCGATTCCGCCTGTAAATAAGTTCCGTCAACCTTGGGCATTCTTTTGGACATATACGCCGCCAGCTCGGTCTGGGGCGTAATGGGGTAACCGAAGAAAAAGCGGCAGCCGGCCTGAATGGCGGCTTCTGCCAGTGCTTCGTTGCCCTTCATCAATACCTTTTCCGGCATGTTTGTCATTCCTTTCCTGAAAGCTCCCTAGCGGGAGTTTTTGCGTTACCGTTCCACGGTGATGGCCATATCGGGACACATCATGGCGCAGGCGCAGCAGCCCACACACTCCTCCGGCTTCATCAGCCGGGCAGGATGGTATCCCTTGCTGTTGGTCTTTTCCTTTACGAAACCGATGATCTTCTTGGGACAGGCGTTGGCGCACAGGCCGCAGCCCTTGCAGATTTCTTCATTTACCAGAATCCGTGCCACAGAACATACCTCCTTTCCGGGCAGGTTTACCGAATCAGTGAGAAAAGGCGAAAGCCTTATTCCCACGGTGAATGCACATAAACTTCAACAGGATGCAGGTTTTCCACCTTGTCCGCCAGTGCTTCTGTGAGCCCTTTCGGCGCAGTGGTAAAACACAGGGGAAGTCCCAGCTTTTCCGCCGCTTCTCTGCCATATGGCACTGCGGAGAGGATCACCTGTTCATCCGTCTCCTGTTTCAGGTGGGAATTATTCACCACCCCGGTGGCTTTCAAGCGGGAAGCACTTTCGATCTCCGCCAGTAATTCCACCGTTTCCTCCGCTTCTGTGGAAAGAGGACGGTAGCGGTTGACCACATAGAGCATTTCATAGGGCTTTCCGGCAATCTCCCGGGCAAACTGTCCCAGGGCCGTTGCCCCCACATCATCTCCGCCGGCGTCGATCAGCACCAGCCCTTCCCCATCGTCCTGCAATACACTGTGAATCGCCGGGGACAGAGAGGGAATATCCAGTGTGGAGTTGGCGTAAACCGGCGCAATGAGCCGGACACCGTGTTTTTCCAGCAGCTCTCCATATTCGGAGGAGCGGAAATAGGGATTCACCACATCCATATCAATCAGCGTGACAGACTGGCCCTTCTGAGCCGCTTCTATCGCCAGATTCAAAGAAAGATTGGTCTTTCCACAGCCATAATGGCCGCAGACGATGATGATTTTCTGCAAAAAAGCTCTGTCCTTTCCCGGGGAAGCCCCCAACTGTTGAAAACTTTTGAATCCACCGCCGCTTCAAAGAAAGGCGGTGTTTCTTAAGTATAACACTCTTTCCCCCTGACTGCAAGGAAGAATGCAGGAAAACCATGGGAAAACGCCATGATTTTCATAATTATACCGAAAACCACCGAATTTTTTTGTGATATTTGCAATTTTATTTTGCCGATACTTCACCACTCCGCTCCTGAAACCAGCATTGTATATCGGACCATTTTCCTGTATACTAAAAGTACAGTATTTGCATCAGGAGGGAATCAAAACTATGGAAGAACTTAAACCCAAACGAATCGAAGATTCCGCCGCCGAAACCATTCAACTGGTACTTGCTCAGCACCTCAACGGCTATGACCGACTTTTTGGCGGCCAGCTGGCTGCCTGGATTGACATTCTGGCCGGTGTAGTCGCACGGCGTCATGCCGGAAAAAACGTGACCACTGCCTGTATCGACAATCTGCGCTTCCGCAAAGCCGCCCACGCCAATGATATTGTGGTTATGCGGGGACGGCTGACCCATGTAGGCCGCACCTCCATGGAAGTCCGGGTAGACACTTATATAGAGGATATCAGCGGCCTGCGGGAACAGATCAACACCGCCTACCTGGTCCTGGTAGCGCTGGATGAAAACGAACAGCCCTCTCCGGTTCCTCCGCTGCTGCTGGAAACGGAAGAGGACAAACTGATTTGGGAAGCCGCCGAACGCCGTCAGGAATTGCGCCGTCAGCGCCGGATCGAACAGTTTTAATTGCCCGGCTTTTCCGCCGGTTCAAATTCGGGACAGGCTCTCTGGTCCGGCGCAATGCGGGTGCCTTCCCCCACTTTGTAATTCCGGCTGAAAAACGCTCCCTTTTTCCGGCAAAAACAGCAGTTGTCCCGCCGGTAATCAGTCACCCGGCTGTCACGCAAAAACCACCGGCAATCCCTGCACCACATGTCCCTCTCCCCTTTTCCTTTTTCTTTCAGTATAACACAAAAGAGAACTCCCAAGGAAAGGGAAATTTTACAAAACGAAAAGCTCCTGCCCTGTACCGTGCGTCGTACAGCAGGAGCTTTTTTCGTTTCAGACAGCTGCCTTCATTTCCAACCGCAGCCGATCGGAAATCATGGCGATAAATTCGGAGTTGGTGGGCTTTCCCCGGGTGTTGTGAATGGTATAGCCAAAATAGGAATTGAGCACATCCACGTCTCCCCGGTCCCATGCCACCTCGATGGCGTGGCGAATGGCTCTTTCCACCCGGGAGCTGGTGGTGCTGAACATTTTGGCAACCCCGGGATACAGCTGTTTGGTTACCGCATTGATAATGCCCGGGTCTTCCACTGCCATGCGGATAGAGGCCCGTAAGTAATGATATCCTTTGATATGGGCCGGAACACCGATTTGCCGGAGAATGTCGGTGATTTTGACCTCCAGCGGAACAGGGGTTTCCTCCTCCTGATGGCTGAGAAGATGAAGCATCCGCTTGGCTGTTTCCGCCATATCCATGGGCATCAGAGCAAAATAGGCGGCGCCCGCCGTCATTACTTCCCGCTCCAGCAGAGAATTGCTGTAGCCGGAGACCACTACAAAAAGCGGGGCATTTTCCTCCCGATCTTTCAGCACGGAACGCATCACACCGATCGCATCCAGCCGAGGCATGAACAACTCCATCATCACCAGATCCGGCGCGCTGTCTTCTATGGCATCCAGTACCGCCATTCCGTCCCTTGCCGCTAAAAAGGGAGAAGCCCCCAACCGGTTCAGCTCCTCCGCCATTTTCAAAGCCCATTCGTCAGAGTCTCCCGCAATCAAAATTTTTGCCGGTTTATTCATTGAATAACCCCCAGTTTCAAGTTTTGTACAGGATTATATTACCATATTCTGCCATTATTGGCAATAGTTTGTTTCTCGAATCTTCATTGAAAATATCGACAAAATCCAACCGATTTTAAATTAAGTCTACATTTCTCAATTATATCAAATCTTATTTGCAACAAATTATTCAAAAATAAAAATCAGAATCACTTTTCACAAACCCATATCACCAATTAATAGTATCCGATTCTTTCATCTGCGACGTATTAATAAAAAAAGCGGCCGGTATTCCCCAAAATTGGAGAATACCGGTCGCATAAACCGTAAACAGACTATGTCAGATGTTAAATCCGTTCGCGTTTCTTGTTATTGAGAACAACGACGGCACATCCGGCTGCCAGCAGCAGTGTAACGGCAGCCAAAGGCATGGACATATCGCCCGTCTGTGCGTTATTGCCGGGTTCCTCGGAAGTGCCGGGCTCCTCGGAAGTGCCGGGCTCCTCGGAACTGCCGGGTTCCTCGGAACTGCCGGGTTCCTCGGAACTGCCGGGTTCCTCGGGCAGCAGTTCCAGACCCTTGATGGCAGCGTTCAAAGCATCGCAGGCGGCCTGAATATCATCAGGCATTGCATAGAACGTATCGGCAACGGTCTTGGCATCCGCCAGGGCTGCGGTGAGGGCTGCTGCACTCTCCTCCGTATACAGGCTGGTGTCAACCTTCTCCGCCTCAGCAATAGCAGCCAGCAGTTCGGTCTTGTCAAATTCCTCAATGGCGCCGTCCTTCACAGAGAACACAACCGTCTCGGAAACGTTGCCGCGATAATCTTCCAGTGTTACGGCATAGATGCCGGAAGCATCAGAGGCGACTGTAGGCATATTGTTGTTATAGCGAACAACCGTCTGGGCTTCGCCGCCATCGATGGTATAAATCATCTTGTACCAGTCCTTGGCCAGCGGGACAGCCAGTCTGCCGCCATAGATGCCGGGATTGTAGGGCTTTGCATAGCTGTCGTCCAAGCGTCCGTCATAGGTAACGGTCTCGCCGCCGGCAGTGGTAATGGTCATGGTATAGCGGGCATAGTCAGCGTCTGCGCCGGAAGGAACGTCCAGAATAACAGCGTTCTTGCCGGCAGCTGCGGTTACGGAATAAACCTCGGGCTCAGCTTCGCCGGTGTATTCCTTGGTTACGTTGATAACGGTCTCACCGTTCAGGCCGGCGACAGCATCCCAGTTAATGAGCAGGCTGCCGTCGATTGCCTTGACTTCCACGTCGGAAACAGCCTTGCTGTAGTCGTAATCGATAGAAGCGGCGTCGCTCTCGGTGCCGTCTTCGGCAACAGCCTTCACCTTAATGGTGACAACGCCTTCAGCATCGTAGAGATCCTTAATGTAGAACACTTCGTCATAGATGCCGCCCATGTACATTTCTTCGCCGTTGATAACAGCGTAGACATTGTACTGCTTCACATCGTTATAGGAAGCCATATCCCAGGAGATGTACATTTCGCCGGTGTCATAAGCCTTGTCGATGGTCAGGCCGGTGGGAGCAGCGGGCTTCTGAGCAGCGCCGGTGGTGTAAGCCAGCTCGCCGATGTTGATCTGATAGTCTTCAGCAGTGCCGTCAAATACCAGACCCATGGCGGCAATCTTCTTGCCGGCATAAGCGGACAGGTCCACGGTGGAGGTTACCCACTCGTCGCTCTTGGCAGCGGAGTCGGCCACATCCAGCTTCACAACGGTGTCGGTATCGTCTTCGAAGATCAGGGCCAGCTTCATGGCAACATCATCTTCGGAGGTCTTCTTAAAGGTCAGATCAACCTTGGTGCTTTCCGCCACATCCAGGTCGGTCTTGTACAGGTGCAGGAAGTTCTCAGCGTCGATTGCACCATAGACAACCAGAGAGGAACCGCCGTTATAAGCACCGATCAGGTCAAAGTCAAAGCTGCCTTCGTTACCCAGAACGTCTTCCTGGCCGTTGTCATAATTCTTCTTGTACTGAGTGCCATAGTCGAAATCTACATCCAGCTTCTGGCCTTCCGTCTCAATCCACCACTGCCAGGTGGGCAGGATGTCCTGAATGTTGATGTTGGACCATTCGTGGCTGTTGGAAATCACGCCGTCAACGGCATATTCCAGGCCATGGCCGGTATTAAAGCTGGTTACAAAGGTGTCGCCGTTGATGACGGAACGCTCGGTGATATAAGCTGCAACGCCGTCAAAGTTCTGATTTTCGCGGGTACCAATGCCCACATCCTCATTTTGAGGATAGGTGGAACGGTCAGCGGTATAGCTGGCCTGAGAGGGATCCTGGAAGGGTCCGGACCACCAGCTGCGCTCACGCTCGAAGGTCATCCACTGGAACTCGTCCTTCTCACGGCGCATGGCAACGTTGTTGTTGGTGCCGTTGTCCAGATCCTCGTCCAGCCCGTCATGGACAAACTCGGAGCCCAGAGAGGCGATGGAGTTCATAGGCTGGCCGTCTTCGCCGATGTTTAGCCGAAGGTCATACTGCTGGCCCCAGCGGTCGCCGCCGGCCTCGATGCCTGCAAACACAACTTCCAGAGGATTCAAGCCCAGGGACAGGGCATATTCCTCAGAGGTTGCCAGCTTGTTATACCCTCTGTTCCACCAGTAGTTCAGGAAGATAGAGTCGGAATACTGGGTATCGGTTTCCTGATCGTAAACGAACGGAGCGTTGATGTCGGTAAACTCGTTCTCATAAATCAGGGTGCCATCGTTGTTATTGATGGAATCATACCACTGAATATACAGACCGGCATCCCGCATCTGCTTCATAAAGCCCTTATACAGCTCCACATCGCCTGCGGGGATGGTCTCTTCCTGATTGATAAACCAGCCGTCAAAGCCATAGTATTCACACATCTCAATAAGCTTGTCCGCATAGGGGAAACTGCCGTCCTCATCCTGAGTCAGGAACACCGTATGCTTCAGACCGGTTCGGGGCAGGAAGATGCAGCCGATGGAAAGCACGCCGTTTTTATGAGCTGCATTGGTATAGCCGGGGTTGGGCATGTTCACCAGACCAAACTCAAATTTCCGGTACTGCCAGGCGTCGTTGACGCCGCGCTCATCCTTGTACATCTCTTCCGGCACTTCCTCGGTGGGCATTCCGTGCCAGGAGCCGTAGTAGTCGGTGTACTGCCAGAAATTGAACAGGTACTGGCTGAATTCATTGGTGTAGGGGTAGCTGTCAAAGAATGCGTTTCCATAGTCGCCCGCCAGGGTAAACCACTGGGTTTCCGGGCTCAGCTCCGGGTTGGCCTGAGTGGCTGCCAGGGCTGCGTTGCGGTCCTGCAGAGGAACCTGGGCCCGCAGGTATTCCGCATAAGGATCCGTTTCCGGACTCCAGTCCAGGAAATCTTCCGCACGATAGCCGTGCTGGAAGGCCTGATTCTCGCCGCGGGCGCTTTCTCCCAGATAGGGAAGCGTATCGCTGGCCAAAGCCATCGGCAGGGTGCTTGCCGTGATTGCCAGGGCCAGAAATGCAGCGATTACTTTTCTTGCCGTCTTTTTCATTGCTTTGCCTCCTTGCTGAATTTCCGAATTCTTCTTCTCATAAGCTTTGTGAAGGAACGAGAAAAAGATTATGAACATATTATAAAAAAACAGCCAAGAAAGCGCCATATCAAAAATCTTAGATTTTATTATAGAATCGTTAGATTTCTGCATATTATCGCTAATTTTTTGTTATAAATAGTAAAATCTTGCAAAAAAATGGACATCTTTCGAGTTGGTTTTCAAACAAGAAAAAAACAAAGCAAAAGCACGGCAAACGATAGTTTACTTCTATAACTGATTTACTGTAGTATTTTTTATCCGAATTTGTTATAACAAATCTGATGAATTTGCCAGTTGACAGTTGGCTTATATTTAGAACACCCAAATTCCCAACATCAGTAAAATCGCTAAAAATGCAAGATTCCACAGTGTAAATTGCAAAATATAGCTGCCGCCTTTTGCACCCGGCGTCCGGGAATAGAGCCGGAAGGAAATCAAACTTGCAAGGGAAGCAATCAGTGTACCAAGGCCGCCGATGTTGGTTCCCAGAAGCAGCGCCCGTCCGTTTTCCGTAAAGGAAGAAAGCATCACTGCCGCAGGAACATTGCTGATGACCTGACTGACCAGCACCGAGGCAGCTACTTCCCGCCCGCTCAGCAGCCAGGAAACTCCTTCCTGTACCGCCGGAACCTGCCGGAGATTTCCCACGAACACAAAAAAGCACACAAAGGTCAGCAGAAGGCTGTAGTCCACCCGAAGCAGCAGTTTCCGGCTGAAAATCAGCAGAACCACAATCACCAGTATCGTGAGCCAAAGTACATCCAGCACCCGAAACACGGTCAGCAGACAGCAGACAAACAGCACTCCATACAGGATTGCCCGCCATTTGCACAGAGGTGCTTCCTCTCCGGGAAACCGCACGGTAAGGGTGTGATCACGCAGGAAAAACACGCCTGCACAGAGCATCACCAGGCTCACCAGTCCCAGCGGAATCATAGCGGAGAAGAATTCTCCCAGCCCCATTTCATACCGGGCATAGAGAAACAGGTTTTGCGGATTGCCTACCGGCGTCATCATGCTGCCCAGATTGGCGGCAATGGTTTGGAGCACCACCACCGGAATCACCTGTTTGGGCGAGGCCTGCTGCAAAATGGAAATGGTCAGCGGCACAAAGGTCAGCAGCGCCACGTCATTGGTGATAAACATGGAGCTGAAAAAGCACAGGAAAATCAGCACCGCCGAAACCATCCGCACACCGGACACCTTCCGGGTCAGCAGCCGAGACATCCGGCGGAACAGCCCCAGCTCTGTGAAGCCGGCCACCACCGCCATCAGACAGAACAGCAGCCCCAGCACATGGCCGTCCAGATACTCGATGTATGCCGCAGAGGGCGGCACGGCAATCATGGACAACAGTGCACACACGGCTGCAATGAGCAGCACCGCTTCCTTTTTGGCAAAACCGATCACCTTTCCCCACACATTACTCTTCATGTTTTCCTGCCTCCCGCTCCATGGCTTCCTTTTTGGAAAAGACACATCCACAATAATTCTGACGGTACAGGCCGTACTCCTGAGACAGAACAATGGAGCGCTTGTACCCCTCTTTTTTCTTGAAGTCCCCGGGCAGCCACCGGACACCGTATTTTTCTCCCATGGTCTCTCCAATTTCGTTGAGCTTCTGGGCGTTTTTCAGGGGGCTGATGGAAAGTGTAGTGGTAAAATAGTCAAATCCGCCCTCTTTCGCAGCTCTGGCCGCATCCTCCAGCCGCAGAGCAAAACAGGCGAAACACCGCTCTCCCCCTTCCGGAATCTGTTCCAGCCCCTTCACTGCCTGATAAAAAGTCGACGGCTCATAGCCCGGACTTTGCAGGGAGGCTTTGTGCTCCATGGGCATGGCGGCGATCAGCCGGGCCTGCTCGTCCAGACGCTTCTGATACTCCTCCGCCGGGCTGATATTGGGATTAAAATACCGCACGGTAATCTGAAAATATCGGGACAGGTATTCCAGCACATAACTGCTGCACGGGGCACAGCAGCTGTGCAGCAGCAGCCGGGGCGCTTCCCCTTTCAGCCCGGCAATCACCTGTTCCAGCTCTTTTTGATAATTTCGTTTCTGATTCATCTGGTTTCCCCTCTCTTTTTGCTTTCCTCCAAGGTTTTGCACACGGTTTCCCCCTGTTTTCGGCACAGCTCCATAAACGCACCGGCCGCTGGGGAGCGGTATTTATTGCGATGATAGGCAATGAGAAACTGACGCCGGAAGCTGAGCCCTTCCACCCGCAGGGGACAGAGCACCCCCTGCCGGACCTTCTCTTCCGTCAGCCGCCGAGGTATGCCTTTTTGATGTCGGGGCTGTTCAGCAGTTCCTGGCTCGGGCCGCTGCCCACGATGTGCCCGACCTCGAGCACGTAGGTGCGGTCGGAGATGGACAT
>CAJMOI010000025.1 GCA_905215105.1 uncultured bacterium
GGCGGGCGGATATCCACGGCACGGTTTCCGTCAATATCTCCGTGACCGTCCGGCGGGAGGAAGACCTGATTTCTGGCGTGGAGGGCTGCGGCGTGCAGCTGCAAAAGAAAACGCAGGTGGCCAGCAGCGCCGTCGGCCTAGTGGAGCGGATGTTCCCCCTGACCGAGGTGCTGGAGATTGGGGAGAGCAAAGCGCCCGTGGGGCAGATCATCCGCTGCAACGCCATCGCGCTCGCGCAGGATATCAAAGTGATCCAGAACAAATGCCTGATTAAGGGCGAACTGGCCGTGAAAACCCTTTACTGTGCGGATACCAATGAAAATGAGCTGGAAACGATCGAACATACGATGCCCATCAGCCAGATCGTTGAGGTGGACGGCATCGATGAGGATTGCGGCAGCGATATCCGGCTGGAGGTCATGGGGCTGGAGGTCACGCCGAAATCCGATTCCTCCGGGGAACTGCGGCTGCTTGATATGAATGTGCGCGTATGCGCATGCGTGCGCGCTTACCGGGAGGTGGAGGTGCCCGTTGTGACGGATGCTTATTCCACCCAATATGAGCTGACAGTGGAGCAGAGGGGCGTTGATCTCGATCAGCTGATCGAAATTTTCAATGAAACGTCGCTTTGCAAAAACACAGTCAGCCTATCCGGCACGAGCGTGACAAAGGTGCTCGATCTCTGGTGCGCGGATGTGACGGCGAATTCCTCCTTTGCTGACGGGATGCTTACGGTTTCCGGCACCGTGACGGTCTGCATGCTGGTGCTCGACCACGATGCGCAGCCGAATTACCTGGAGCGACCGGTGGATTTTGAATACCAGCGGGCGCTGAAATCCGATGCGCAGAAGATTCGCTGCGACCCCACCGTGCAGGTGACGGCACTGGATTATGTGCTCAATGCAAGCGATCAGATGGAGGTTCGCATCGAGCTGAATATCACCTCATCCGTTTTCTGCTCCACCAGCCTGCGGCTGATTACGGAAATCCGGCCCAATGAGGAGCAGATCAAGCGCTCCACCTCCGCCGCCCTGACGATTTATTTCTCGGATGCGGGAGAGTCTGTATGGAATATCGCACGCCGCTATAACACCACGATGGAAGCCATCATGCGTGAAAACCATCTGGAGAGCGAACAGGTTCCGGAGAAATGCATGCTGCTCATCCCGGGTATATAAAAGAAAGCGGACAGTAAGGAGGAGAAACGAATGGAAGACCGTAATATCTATCAGGATATCGCCGAGCGCACGCAGGGGGATATCTATATCGGTGTGGTGGGGCCTGTGCGCACAGGCAAATCGACCTTTATCAAGCGGTTTATGGATACGCTGGTGCTGCCCAATATCACGGGCGACTACCAGCGCGAGCGGGCAACGGACGAACTGCCGCAATCCGCGGCCGGCCGGACGATCATGACGACCGAGCCAAAATTCATCCCGGAGGATGCGGTGGAGATCGCGCTGCCGGATCAGGCGCATTTCAAGGTGCGCATGATCGACTGCGTGGGCTATATCGTGCCCAGCTCCCTCGGCTACATTGAGGGCGACCAGCCGCGCATGGTGAAAACGCCGTGGTATGAGAATGAGATTCCTTTCAATATGGCGGCCGAAATCGGCACGCGCAAGGTTATCTCCGAACATTCTACCATCGGCCTGGTCATCACAACGGATGGCAGCATCAGCGATATCCCGCGCGCCGAGTATGAGGAGGCGGAGGAGCGCGTTGTCAAAGAGCTTAAAGAGCTCAACAAGCCCTTTATCGTGCTGCTTAACTGCATGTATCCGCAGACGAATAACGCCCGTGCGCTCGCCTCCCAGATGACGGAGAAATACGGCGTGCCGGTGCTGCCAGTGAACTGCCTGGAGCTGGAGGAGGAGGAGATCCGGCAGATCCTCTCGCAGGTGCTCTTTGAGTTCCCGGTCAAGGAGATTTCCCTAGACATGCCGCGCTGGATGACCTCGCTCGACCCGGAGCACTGGCTGCGCAAGGCGGCTTATGGCGCTGTGCAGGAGGCGGCGGCAGCGGTATCGCATGTGCGGGATGTAAACGGCCTGGTCTCAAAGCTGACCGAATGCGAATATATCGAAGCCGCGCAGATTTCCCACATGAACCTGGCCGAGGGTAGCGCGCGCGTGAACGTGCTGATGGATCAGGAGCTGTTTTATAAAATCCTTGCAGAAGCGACGGGGCTGGAGATCGACAGCGAACAGGGCCTGATGAACTGCATGATGGAGCTCGCGCAGGTGAAAAAGGCCTATGACCGCGTGAAAAACGCGCTCGATGAGGTGGAGGCCACCGGCTATGGTATCGTGATGCCGACGCTCGATGAATTGTCGCTGGAGGAGCCGGAGATCATGAAGCAGGGTGGGCGCTATGGCGTGCGGCTGCGGGCCTCCGCGCCATCCATCCACATGATGCGGGCGAATATCACCACCGAGGTCGCGCCAATTGTTGGGTCTGAATCCCAGTCAGAAGAGCTGGTGATGTATCTGCTCAAGGAGTTTGAGGATAGCCCGGAGAAGATATGGGAGTCGAATATTTTCGGTACATCCCTGCATCAGCTGGTGAACGAAGGGCTGCACAACAAGCTGTACCGGATGCCCGATGACGCCCGGAACAAACTGCGGGAAACCATCGAGCGGATTATCAACGACGGGTGCAGCGGCCTGATTTGTATTATTCTGTAAACCGGGAGGGATTGCTGTGATGGATGGGGCAAAAATGCCCATGCCGCCCCCCTCTCCCGCTCCTTCCTCTTCCCAGTCGGAAAAACGGGACGCTTCCAAACGGGTGACTGTCATTCAAATCGCCGCCTGTCTGCTGATTCTGCTGGCAGCGGCGCTCCTGCGCTATACCGGCGGGGAACTCTTTGAAACGGCAAGGGACTGGTATCGGGAAACCCTGAACCAGTCTCTCCTGGCCGGGGAGGATTGGGTGGAAGAAGCTCAGACCGTAGGCGCTCAGCTGATTTCCCGGCTGACCGGCGAATGATCCGTTTTTCCGCGGGAGGATGCCGGTTTGAACTGCATTTCGGCTTTGCGGCGGCGGCAGCCTTTCTTCTGCTGGCAGACCGGAGCGGGATGTGGGCGGCAGGAGCACTGTCGGCACTGCTTCACGAGATGGGCCACCTACTCTGTATGAAATGGCTGGATGTCCCGCCGGTGTGTGTCCGGCTGGGGCTGTTCGGCATGGAAATTCTGGAGGAACGGCGCAGCCGGGAAGGGTATGCTTCCGACCTGTGCATTTCTCTGGCCGGCCCTCTGACCAATGGGCTGTGTTTTCTCCTGCTGCTGCCTGTTCAGCTGCTGTTTCCGTCAGAATTGTGTTTTCGACTCTTGTCTATTAACGGGATTCTGGTGGTTTTTCATCTGCTTCCGGTGGAACCGCTGGACGGCGGGCAGGCTCTCTATGCACTCCTGTGCCGCCGTTTTCCGGAGCTCTGGGCGCGGCGGCTGGTTTCTCTGCTTTCCTTTCTCACACTGCTGCCCCTGAGCCTGCTGGGGTTTCTGGTACTCCTCCGCTCCCGGTACAACTTCACCCTGCTGCTGGTCAGCGGCTATCTGATGCTGCTGATGCTGCTGAAAAAAGGGCGGTACTATTAAAAAAGTCCGTGGAAAACAGCCTGTGAACTGTTCTCCGCGGCCTTTTCATATGCTTTAAGGTTTTATGCAATTTACTGATAGAACTCCGTTTTCAGACTTCGGGTAAACAGGTCCTCCAAAGCCGCTTTCGGCTCCACGCCGCGATACAGGGTGTCGTATACCGCGCGGCAGATGGGCAGGTCTACTCCATAGTTTTTCCCCATTTGCAGCAGCGCCCGAACGGTATAGTAACCCTCTGCCAGCTTGGTGTATTCTTCCCCTTTGACAAAGGATTCGCCGAACTGGCGGTTGTGGCTGTATTTGGAAAAGACCGTGGCCTCATAGTCTCCCAGATGGCACAGGCCGTAAGCGGAAAGCTCGTTGCCGCCCAGCGCCTGAATCAGCCGGGCTACCTCCCGGGTTCCCCGGGACATGAGGGCGCCTTTCAGCGTGGACAGGTGCAGCCCGTCCAGCATTCCGGCGGCAATGCCGATGACGTTTTTAGCGGCGGCGCCGATTTCACTGCCGATCAAGTCCTGCCCGTAATAAAAACGGATCAGATCGCTGGAAAATTCCTGCACCAGCCGCTCCTTGAGCTTCTGATTGTTGCTGTCGATGACCATACAGTTGGGAATCCCCTGATAGAATTCCTCTACATGGCCGGGTCCCAGCCACACGGCTACTTCGTTGGAAAAGTCCGTGTTGTCGTTGACCACCTGAGACAGGCGGCGGCCGGAAGCAATTTCGATTCCCTTCATGCACAGCACAAAGATTTTATCGGTCAGGTCCAAAGGCTTCAGTTCATCCATCAGCGCCTGTAAGCCCTGAGAGTTGACGGAAATCACAATGACCTCCGCTTCCTTTGCACAGGCGATATCCGTAGTCAGATGGATGGACTCGGGAAGCTCCAGCAAATCATTTTTCCTCTCCCGCAAAAACCGCTCCATGGTTTTGGACGTTTTTCTGCCGTACAGCGTGACCTCATGGCCGATACTGTCCAGATACCAGGTAATCAAAGAACCCCAGCGGCCACACCCGATGACGGTAATTTTCAAAGCTGCGTCACCCTTTCTGTATTCATGAACATGCAACAGGACAGGCCCGTTTTCCGTCAGGTTTTCACTTTATATTTGACCAGCCACTCCGGACGGATTTCCTCCAGCACTACCTGAGGGACCCGGTACTGGAAGGGGCGTTTCTGGTGTTTCAGGGAGTGAATCAGCCCGCTGAGCTTCTGCTGGGAGCACTCGCTGGAAAATGCCGGGTCAATCCGGGTATAGTCATAGGGCTTTGTATATTTCAGGTTAAACAGGAAATCGGCCCAGACTTCGTATTCTGTCAGCCATACATGGTCATCCGGAACATTCAGCGTCAGCTTCACACTGCTGGCTCCTTTTCCATCGCTGCACTTGCGGTGAAAGCGGAGCACGCCGAACACCGGACAGTCGCATTTCAATCCAAGCATATCTGCCAGACACCGGTATGCACGGTCAAGGGAAAGGCTTGGCAGGGGACGGTAGACTTCTCCGGCTGTCAGCTTTCTTAAAACCAGCATGGACTGGTACGTTTGGACAATCATGGCTTTCTTCCTTTCAATCGGGCATCTTGGCCCAGTCGTATAAAAATGTATCAAGCCGCCCGTAATCGTTAGGCTTTATCAGATAGCGCCGCAGCAGGGCGTCATTGTCAAATCCGGTTTTGCCGTAATAGGCTTCCGCAATCCCGCCAGCAATACATCCTATTGTGTCCGTATCGCATTTGACACTGAACACATTGCGGATACAGCTTTCCCAATCGTGGCTTTCCAGAAAACACACCAGCGCCAGCGGCAGACTTCCCTGACAGGTGATATCGAACTTTGAAAAGGGCCGGCGCAGAAACAGGGGCTTTCTCAGATCATATCCAAAGGTATCGCTGGCATAGTCCCGGATTTCCTTTTTGGAACACCCGGTATAAGCCAGAAAGGTACAGCCCGCCGCAGCAACCGCCCCTTTGATTCCCTCCGGGTGATTGTGGGTACAGGCTGCGCTTTTTCCCGCTTCCTTTTCCACTTCTTCCAGCGTCCGGAAATGACGGCCGATATAACTCACCCGCATGGCTGCACCATTGCCAAAGCTGTTATACCCCTTTTCGGAGCAGCTGTCAAGCCACTGCTTGAACATAGTGCCATATCCCACCTTGGGATATTTCCGCCCGAACAGCCCATAGGCTTTCGCATAGGGAATCCCCTTTTTAATGGCATATTTGGTGGCAATGGTCATCACCGTATCATCTGTATAAAAACAGCTGTTTGCAAAAAGATCGACTTTGCGAGGATGAAATCCCGCAGGTTTACTGAATTCAAAGCGGGAGCCTGCAATATCTCCCAAAATGGCACCGTACATAAAGAAAGATGGTTCCCTCCCTTTTCCGGAATCAAAAACTGTGGTATGATATCCATAATCAGTATACACGATTTTTCCGGCAAAAACTACCTTTTCCGCATATATCGTCATATTATTCAGGGGAAATCGTTTTTTGCCTGTGATTCTGTTCAGAAAGGAAAAGCTGTCATGAAATTCTCAACCACCGGTATGCTGGCGGCGCTGGCTGCCTGCTCCATGCTTCTGTTTGCTTCCTGTTCCACACAGCCCCAGCCCGTTTCTTCCGCCGACTCCGCCGGCTCCACGGTTTCTTCCCAAGTGGAATCCACGGTGGAAATCACCATTCCCGGCGACTATTACAACGGAATGACGCTGAAAGAAGTCAAAGACTCTGCGAAAAAACAGGGAATTGACAAAGTGACCCAGGAAAAGGACGGCTCTTATACCTTTGAAATGACCGCTTCCGCCCACCGCCGTCTGGTGAGCGAAATGCGCTTTACCCTGAAGGACAATGTGTCTGCGCTGGCCGGTACAGAGGAATACCCCTCCGTCAAGTCCGTTTCCCTTTCGGATGATCTGTCTGAGCTGACGGTGATGGTGGACAAAAAAGCCTATTCTTCCGGAAATGACCAGACCATTGCCCGGGCTGTGTGGCCTTCCGTCTGCGCTTTTTACTACTTCAATCTGGAAGACCCTGCCGGAAAAGCCCTCTCTGTGCTGGTGCTCAGTGAAGAAGATTCTTCGGTCATCGAGGAATTCCAGTGGCCGGAACCTGCTGAGTCCAAGGCGGAATCCGGTGATGCGAATGCAGATTCCGAAAAAAAATAATTTTTTTGCAAAAAAGGCTTGCATTTTGTTTTCGGATGTGATATTATATCGAAGCGGTCGAAAGACAGACCGCGAACCCGGGGTATTAGCTCAGCTGGGAGAGCGCTACACTGGCAGTGTAGAGGTCAGCGGTTCGATCCCGCTATGCTCCACCAAATCCTCTGAAGTTCGCTTCAGAGGATTTTTCTTTTTCGCTAAATCGTAAGGCCGTTTCCCCATTGTGAAAAGGGAAACGGCCTTTTTCTGTTTTATAGATTGTTCCGGTTTTCCGAATCCAGATACACCCGGGAACCGGTTGCACCCTTCTGCCCCTGATATTTTCCCCTGTAAGGGCTCCGGGCGACCCGATCCATTCGGGCAAACACCAGCTGGCCCACCCGGCGTCCCGACTGCAATTCGATGGCACAGCGATTGGCATTATACAGTTCCAGTGTGATTTCTCCCTGAAAGCCCGGGTCTACCCAACCGGCATTCTGGATGAACAGCCCCATTCTGCCAAGAGAGCTTCTCCCCTCCACAAAGGCCGTCAGGTCATCAGGAAGGGCAAAATACTCCATAGTAGTAGCCAGCACAAACTGATTGGGCAGCAGTAGGTACCGGTCTGTCCGGATGGTTTTATAGGGAATCTCTTTTTCCATGGTGATGATTCCAGACGGCTGGTCCTCTACAATACTGAAGGTATCTCCCAGACGGATATCCACGCTGGCCGGTTGAATCTGCTCTTTGTCCAAAGGGGAAATTTGCAGAGTACCGGCTTTCAGCATCTCTTCTATGGTATAGTCAGACAAAATCAACTTCATTTCCTCCTGTTCGGTTTTCTTACAAAACAGACAGCAAAACGCAGATGCCCAGCATCAGCACCACAAAACCGGTCAGCCCCCATTTACTGTCCCGGGAAACAAACGCCGGAAGCTCCGGCCGGTACCGCTTCACCCGGGACAGCAGCACCAGCGGCGCATGAGGCAGCCGGGTTTCTCCGTCCTTTCGGATAATCCTCGCGTAACTCCATCGGGGCTCGTATTTTGCCAGAAAAATCACTTCGTATTCAATCCGGACAATTTCTTCCCAGAAAATACAGCCTTCGGAACAGTGCAGCCCTTCTTCATCAAGGGTGCAGACAACTTTCCCGAAAACAAAGCGGTTGAGAACCGCCAGCAGCACCAGCGGAATCGCCAGCACCCCGTCACTTTTGCACTGTCCAGCATCCCCTGCGCCCATTGGCTGCCGTCAAACGTGCCGTGAGCCAGCGAATAGGTCAGCGTCATGATCCCCACGGTCAGGAAAACAGCCGCCAGAACCAGCAGGAACACACGGAAATACTGCCGTCGGATGATTTCCTTTTTTAAGCCATTTTCCTCGCCCTTTTTCCTCCGCAAAGGAAACACGCTCCCCCCGCTTTATTTCAGCTTCCGGATGACTTTGCAGGGGTTTCCCACTGCCAGACAGTGCGCCGGAATATCCTTGGTCACCACACTGCCTGCGCCAATGACACTGCCCTCTCCGATGGTCACGCCGGGCAGCACCAGTGCACCTGCACAAATCCAGACATTATCCCCAATGGTGACCGGGTGGGTATATTCCAGCCCCTGAATCCGCTGCTCCACGTCCATGGCGTGCTCTTCCGTAATGATGCAGACATTGGGGGCAATGAACACGTTATTGCCGATGGTGATTTTTCCGCTGTCCATCAGCTTTCCATTGACGTTCAGGAAAAAGTTGTCCCCCACGGTGGTATTATAGCCATAGGTGCAGAACAGCGGCTGCTCCACCACGCAGTTTTTCCCGGCTTTTCCGAGAATTCCGCGAATGGCCCGGTCTCTGGCTTCCCGGTCCAGCGGGTCAATCCCGTTGTATTCTGTGAGCTTCCGCACGGTGATTTCCCGATCCGCCACCAGCTCCGGATCACCGGGCTGATACAGCATCTCCGCGTAAGATTTTTCCTTTTCTGTCATGGGTCTCATCCTTTCCGAATCATCAATTTTTGGGGCTTGGAGGGCTTTTCCGCACTTCCCCGAATATGACAAATCCCCGACACTGCTTGTATATCGGGGACTTTGAAGGTGATACAATACGCCTCTTTTGTCTGATAGAGATAAAATCTCCATTAGAAACATAGAACACTTTTATTTATTTTATCACAGAAAGAAAATAATCTCAACTTTATATCAATGGGGTTATTTGAAGATAGATTGTAGGCTCTCTAATACCCAACCAAAAGCTGCAAAAACTTCCGATAGCATCACGGTTGATGCTCCATTTTTATAATCATCAAAAAAATAACGATCATTTGCCGCTGGTATTCCTTGTCGTCCGGATTTCCATCCGCTGGTCCATTCAATCTCTATCTCCATAAATTGAATAACAACGCCCGGACATCACGATAAGGTGATATCCGGGCGTTGTTTTTTTAGGAAGATGCTTTTGTTATCTCATTTGCTTTTTTCTTTTGAGTGTCAGGATTCCCACTACACCGCCAGATACAAACAGCAAACCAATCCAAATCCAAAGAGTACGATTATCGCCGGTCTGTGAATCATCCACCAATGCGGGGATCTCTACTGAGGCTTTTTCATAACCGCAGATTTCACACTCTTCATGCTTTTCACCTGCAACACCTACCTCAGCCTCTTTGGTGACAACCCAGACAAATTGATGCTCTGTAACATCCGTTTTTTCACCGCAGGCACATTCATGCCAATGGCTGTTTTCATCGGTTATCCAGGACTCGCTCCAAATGTGAGTGGCTGTAACGGTATAGGTTGTGGAGTTGCCCGCCTTATCCGCAGCGACAATGGTGCATTTTCCATCTGCATCAGCGGCAACAGTATAGTTGCCATCCACAGGCGTCTGCACTTCTCCGTTGACGGTCACGGATTCCAAGTTGATGTCGGAAACGGTAAAGGTCTGGCCCGGGCAATAGGTTTTGCCGTTCTCAATGCCTTCGATGACCGGCACAGTTTCGTCTACGGCCATGCGGACATCGTTGCCCATATTGACCGAGACAGCTTCCTCTTTGCCCACGACCTCCAAAGTGCTCAAAGAAACAGTGGTTTCTTTTTCCTCCGCGTTTTCTTTTACCTTGAACTTCAAGGTGACAAAATTGCCGTCGGCAGAGGTTGTGCCGATTTCATCCAGCGTGGCCAGCAGCTTATACGGCGCGGCCGTCAGGTCGTTCTGGGCAGTAAACTGGGTTTCGGTAAAGATATCGCCGCAGGTGTAGCCCAAAAGCTCCAATGTGTTGACATCATAATCGACTGCCGCCAGAATACCCCAGATATCAGCTGCCTGGTCAAGCCCCAGTGTTACTTCAAACTCCTTGCCGCGGTTCAGGATTACTTCTTCCGGCGACAGGGTCATGGTTGCGTTGTCTTCGGATTCCTCTGTCAGTATCTTTGTGGTGGGTGCCGCTTTGGCGAAAAGGGCAGCCGGCATAACAGCCATTATCATCGGTTGAGCGGTGTTTTCCGTCATATCGGCCTGTTCCGTATTCCCTGCAAGAGACAGGGATGACCTTCCCCAAATATTACCGCCATTTCCGTCTTCATTCACATTATAAGACTTGAATCTACTGCTGGCACCATTATAGTTGGTGCCCATATCCACTACGATTCCAAAAGCGTATATACTGGCGCCATGGCCATAGCTGCTGATATCAAAGGTGCCGGTTGTATTCCTGGCAACTTCTGAGGAAGTGGGATATCCATCTGAGGTGGTATAAGTACGCTTCATGATGTATGTAATTTTACCGTCCCCTTTGTAGCCAGTTTTGCTGATGTCAACCTTGGCAATCCAGTTGGAAATAGAGGCCTCGGGAGAACGCAAACTCAAATTAAGTCTGTTAATCACGACTGCTGGCTGCTCCGTAATTAGTTCAAAGGGAAGATAAGTATCGTCTGCCTCCCGGCTCAGCTTTACCAGATAGCTGCCTGCATTCACCGGTGCCTCCGTTGTCCATTCAGAGCCAGACTTTTCCCACAGATAGCTTACCGTGAAATCCTCTGCTGTCAAATCGCCGTTCGGTGCGTTGACGGAAATGGAAACAGGGAATCCCGGTTCATTTTCGTCATAATTTTCCGTTCTTGACGTGATCGTGATCCAATCGCCCTGAATCTCGGCTTTTTGCTCCCAGTGAGCATAGAGAGTCTGATTGGCAGTGCCGGTGAATACAGTGTCAGCCGTCACCTGGGTGCCGCCAGATGCTTCTGTATACCAGCCTTTGAAGCTCATAACACTATCAGACAGTACAGGAAGCTCACCATATTTTTCGCCATACGCAATCGTTCTGGATGCAGGCGCGCTTCCGGTGGTTGTCGAGAAGATCAATGTATAGGTATTGGCCGTCCATTTGGCGTAAGCTGTTATGTCCTTGCCAGGCATATTGATTGAGAAATCAAACGGAGTATTGCAGGCTTTATCCTGATACCAGCCGGCAAAGGTATAACCTGTGCGTGTGGGATTCGTTGGCTGGAATATCATGGAGCCCTCGGGATAGGTCTGTGCTGCAATCGTGTTTCCGCCCTGCGTGTCAAAGCTCAGCGTGTAGGAAGGCTTGGCCTCTTCATCAATCCGGCACACGACCGTGTAGGTTACAGAGCTTTCGGATGGCATAATTGCGGGAGAAACGGAAACTATCGTGGCGTTTGCTCCGCCGTGCTCCTTGACATAATCGGCCAGTCCTTCATAATATGGTGCTGTGCCGGACTGGAAAGTCACTTTTACCGGCTGCACATCGTTGCCAAGTCCAACAAACTGATAGGTAGCAGTCAGCGTGGTGTCCAGATAGTTGGCCTTGAAGGCCGGCGTGCTTCCATATTTTTTAATGAAGCCCATATCCATGGTGAGGCTATTTCTGTCAACCGCCGCTTTTTCCTCATCCGGTTCGTTTGGATTGGTCAGATTGAGGAACCGTGTATATGTGTGAGTCTCGTTGTTGGCAGTACCGGTGGACTCCAAATCGGATAAATCAAAGGTCTCGCCATATTTTGCCGTATAGGTACGATTTTCGGTTGAACCGTCCGCTTTCTCAACGTCTGTTACGGTCAGTGTATACGTTTTCGGCGTCACGTTGAAGAAGTAGGTTTTGTCGGTTTTCAGACTCAGGCCGGTTGATGATTCCTGATATCCATCGATTTGTGCATACTTCAAATTCGTTCCGTCTTCTGTAGTATAGCTATCATAATCGATAAGCTGCAAAATTTCTTCTTCGGTGGGCAAATCAAATACATCCAGCCTGCCATAGCGTGCGCTCCAAACCGTGGTGTAGCCGTCTGTTTCATTTCCCACTGCTACACTGGCTGTGAATTTTTCATTCAGCTCAGTCTCGCTCATGTTGGTCCAGACCACCGGAACCGTACTATCGATATCATATTTGCTGAAGGTCAGCTTGTCACTTTTCCAAACAATACGCATATTGCTGGACAGATATCTGGTGCCTGCCGGAACATCTACACTGATGATACCCTTATTGTTCATCTTAAACCGGGAATCATCAAAGGTGACGATAAATTTATCAGCGGCATATGGGGCTTCCGATTTTTCTCCGGTCGTCAGGTTTATCCGCTTCATGGTTAAATGGCTGTCGGGTATGGGCATCGTAATCCCGGTGGTGCTGTCATTGTCAATGTCCTTGATATATAGGACATCGTCTTCATCCGGCTCCAACGCAAACCCGTAGACACTCTCCGCTACGCCCGCCGTCAGCAGCGGGAATTCGGCGTCATAGAGAGTCGGTTCATATTTGATGGCATTGAGGAATACCTGCGCTTTGAACTTGACGGTTACATACAGCCCAAAGTCAATATAAAGCGCGCCCATCATTTCCTCGGTCTCATTCCAATGCTCTTCATTGGCAGGCCGCAGTTTTTCAAAATAGTAGATAAAGTATCCGTATAGCTTTACATAAGCGCCGAATTCCACATTGGCGCCGATGCTGGCCAAGTCGGTGCTCAGCAGGCCAAATGCGATCTCCGCCCTTATCCCGGCCTTGACTCCCAGCGTGCCCATTACATAGAACTGGAAGGCAAACCGCTCGTCAATCAAATCCATTTCGCTGGAACCGGAGGTCTTGCCCAACAGATGCAGCCAGAAGCTGTACCGCTTGCCTACCTGGTATTCCATATCTGCGCCCAGCTGGATATTGACGTTGGCTTTGACAACAAAATTCAGATCCACCTTAACAGCGGCAATGGCGATCCAGTAGGTTTGGGTAATCAATGGCTGATTATACAGTTCCACCCAGTCGCATTCCTGCTCCAGCATCTGCTTGTAACGGTCCATCAGCTGTTCCATGCCGGTTTTGGCTTCTGCCTCATTTTTGGCGCTGAACACTTCATCGAATGCAGCACTGACATCTTCGGCGCCAAGGGCTTCCTCCAGCTGTTCAATGGAATACTCTACACCGTCCACCTTAACACCGGGCAGCTGTTGTTTATAGCTCTCGATCTGTGCCAGGATGGCTTTGACTTCCTCACCCCGAGACTGCATTTTTTTCACTTTTGCGCCCAGTTTATTGATTTTCCGGATAGTCTCCTGGACACTGGGATTATCGCTTATGGTAGTGGAAAGGTTTTTCCACTTCTTGATGTTTTCCTCACTAACGGTATACACCTTAGCGCCCACAGACATATAGGTGTAATTCTGGATGTCGATGGATGCCGTCACATCAATATCTTCCAGAATAGGGATAATAAAATACCATTTCCATCTGTCATCCACATCGATATCAAAGTCCAGTGCGACCTCCTGCTCAAAGCCGGCAGTCAGCTGGATTTTTAAAGAAGTGGTTTTGCCCGTTGCCATTTTTTTGCTGATGGATAAAACGACACTGACGTCCAGCTGCAGTCCCACGCCGTTTTTAAAATGCTCCCCTACGAGGAAATTGGCTTTTACACGAGGCTGTTCATCCAATCCAAACTGGACGCGTCCGCCTCCAGCCGCCGCAGGAGAAACACTCAGCTGCTGGATCTCCTCCTCCGTAAAGCCGGCGTCCAAAAGCTTCTGCTGTACTTCGTCTGTTTGCAGAGCGTTCAGGGTCATCTGATTTGCCGCTTCTTCGGCAAAACCGCTGTTTTGTGCCTGCTGTTCCACCTGATTCAGGAAAGCTTCCTGGTCGATATTCTCCAAGAGGGTTTCATTGTCCACTGCCTGGGAAACAAACAGGCCCATAAAGTCATCGATATACTGTTTGTCAACAATCTTGTAGGAGATCGTGTGGCCTTCCACCTTGGTGATCTGGCCGTACACTGCTGGGGTTTCATCGGTCAAATCGGAGAAGTCAACCGTATAAAAGGTCAGAAAGTCATCTACCTTAAATTCAGGTGTTGTAGTCTGCCCCATCATAGACAGCGCATAAGCGTCATAGCTGTTGATGTCTACAGTGCCATCCTCTGTGGGCAGATTCTCAACCTTGAACGGGAAGGAATCCGGCATGGCGAGAACCTCTTGGGAATCTTCCTCGTCCAGACTTTCAAAACTGAAGGTATCGCCGTCCACTCCTGTAATGCGGATGAAGGCCATCGCATCGCCTTCGTAGCTGCTTTCCGTGTAGTCACGGTCTCTGGGGTCTGTGGTTTCATAGATACAGACGATATCGTCCTTTTCCAGATCCTGCGTTGTCATAGTAAAGCTGCCGGTAATCGCTTCCTGGCTTTCATCATTACTCAGCAGGGCAGCTTCCAGCACGTCCACTGTCTGGCTGCCGATGGTGTATTTCATTTCCTCTGTATCTTTTATAAAGATCATGTCCGCATTGTACTTCAGGTTGTCAGCCTCATCCTTTTTGATGATAAAGTACACGGTGCGGAACATGGCGTCTTTTTCCGCAAAGGTCAGGCCTTCTCCCAGTGTCAGTTCGTAGGAGGCGCCTGCCTTAAAGCCGTCAGGCGCATAGACAGTAAAGCTGCTGTCCCCATTGGCTTTGACCTCTACTGCCACGGGTTCGGAACCATCCTTGGGAAAAACTTTGATGTTTGCTTTGACATCTTCCACATCGCTGAATTCGCCGACGATCTCAAAAGAAACATCCGCAGACTGGTTGTCCAGGCTGAATGATGTAAGATTGAGTTCCTCTTTGGAGTCCACCGGCTCATAAACAGCCTTGAGAGTGATGTCCGATGAGATAACCTCCGTGAACGGATAGTAAACAGCTCCGTTTTCCATCTCCCAATTCACAAAGACATAATTATCCTTTGCGGGAGTGGGCAGCTCGCCGCGGTAAGGATATCCGTTACCAGCTTTAATCGGTGCAAAATCCCCGCCGCCATCTGTTATAAAGCTGATGGTATGTAACTGAGGTGTCAGGCTATCAAGATTGCCCACCAGATACTCCTTCACCATCTGCACGTCAGTATCGTCAATGGTACCGTCTGCATTGACGTCTGCTTCGGTGAAGTGGATGCTGGCTTTGACTTCTTCTTCGCCGGCAATGTACCGTTCCATCAGATTGACGTCCAGCAATTCCACCTTGCCGTTACCGTCAGCATCGCCATACAGGGTGTTATCCTGGGCAAACGCCGTCAGGGCACCCATTGGAAGTGTGGGCAACAGGATACTGAAAATCAGTACCAGGCTTAAAATCCTCTTTTTCATCCTTTTTCTCCTTTATTTAATTTTTTCATCTGCACGAAGATACAGCGTTTCAGCGGCATCTGACGCTTTTGCTCATATCCGCAGACATTGCCGTGTTTTTCCATTTTGTTCTCCTTTCTCACGGCCTTTGGTTGGTAATTCTCTTATTTAATTACATGATAACAGAAAAAAACATCTTTGACATCACCCGTTTCAGAGGGTAAAACGGGCAGGGTCAAAGATGCTTTTTCGGTAGGATGGCTGCTATTTCAGCATATATTTTTTCAGTTCCTGGCGCTGGCGGATTCCCAGCTTTTGCAGAGCGGTGGAGATATAGTGTTTGACAGTGTGAGAAGATATGTTCATGTGCTGCGCGATTTCCTGATTTGTCCATCCGCGAGCTGCCAGCATCGCCGTCGCAAATTCGGTTGTTGTCAGATCGTCTGCAACATTGTGTCCGGTTTCCGGGTTGTGTATTTTCCGCCATCCGGCGGAAAAGCGATAGGTAATCGCGATGATTCTCTTGAAATCTTCCGGCCAGCCCGGTTTAATGACCGCCTCCAGCATTCCGCCGAGCAGTCCATGATGTTCTCCAAAACCTTCAATCAAATCGTCGGGACGGGCAATTTCCCATGCTGCCAGCAGGTGCTTCTGCGCCTGCTGCGTCTGCTTTAAGTTCATATAATCCATAACCGCTACCAGATGCAGATAAATGGCAGGAATAGGGTACCGGGATGCTCCCATGTTAAGAGCACCTTCCACGATCCCCACACTTTTTCCGTAGTCCTGTTTCAAATAAAGAAAGTGAGCTTGAACATACAAGGCAAACGCCCGCACACCGGGTGGCAGTATCGGCAGGAACTCCTGTACCGGAGGCATTCCCTCCGGCAGAGGAAGGTGCAAAAGCACCGAGGCTGCAAATACAACGAAATCCTCGACAGCGCGTATATATGAGGCTTTTTGAGCATTGGCTTCCAACGTGTTTTTGATTTCTGTCAGCGCATATTGGGCGTGCTGGATTTGACCAACGGATAAATTCGCATAGGCATAAATCCAACAGGAGAAAAGGCGGTATCCCGCTTCAGGGCACGTCAGATACAGCTCCACTTCCTGGATGGCTTTTTCAGGCTGGCCGCTGAAATAATGATACTCTGCAAGCGCAATTTCTTTTCTGGAACCGTCCTCCATTTCGTTAATATATTCCAAACAGCTTCCCGGCTTAAAAGGCGTGTTCATCAGCGGCATAAACTCCGAAAAAATTTCCGGCTGTGACCGGGAACGCCGGAGAACAGGGTGTTTCTTTTTCTTTCGCGGATCCTGTGGTTTCATTGCACTGGACGGAATTCCCCATGACTTCCCGAATTTTCGGATTCCATCAATCCGGCCTTCAGCACAATATTTCTGTACCAGCCGTTCTGAAATGTTCCATTTTTTTGCAGCTTCCTGCACGGTGATATATTCCATACTGCACCTCCACACGCTCCCTTTGGACAAATGGCAAAACCATTCGCGATCCCGTACACTTTCTGCCTTTTTGGAGAAAAATTACACTTCGTTTTTTATTCGCATATACGAATAATTTCTGTTAAATTCTGTTGTTCGAAAGTATAAATACTTTTTTGAACGTTTTCTTTGTTCTTTCTGTTCGCCATTCCGTATAGTTTTATTATATCAATTTATTTGACATTTGCAAGTGAAAAACAGGATATGAAGTTTAAACCAGAGGCTATATAGCATAAAAAAACAAGGATGTCGATATGCTCGCCATTTTGTTGAATTCCAAGGTGCAGGTAATTGCCATCAGTGAAGTACAGCCAATCCTACGATTACACAAATGGATGAAATAGGGCTTAACATCAAGATTCTCTATTTTCGCGTTTATCAAAAACGAAAAATTATATTTTATATTGTTCCGGGAAGGTCAGAATCACTTTCTATTGCATTGACAGAATAAATATCTGTTATAGACGCGAGAAAAAAGGTAAAACAAAAAACCAAACCCGGAACGCAAATTGCGTCCCGGGTTTGGCCTGGCGTGGTGGACTCGAAGGGGATCGAACCCTCGACCTCTCGGATGCGAACCGAACGCTCTCCCAGCTGAGCTACGAGCCCATATTCTGCTTTCTGCAACGCTGAATATTATAGCACGTTCTGGCGGGATTTGCAATCTTTTTTTCCCTTTTCCTGATTTTAGTCCTTTAAGTCCTTTTAGTCCCGGGAATAAAATTGGAAAATGCTTCCCGAAGCACAGGAAAGGGGAATTTAGTCCTTTTAGTCCTTTTAGTCCTTTTAGTCCTTTTAGTCCTGACCCTGTAACGCTGAAACTGTGTCCGGATGCCACAGGAACCCCTTCATATCCGCCCGGCCATCGGGCAAAAATCCGACCCCCTCCTGTTCCAGCATCTCCCGCTGGCGGGCAGGGCCGCCGAACACTTCACCGGGACACAGGGAACCGTCCTTATACAGCACTCTGTGACAGGGCAGCTCAGAGGGCGCCGTGTGCATCAGCGCCCCCACAATTCTGGCTGCCCGGGGATGCCCCGCCAGAAAGGCAATCTGCCCATAGCAGCTCACCTTCCCACGGGGAATCCGGGCGGTAATCTCATAGACCCTCTTCCGGAACTCATTGGTGACACGTTCACCAGCCATCAGAAAATCTCCCAGAAGGCGGCAAAGAAGGGCGGCAGCTCGCTTCCCCCGCCGAAGTCATGAACTTCCCCGGTAATCAAATCCCGGGCACGGCCTGCCTGTGCGTCGAAGTGGGCATGATAGGGCTCGGCGGATGCATTGATGGCCACCAGCACCCGCTGATCCTCGAACTTCCGCTCGAAAATCCACTGATGGTTCTGCTGCATCACGGTCCGATAGCTGCCGTATTGCAGCGCCTTGCTGGAGGAAAAAGCCTTGGCACAGGCGGAAATCCACTGGGTCAGGTCGTTTTCCAGAGGCTTTTCAAAACAGGGGCGCAGCGCCGGGTCCCCATCCTGTTTTTTGCCCTCTGCTCCCCACTCGCTTCCGTAATAGATGCAGGGGATGCCGGGCATACCAAACAGCATTCCATACAGGGGCTTTACATGTCTGGGCTCTGTCAGAATGCTGGCCAGCCGGGTAACATCATGGTTATCGGCGAAGTTGAACAGGTGCTTTCCCCTGTACAGGGTCCAGTTTTCCGGCCCGAACTGCCGGTTGAGGGAAAAGCCGATTTCAAACATGTTCATACAGTTGAAGCTGGAATACAGCCCTTTATAACACTCATAGTTGGTGACGCTGTGGAGCATCTGGTCGTTCATCCGCTGGTTGTAATCGCCGTGAAGCATTTCACCCAGCAGGAAGAACTCCGGTTTCAGCCCGTCACAGAAGCTCCGCAGACGGCGCAGGAAGTCCAGCTCCAGACAGTAGGCCACGTCCAGCCGCAGGCCGTCAATGCCGAACTCCTCCACCCAGCCGCGGATGCAGTCCAGCAGGTGATCCACCACCACAGGGTTGCGAAGGTTCAGCTTCACCAGCTCATAGTGACCTTCCCAGCCCTCATACCACAGACCGTCATTATAGCCGTTATTGCCGCCGAAATTGATGTGGAACCAGTCCCGATAGGGAGAGCTTTCCCGGTTGTGCAGCACATCCTGAAAGGCCCAGAAGCCCCGTCCCACATGGTTGAACACACCGTCCAGCACCACCCGGATGCCCGCCTGATGCAGGGCGTCACAGACCTCTTTGAAGTCCTGATTGCTGCCCAGACGGCAGTCAATTTTCCGGAAATCCCGGGTGTCATAGCCGTGGTTGTCGGACTCGAACACCGGGGAAAAATAGATGGCCCCGATATGCAGCTTTTGCAGATGAGGAATCCACTCCTTCACCTTCTGAATGCGGGGAACCATCAGCCCATCGTTGGAAAGGGGTGCACCGCAGAACCCCAGCGGATAGATTTGATAGAATACGGATTCATATGCCCACATGGGTTATCGCTCCTTTGCTGCCCGGCCAAAGCCGTGCCGTGATGAAAATTTAAAATAGAAGTCAGGACTAAAAGGAATAAAAGGACTAAATTCCCTTTTTCCTGTGTCCGGTGTCCTGTGTCCGGGGAAGCGTTTTCAAATTTTATTCCCGGGACTAAAAGGACTAAAAGGACTTAAAGGACTAAAATAAAAAAACTGCCGGAACAACCCGGCAGTCCTTCCACACTTATTATA
>CAJMOI010000026.1 GCA_905215105.1 uncultured bacterium
TCTCAATGTATATGTCGAGGCCCAGCCGGTCATGCATCATCTGGCGCAGGGGGACGTTTTCAAAACGCAGGTTGTTGGCATATTCCACGATGCCGGTTTCCTCGTTGCAGGTGCCGGGGCTGCCGATGCCGACGTATGCAACTTCCTCCATTCGGATGCCAGCGTCAGCCGCCGCCTCCCTGGCCATGCGGGCCATGTCGTCGACGATGGCCTCCGCCGACCGGGGCAGCGCCGTTTTGCATTTGGCCGTGCCGACGATATGGCAGCCGCTGTCCGCGACACCCGCCTTGATATTGGTTCCGCCGAGATCGATGCCGATTGTATACATGAGAAAGACCTCCCAGTTTCAAGTATGTACGGGGCAGGGCCCCGGGTTGGCTGCTTTTCAGAGGGTTAGGTGCTTTTCGTTCAAAAAACGGGAAAAGGCCTCCTCGCTGCCGTTGACGACGAGCTCCGGAGGGAAATCGATCTCCCGCAAAAGCTCCAGGCAGCGGGGCATCCGGCCCACCTGTCCGTGGAAATGGGCATCCGAATCCAAAACTATCCGGACGGCGTGCTCTTTGCACAGCTCCGCAATCCTCCGGCAGTTCTCCACAGAGGCCGACCGGGCACGGAAGGTGGTCTCGTTGATCTCCACGATCTTGCCGCTGCGGCCGAAGGCCGGGATCACGGATTCATAATCGTACCGGAAGGCCGGGGTGCCCGAATGCCCGATGATATCCACCTCCGGGTTCTCCGCCAGGGCGAGATACGCCGCCGTACACGCCTCGGCGCTGCCCGGCTCCAGCACACTCAGGTGCATCGAGGCAATAACGAGATCCAGCGAGAAAAACCGTTCTTCCGGCAGATCCAGACGTCCGCTGAAATCCATCACGTTCGCTTCCATCCCGTGGAGCACCCGCACCCCTTCGATCGAAGGCGGAAGGACATCCATGTTTCCAAAATGCCACAGATGGGGGGCGTCTGGGGCGCCCGGACCATGATCGGTACAAGCGATGGCTAAAAGACGCTGTTCCGCCGCCGCACGGGCCAGCTCGGTAACGGTGCTGTAAGCGTGGGTAGAGGCGACGGTATGGCAATGCAGATCCGCCACCACGCGGGTCAGGGGCATGTTCATGCGCGGGTCTCCTTCGCAGTCAGAATTGTTCCCATTCGGTCTGGGCCTCGGGGGGCGGCGGCACCTGGTCATCCATGCCCAGGTTGTGCATCAGCTCCTGCGCCGCGTTGTATCCCATCTTTTTCTGCCGGTTGTTCATGGCCGCCACCTCGATAATGATGGCCAGGTTCCGGCCCGGCTTGACCGGTATGGTCAGCATGGGGACGGTGATGCCGAGGATGTCGGCGTATTCACTGTCCAGCCCCATCCGGTCGTACACCTTTTCACTGTCCCACTGCTCGAGCTGGATCACCATGTCGATTTTCTCTGTGACCTTGACCGCGCCCATACCGAAGATGCGCCGGGCGTTGACGATGCCAATGCCGCGCAGCTCGATGAAATGGCGGATATTGTCCGGAGCGGAACCCACCAGCGTTTTTGCCGAGACCCGGCGGATTTCCACCGCGTCGTCGGCGATAAGCCGGTGTCCGCGCTTAATCAGCTCGATGGCTGTTTCACTCTTACCAACGCCGCTGTCGCCCACCAGCAGAATGCCTTCGCCGTATACTTCCACCAGCACGCCGTGGCGGGTAATGCGGGGAGCCAGCTCCGTATTCATATAGGCTACCAGCGCTGCCACCAGGTTGGAGGTGGTATCCACCGTTTTCAGCAGGGCCACGCCATATTCCCGGGCTGCTTCCACCATCTCCGGTGCAGGGGTAATATTCCGGGCCACAATCACTGCCGGCGGCTTGCGGGAAAACAGCTCTCCCAGCACCGATGCCCGTTTTTCCCGGGTGAAGGAAGCCAGCAGGGCCGTTTCTGCGTTTCCGAAAATGAGAATTCGGTTTTTATCATAATAGTCATAGAATCCGTTCAGTTCCAGACCCGGACGATTGACATCCCGGGAAGAAATGAGAATCTCATCCGCGCTGGTGGGAAGATATACCACTTCCAGCGCCAGTTCTTTCATTACTTTGGAAAGGGGTACGGTAAAGGTTGTGACCATCATTCATCGTCCTTTCTGTTTCGCTTCTGCGCAAAGAGCGCGGAAATCCGTCTGCCGCAAAGGCTTTCCGGCAGCGGTGCATTTGCATATTCATTATATCGCATTACGCAAAAAGATAAAAGAGAATTGTTGAGTTTCCGACGAAAAATCTATTGAACCGTGCACAAATCATGCTATAATGTGAACAAGACTTTTCTTTTCTACAGTAATAACATCCGGGCCCCAAAAAGCGGTCTGATTAAAAATGATACTGTAAATGACGGATAACAGACAAAGACAGGGGGAAACTATGAAACTCGCATTGATTACAGATTCTTATTTGCTGGCGGACAGTATCTCCGCCAATTTTATACAGGTGCTGGCAGAAGGACTGTACCACATCGGTCACGACGTGCTCATCGTTACGCCGGAGCTGGACCGTCATCATGCGGAAATGGAGGGGCAGGTGCTGCTCTGTGCCGGTAAGAAAAACTGGAATGCCGCCGGCCTCCAGCTTTCCGGCGAAGGGGTCAAGCAGATGACAGAAGCGCTCGATGCCTTCCACCCTGATCTGCTTCACATCCACACTCTTTCGGAAACCGGCGCCTATGCGCTGCAATATGCGGAAGATCACCGGATTACCGCTCTCCTGACCGTTCACAGCATGGCGGATCTTCAGGCAGGCGCCCGCACACTGGCTCCCTGGTCTATTCTGCGGGAAAAAAAGCGGCTGAAAACCACCGACTATGTACTGGAACACGCCCCCAAAATCACGGTGCTTTCCGAAGCCATGGCCAAAAGCATGTATCAGCAGGGAATCCGAATCAGCGAGACCCTGTTCCCTTCTGCTATCAATAACGACCTGTTCCACCTCAACGCCGCCAGCCCTGCCCAGCAGCAGGAGCTCATCAACTCTCTGACTCTGCGGGACAAAAAAGCCGTCATCTGCGGCGACTGTGAAGACGAAGCCCTTTATGAGTTTCTGGAAAGCTGGAGCCGTGCCTTTTCTCCCAAAGACCCGGTTCACCTGCTGATTATGCAGCGGGATTCCCAGACCGATGACCTGCGCTCCGCCATTCATTCCCTGCACCTGTCCCGCCAAGTGACACTGATCGGCAATCTACCTCAGACGGAGCTGCCCGCCTGCTATGCGCTGAGCAGCTGTTATATTTCCTGTTCCCGCACCGAAGAACTGCGGATTTCCGCCATGGAGTCCGCCGCCTGCGGAACGCCCATTCTGATTCGCAAAAATGGCGGCTCTGCTTCCATTATTGCGGAAGGCCACAACGGATTTTTGTGGAGCACCGAAAACGAGCTTTTCGGATATGTGCGGAAATTTCTCCAGATCGAAGGACAAAATCGGGAAGCACTGGCGCGGATTGTCTGCAAGACCGTGCGGAGCCTGACCCCTCAGAATCAGGCACGGGCCGCCGAGACCTTCTATCAGTCCCTGCTTTCCTGATGTTCCATATTTCAAAAATCAACCCCGGTACCGCCTGATTTCGGAGCAGTACCGGGGTTTCTGTCTGTATGAATCTGTCAGCGCTTGCTGCCCAAAAAGAACAGCGCCACCGTACCGGGGCCGGAATGGGTACCGATAACCGGGCCGATTTCGTTGAGAACAATTTCCTTCACATTCCACCTGGCGCGAATCTGGTCCGCCACATATTGCGCGTCCTTTTCACAGTCGCCGTGGCTGATGAAAATTACCTGCTCCTCGGGATTGGTGACGGTTTCCTCCATGTGAGCCACCAGGGAATCCAGAGACTGGCGGCGTCCGCGGATTTTGGCAACGGGAATCAGGTGTCCGGCATCATCCACGTGAAGGACCGGTTTAATTCCCAGCATGGTGCCGAACAGTGCAGCAGCAGAGGAAACCCGCCCGCCCCGTTTCAAATGGTTCAGGTCGTCTACGGTAAACCAGTGGCACAGGTGCAGTTTGTTGTCCTGGAGCCACTGATAGACTTCATCAATGGTCTTGCCTTCCAGCTGCATTTTGGACGCATAATAGGCCAGCAGTCCCTCGCCCATGGAAGCAGCCAGAGAGTCCACCACATAAATTTTCCGGTCAGGATACCGGGCGGAAAGCTCTTCTTTCGCCATATAGGCGCTCTGACAGGTTCCACTCAGGCCGGAAGAAAAAGCCAGATAGAGAATGTCCTCCCCTGCCTGCAAAATGGGGTCTGCCCAATCCATGAACTCATGGGCGTTGATCTGGGCAGTGGTGGAAGTTTTGCCTGCCCGCAGCAGATGATAAAAGGCTTTGGCGCTCATTTCGTGGCCGTCGGGATAGTTGCGGTAGCTTTTTCCGTCAATGGTAAACTCCATGGGAATGACCGTCAGCTGCAAGTCGCGGATCAGCTCGGGGGTCAGGTCGCCGGTGGAATCGGTTATAATACGATAACGCATACAAATGCCTCCAATGTCACGAAGTTTGGATACGATACCTTTATTATACCTGATGTTGTGGGAATTGTCTATAAATGAACGGTGTCGAAAGAAAAAATAACAGCAGTTTTCAAAACTTTATGCTTTTCCGTTCTTTTCCTGAACAAATCACTTCCCGCAGGCCAATCAATACCAGCATTCCCCCGAAGAGCTTTCGCAGAATTTCCGGGTCCAGCGTCCCGCTGAGCCATACGCCCAGAAGGCTTCCCGCAAGCCCTGCGCCAATAGCCGGCAGCAGTGCCCGGGTACAGATCAACTTTTTCCGGAAATAGGGAATCAGGGCCAACAGCGCCGTGGGAATAAACAGCAGCAGATTGACTCCCTGAGCTGTCACCTGTTCCATGCCGGCAAAGGCCGTCAGACACAGAATGAGAATCCCGCCGCCGCCCAGTCCCATGGCGCCCAGCGCACCGGAAACCAGCCCGGCGGCGGCTATCAGCAGCCATTCCGTCAAAACAGCATCCTCCCCCCTGCCCACAGCATCAGCAGTCCGAAAATGCGGCGCAGCCACACCGCCCGGCATTTGGGCAGCAGCCACGCCCCCACCAGAGAACCGCCCAGCATCCAGGGCAGATAGGGCAGCGCATCGAACAGGGTGACGTCCCCTCTGTACAGGTAAATTCCGGCGCTGAGGACACACAGGGGCAGAATTACCGCCACAGAGGTGGCGTGACAAGGTGCTTCCTCCAGCCCGCTTTTCCGGAAAACCGGCACGGCGGCGGTTCCGCCTCCGGCGCCCAGCAGGCCGTTGAGAATTCCGGCAGCCGCACCTCCCAGCACAAACAGCAGCCGGGAAAAAACCGGGCGTTTTCCCTTCATCTGCCCTCCCCCTTTCCGAAAATTGATTTTTAATACGAAGTCAATACCGAAACAGTTTTCCCAAAAAGGCAAAAAAAATCCCCAAACCCGAAGAGGGTTCAGGGATTGATTTGATAAAAGAGACCCGCCTGGCCGTAAGTGCAATGAATAACCTGCCTACGGAAGTAAACAGGTGGGTGCCCGCCCAACGGGTTCACACTCCCTTCTTCCAACATGGCCGAAACCATGCCGGGAGGTCTGCGATTCACCGCCGGAGAACAAGCTCCCGAAAATAAAGGTGTAGGGTTATTGATGCAACAGTCCACGCACCAGGCAGGACGTAATTTCCGTCGAGGACAGTATACCACGGATACCTGCTGTTTATTTTCTATAAAAGAACTTCACAAAAAAATTATCATTCAGCAGAATCTTCATCCTCGTACAGTTCTTCAAAGCGGCTCTCAAAAATGGCAGCCAGTTTATCCAGCAGCTCGTCATCCTCCACCTCTGCCAGCTGTTCCTCCCCGTCCTCTTCGATCACCTCAAAGATATAATAGGTGCCCTCGGACTCCAGTTCGCTCTGGGGATCATCAAAGGTGGGCAGCAGCGCATAAAACACGCCGTCGTCGTTATCAATTTCGTCCAGAATTTCAAACTCGTGCTCAACGCCCTCGTCATCGATCAAGGTGATGAGATCTGCGCCAAATTCGTTGTTCATAGGTCAAGTCTCCTTTAGAAAAACGCCGTGCTGCGGCGTTTGAAATCCGGTATCCTGTGCAAAATCACCACCGGTCTCTCTCATTGTAGTGGTATGAGCGAAAGAAGTCAACTATTTACACAAAAAAAGTGGAAAAAGGATTTGTAATGAATTCTTTGTGAGGTTTTTAATAAAAAATTCTAATTTTTTTGAAAAAACCTATTGACATTCTATCAAAAAACGGGTATAATAAAGCCAGACAAAAGAACAAGAGTTCAAACAAATCCCACAGCTTCAGCAAAAAATCAGGAGCTTGAAGTAAAAAAGAAGTTTTCCGTGAGTCAAGCAGAAAACATCCAGTGAGATCTGAATCAGAATTGCAGATGGGACGAGAAACCGTTTGAAGAATCAGTCAGATCATGAGTAAGCTGGATAGAACAAAAACTCCTATCATTCAACTTTTTCAAAAGAAAATCTGCTATTCAATAGAATAACCGGTTTTAGAAAAAGCGAAGGAAATGAGTGAAAAAGTTCTTCTTTTGAAAAGAGCAGAAGGATGATGAAAAGCTGATGAATGAAGGCAAACGGCCGGAACCATCAGAACTCCTGAAACAGAAAAAAGGCTGAAGTAAAATTCGGAAATTCCATCTTTCAAAAATTCCTTCCGAAAAAAGGAAATGAGAAAAAATGGAAAACCGAAAGGGAAGAAGTGGGAGGAGCCTTGTATCTTAAATTTATGACTGGAAAGAGGTGGGTCCGATGGCACAGGAAATCACGTCACAGCTGAATCGCAATGGTCTGTCGGACCGTTGCTGATTCAAAATATAAAGAGCATTGCCGGTAAGAGGTAACGTTCTTGGTTCGAATATCGGAATCTGAAAAAAGGAATGAGTCCAAAGTACAAAGTACCAGGCAATAAATCCACGGTTCGTTCATAAAATCAAAAGCCCAATTTGAATTCAATTTCAGAAAGGTGTTTTTCGACCATATGACAGATCCCGTAAACCACTTCCAGATCGGCTGAGAAACTGAGGAACCCTTATTTTGAAGGCTTTTTAAAAAGCCAGCCCCGATAGCTTGGGCATCGTTGCAAGGGATTTCCAAAGGCAATAAATGTTCAGGCTTTACGCCCAGCCGGTCAAAAAGATGTACGTGCAGAAAACCAGGTTGCAAAGTGACTAATTGGTAAACGCCCATGTACTAGGTTTCAGTATTCGAATGGTTTCCGGCAAAACCGGAGACTTCTAAAATACAATTGAATAGGAAGACAGCGATTGAAAAGAATCCGGTGTAAGGTTTCTGGAAGGTTGCTGAAAATCCAAACTGAATCATTTCAGGCATCAGGGAGCTTTGGTGGACGCATCAAAGCTCCTTTCGTTTTGTCTGTTTCTTTCTTCCTCTTTCCTCCTCACCCTCCTGTCCCCTTTTTCAGACAGCAAAAAGACCGGCTCCGGAATGGTTTCCGAAGGCCGGTCTTCTGTTTTCTTTTTACGCTTTATTTGTCTTTTTATGCAGCTCTGCGGCTTCTGCTGGGGATCAGCTTTTTCACTGCCGAGAGCAGTCCGCCGATATTCAGCAGCACCATGACGAGCGTCAAGACGATCTCAATGGGAATCCACAGGGGAACCTCAAAAATCATGATGAACGCCTGTACCAGCAGCAGTACCGTGTTGCAGATCAACCGGAACGCACCGATCTTCATATGGATAAACCGGCGGGTATCAAATGCACGGAGCAGGAACACCACCAGATAGCTGATAAACATGGCAAACGCAGCGCCATTGGCCCCGAAAGCCGGAATCAGCGCAAAGCTGAATATCACATTGATGACAGCACCGGCCGCCGTGGTGGTCAGGGACAGAATGCTCTTTTTATTAACCATATACACAGTGCCCAGGAACGTGACCATACAGGAATACACCGTCGCCACAGAGAGAATGGGGACATACTGCCAGGACTCATAGTAGGAATCGTCCACCATGACGATGGTGATCACTTTGGCAAAGAGAATCAGGAACGAGCCGATGATGAACACCAGAGAACTGAGGCTGTGGAAAACTTGAGAGAAAAACCGGGCTCTTCCCTTTTCCTCCGTAATAGCGGACATCTGCCAGGCGTTCATGAAAATGTTGGAGACCAGAATAATCGCGGAAGGCCACTTATAAGCCGCCGCGTACAGACCATTGACCGAAGTACCGTTTTCCATCATGGCGGTAATGATATACCGGGAGGAAACCGTGGTCACCCACCAAAACACCGTATTGGGAATCATGGGAATGGAGTACCGGAGCATTTCTTTCCAAACGGAATTCTGGCGCAGGCAGGAAGGCCGGAAATAGCGCAGAATCTGGCCGTTATACAGCAAAAACAGGCAGGAACAGCCGTCTGCGCACACAATGGCGGCCAGATATCCCACAACGCCCCAACGGAATCCCAGCAGAAACACAATCGTAAACAACAGCGTCATGGCCGTGCTTAAAATTCCATCCGCCGCATAGAGCTTGATATACCCTTTTGCCCGGACAAACTGTTGGAACAGCAGGCGCAGCGAAGAGGTCATCACAAACACGCACAGCAGCGTGGTGTAGTCATTGAGTCCGGGTATCAGCGCCAGGAGCGGATAGCACAGAAACAGCAGTACAAATCCCGCCAGCAGCGTAACCAGTGCTGTAGTTAGCACCTGGGTATTCCGCACCTTCCGATCCAGACCGAAACGGATCACCGCATCGGTAATGCCAAAGGTGACCAGCGGCACCAGCAAATTGGCGCTCTGCTGAAGCAGGTCAGAAGTACCGTACTCCGCATCCGTCAGCACATGGGTATACAGCGGCATCAGGAAAAACACCAGCAGTTTGGAGCCGAAGGTGCCGACGGCAAAAATCAATGTATTGGAAAAAAGCCTTTTGTATTTATCCATTGTCATTCCCCATCATCTGAATTTTTCGCCGCAGAAACGTGGCTTTCCCAACCCCTCAAGGAGTTTCTTTTCGAAAAACTCAGGCAGGCGTTACCGTAATGACATTGAAGAAGAACAGCACCAGAATCACGGCGCCCAGCGCAATGCGGTACCAGCCAAAAGGCTTGAAATCGTGCTTGCGGATAAAACCCATGAACAGCCGAATCACCAGCACAGAAACGAGGAACGCCACAATCATACCGGTGAGGAGAATCAGCAGCTCGTTGGCGGTGAAGCCCAGACCGTAGTCCTTGAAATACTTGAAAATTTTCAGCGCACTGGCGCCCAGCATGGTGGGAATCGCCAGGAAGAAGGAGAACTCAGCCGCAACACTGCGGGAACATCCCAACAGGACGGCACCCAGAATGGTTGCACCGGAACGGGAGGTTCCGGGAATCATGGCCAGTGCCTGGAACAGACCGATGAGCAGCAGGGTCTGGCCGTGCAGCTGGCTGTAATTCTGAATTTTCGGGCGGCGGTGACGATTTTCCGCCAGCAGGAAGAAAATACCATAGGCAATGAGCATGACGGACACAGTGACAGCGTTGTAAAAGCGCTCTTCAATCATATCGTCAAACAGCAGTCCCAGCACCATGGCCGGAATGGTGGCAAAAATCACTTTCAGCCACAGAGAAAAGGTCTGACGCTTTTCCACCTGTGTTTTCCGGGGTGAAAAGGGGTTCAGCTTGTGAAAATACAGCACCAGCACGGCCAGGATGGAGCCGAACTGGATGACCACCAGGAACAGATCCACAAAGGCCCGCCCACCGGTGAATTTGCTCTGGTCCATAGGCCAGAAGGAGTCAAACAGGATCATATGTCCGGTGCTGCTGACAGGCAGCCACTCGGTAATGCCCTGAATCACGCCGAGGATCACTGCTTTCAAAAATTCAATAATGATATCCAAAAATCCATCTCCTTTTGGATGACATAAGGAACACCAACAGACAGTGTTCCCCGGGTCAGTTTATGAATTTGATGCCTTCTATTATAACAGAAACCGGCAGGTTTTCCAATGGTTAACAGCTGTTTTGGTGAAAAAGAAACAGAATGTTTACATTCGCGGTTTCCCTTCTGGCGGAAAAGGCCGGTTACAGCCAGCGGCGGGCTTTTCGACCGTCCAGAAAGTTCTGCAAAATCACCACGGCCGCCACCGCATCCACCACAGCCTTGCGCTTTTTGCCCCGAGTATTGGTATCATTCAGATACCCAGTAATGGTGGTTCCCCGCTCGTCCTGAAACTCCACAGGGATGCCGGTTTTTTCGGAAAGGGCCTGTCCAAAGGCCCGTGCATTCTGGGCGCTCTCCCCTTCGCTGCCGTCCATGTTCCGAGGAAGCCCTACCACCAGCAGCTCTGCTTTGCGGGCAAGGGCTTCTACTGCCACTTTTTCCAGCCGCTTTTCCGGGTTATACTCGGTAATGACCCCCGCAGGGCTGGCCAGAATCTCGCTCTGATCGCACACCGCAAGACCGGTGCGGGCTTTGCCTAAATCGACTGCCAGAATAATCATCGATTCGCCTCCTTTCAGATTCAAATAAACATATTTTTCCTAGTCCTGCAAATCACTTCTAACAAATTCATCCATCAAGCTAAGGACATTTGCTTTTTTATCTTCATCCACGTATTTTAATATTTCATCAAAAAGCTTCCCTATCTTCACGACATCTACATGTCTATAACGTAATCTTACATCTCCCAAATCCCGCTCTTCATCCAATCGCTGCTTTAGTACAGGCCAGAATTCCTCTATATATTTTTTAAGTACCGAACTGCTGGTATGTATACCATCTGAACTTGTACCAGTATGAAAAGACATAGCGAAATTACTGCAAGTATTTTTGATTGAAACTTCCCCAGTTTTTAAATACCCGCTTGTAAGAGAACGTCCCACCGCCAAAACCGCTTTAAACATTTCGCTGCTTAACTTCATTTCTTTTGCGCGTAACCATTTTGTGAGTTCTCCGTAAACAATATTGCTGTTAATAACTACGCGCTGCTGATTTGCTTGTGCAACTACTCCGGTAATATATTTCCTGTAAAAAGATTGTTCCTTCATAAAGACCTCCTCAATCAAATCGTCCGGTTTCCCGGTTCTCGGGCTTCCACCAGCTCTGCGTGGCAAAGGTGGAAGTCTCTTCGGACAGATGGGATGCGTCGTTGAGGAGTTCAATATGAGGATTCATATTCTCATCGAAATCCACGATACTGATGCCCGTATTATCCACCCAGTCCACGGTGTTCAACTCTTCAATGGGCTTGTTCATGCAGTGGCACAGCAGGTTCCGGATCGCGCACCCGTGGCTGGCGATGCAGACCGTTTTTCCGGGGTTGGCTTTCACAATCCGGCAGACGGCCTCCCACACCCGGTCGTACACCTGACGCATGGACTCCCCTTTTTCCGTTTTGAAGTCCCAGGGGGCGCAGTTCCAGTTATGGGCCTGCTCCGGGTACAGGTCGGGCAGCTGTGCCCACTTTTCCCCTTCCCACTCGCCACCGTTAATCTCAATCAGCCCCGGCTCAATCTGGATAGGCAGATGGTGGAACCGGTTCACCGCCTCGGCGGTGGCATAGGCTCTCTTTAACGGGCTGGAATACAGGGCGTCGATGTGCATATTCCTGCACCGGACGCTGAGCAAATCCAGCTGAATCTTCCCCTTATCGCTGATTTCCGAATCGGTATGGCCCTGAAAAGTCCTGTCCTTGTTGCCTGCGGCCTCACAGTGCCGGACAATAATCAATTTTGTGGTCATATTTCCCGCTTCCTTTCCTGCAAACAGCCCCGCTGCACAAACTGCGCGCGGGGCTTGGTGATGATTTGAATATATAAGGCGCACTGGGCATCCTTTTCCTGATGCTGGGATTACATCTGCGGACGGCCAATGGCCGCCCCTACAAAATTCACGAAAACTCTGTGCCTTACCACGGCTGAATGCCGCCGGTCAGCTCGGTGACGGACTTAATGTTCCGCTCATCCAGATACCGGTTCAGGCCGTCCAGAATCTTCACCGGTGCATAGGGATCGGTGAAGAACACAGTACCAATCTGCAAAGCGGAAGCGCCCGCCAGCATCATTTCCACCGCGTCCTCCCACTTGGAGATACCGCCCATGCCCACAATCGGAATCTTTACCCGCTGGGAAGCCTGCCACACCATACGCACGGCAATGGGCAGCAGTGCGGGGCCGGACATACCGCCGGTATTGTTGCGGATAATGGGCCGGCGGGTGCGGATATCAATGCGCATTCCCGTCAGGGTGTTGATCATGGAGATGGCGTCAGCGCCCGCAGCTTCGGCGGCGGCGGCAATCTCGCCGATGTCCGCCACGTTGGGGGAGAGCTTCACCATCAAGGGCTTTTTGCAGTACTTCCGTACGGCCTCGGTAATGCCGCCCACACCGGCACAGCTGGTGCCGAACTGGACGCCGCCCTGCTTCACGTTGGGGCAGGAGATGTTCAGCTCAATCATGTCCACGTCGGTGTCGGAGAGCTTTTCCGCCATGGCGCAGTAGTCCTCGGGAGTGTTGCCGGCAATATTAGCGATGACCACCGTTCCCTGCTGCTTCAGCCAAGGCAAGTCGTGCTCAATAAAATGGTCTACGCCGGGATTCTGCAAGCCCACAGCGTTGAGCATCCCGCCGGGGGCCTCGGCGATACGGGGCGGCGGGTTGCCCGGGCGCTCCTTGAGGGTAATGCCCTTGCAGGAGATGCCGCCCAGCGTGGACAGGGGATAAAACTCCTGATATTCATGGCCAAAGCCAAAGGTGCCGGAAGCGGCAATGAGGGGGTTTTCAAAAGGAACCCCGGCAATGTTTACACGCAAATCTGCCATCTTTCATCCGCTCCTTTCTCACAGCACCACTTTGGTATAGTCGAACACCGGGCCGTCCTTGCACACATGGCCAAAGTACTGGGTGCCGTCCTCCCGGAGAAGGGGAGTTGCACAGCCCAGACAAGCGCCGATGCCGCAGGCCATGCGCTCTTCCAGGGAAATCTGGCAGGGGATGCCCCGCTCTTTGGCCAGTGCACACACCGCTTTCAGCATGGGGGTGGGGCCGCAGGCAAAAATCACGTCGGCCTCCACGTCCTTGGTGCAGTCGATGACCAAACCGTGGTGGCCCATGCTGCCGTCATCGGTGGCCACAAACACCCGACATCCGGCGCGGGCAAAGTCCGCTTCCAGAATGGCGGTATCCTTGTTACGGAATCCCACTGCCACAGTGGCATTTTTGCCGAATTTCTTGGCAGCGCCCAGCAGGGGCGGCACACCGATACCGCCGCCCACAAACAGGGCTTTGCGGTTGGTATCGCCCAGATCAAAGCCGTTTCCCAGAGGAGCCAGCACGTCCATGTGGTCGCCAATCTTCATCTGGGAGAGGATTTCCGTGCCCTCGCCGCGAATCTGGAACACAATCCGCAGGGTACCGGCCTCTGCGTCAATGTCACAGATGGAAATGGGACGGCGCAGGGTCTTTCCCGGCACCAGAATATGGACAAACTGGCCGGGCTTTGCCGCTTTGGCAAAGTCCTCGGCGTCCAGCAGAAAGTCAAAGATTCCCTGTGCGATCTCTCTTTTATAAAGAATCCGGCAGGGCTTTACATCGTATTTCATGGAAGGTTCCCCTTTCAGCTTACACATTTTCCAGCATGATGCGGCCTACGCGGCCCACAATGGCTTCGCGGATGGCATCACGCATCCGGATGGCTTCCCGGCGGGCGGCAGCAGCGTACTCGTGCTCGTCGCAGCCTTCCTTCTGCCAAGCGCACATAATGCCGCGGGAGCTGTTGACGATCGCGCCCAGACCTCTCTTATCGAAAGCGGGAGCAACGTCGTCGGCAGCACCGCCCTGTGCACCGTAACCGGGCACCAGGAAGAAGGTGTGAGGCATGGCCTTGCGCAGTTCTTCCAGCTGGGCGGGATAGGTAGCGCCCACCACAGCGCCAACGCCGGAATAGCCGTATTTGCCGGGCAGCTCTTCGCCCCAGCTCTCGCACATTTTGCCCATAGCGCGATAGATGGTGTCACTGTCTGCCAGCTCGCGGTCCTGCAGCTCGCCGGAAGAGGGGTTGGAGGTCTTTACCAGCACAAAAATACCAGCGTCTTTTTCATTGCAGACCTTCAACAGGGGCTTAATGCCGTCGGTGCCCAGATAGCCATTGACGGTGAGGGCGTCTGCACCAAAGGGAGCAAAGCTCTCGCCTTCCACTTCCACCTCGCCCAGGTGAGCGGTGGCATAGGCTTCCATGGTGGCGCCGATGTCGTTGCGCTTACCGTCGGTGATGACAAACATGCCCTTTTCCTGTGCATAGGCGATGGTGTCGTGGAGGGCCTTCACACCCTGCCAGCCGTACATCTCATAATAAGCGGCCTGGGGCTTCACAGCCGGAACGATATCGCACAGAGCGTCGATGAGGCCCTTATTGAATTCCAGCAGAGCGGCGGCAGCGCCTTCCAGGGTCTTGCCGTACTTGGCAAAGCACTCTTCCTTAATATAAGAGGGGATGTAGGCCAGCTTGGGGTCCAGTCCGGCCACGGTGGGGTTCTGGGTCTGTGCGATTTTGGTAATCAGTCTGTCAAATGCCATGATTCATTTCCTTCCTTTTCTACAAAGTGTTTATTTTCATCACAAAATACAATTTGTAAATTTATATCAGTAGGGGCGCGCATTGCGCGTCCGTTATCCATAAATCCGATGCAAAGCCACGGACGGCCAATGGCCGCCCCTACAGGGCTGCATAGGGCTTTCTGCACCCGCAAATCAGCAAATTACCCTTCGTATACAACCTTGCCGCCGCAGATGGTTATTTTCACCTTGCCCGTCAGCGTCATGCCCTTAAAGGGGGTATTTTTGCTCTTGCCATGCAGTGCATTTTCGTCCACCACCCACTGCTCCTTGGGATCAAAGAGCACGATATCCGCGCAGCCGTCCTCTTCCAACACACCGGCGGGAATTTTCAGGATTTTCGCAGGATTCACCGACATCTTTTCGATGAGCTGGGAAAGGGTCAGGCAACCGGTCTCCACCAGTTGGGTAATGGAAGCCGCCAGCGAGGTTTCCATGCCGATGGAGCCGTTGGGGGATTTGCGGAAATCCGCCTTTTCCTCCGGGGTATGGGGAGCGTGGTCGGTGGCGATGGCATCCAGTGTGCCGTCCAGCAATCCCTCGATCATGGCCTGCCGGTCATCTTCTGTGCGAAGGGGCGGGTTCATCCGGTAGTCAGCATCCTGCTTTTTCAGCTCTTCATGGGTCATCATGAAGTAATGGGGACAGGTTTCGGCGGTAACGGCAACCCCGCGCTTTTTCGCGTCCCGAATCATATTCATAGAAGTGCGGGTGCTCACATGGCAGATGTGCACCGGCACCCGATAGGCTTCCGCCACGGCGATTTCCCGAGCCGTGCCGCAGTCCTCGGCAGCGGCGGGAATTCCCGGCACGCCCAGCTCCCGGGAAACACAACCCTCGTGCATAATGCCGCCCTTTGCCAGATACAGGTCTTCACAGTGGGCCGTTACTGTCAGCCCCAGAGAGGGCGCGGCGTTCATGGCATCTGCCAGAAAGCGGGTGTTTTCCACCGGACGGCCGTCGTCGCTCAGGGCAATGGCTCCGGCTTTGGCCAGTGCTTTCCAGTCGCAGGGCTCCTGACTTTTCAGGCCCTTGGTCACGGCCGCTGCTACATACACATGAGCGTCCGCATCTTTTGCTTTATTCAGAATATATTCCACCGTTTCCGGGGAATCGGTGGAAGGATTGGTGTTGGGCATGGCCAGCAGACTGGTCACGCCGCCTGCCGCAGCAGCACGGCATCCGGTGAAAATATCTTCCTTTTGGGTAAAGCCCGGGTCCCGCAGGTGAACGTGCATGTCCACCAGACCGGGAGCCGCCACCAGCCCTTTGGCCTCGATGACCCGTGCGCCGGGCAGCTCACCGATTTGCCCCATGGCGGTAATTTTTCCGTTACTGACGGCGATGTCGCCGATATAGTCTTCATTTTTCCCGGGGTTCACAATATGTGCGCCCCGAATCAGCAGGTTTTCCATCCGATTGCTCATCCTTTCCGGCTGTGCCTTTTGGATTTGGGTACTGTTGGTTCTATTATACCGGATTTCTCTTCTATGGTAAAGACCTGTTTCAGCAGAAGGGAAAAGACCCTTTTTTTGCAGAAAGTAACTATCCCATCCACTTTTCAATGAAAAACTTGGTCATGGATACCAGCTCCCGGCCATAGTTGACGGGGAACAGCTCCGGGATGGACTCCGCAGGAACGGCATAGGGAGTCAGCCCCGCCTGTTTGGCCAGTTCTCCGGCTCGGAACTCGTGGTAATCGTCCGTCACTACAGCCACCTCCCGGCTCAGCCCTTTTTCTGCAATGAGCTCTGCCGAAAACGCCATATTTTCCCGGGTATCGGTGGACTGGTCTTCCTGAAAAATTCGGGAAGGATCAATCCCCTGCTTTTCCAGCTCCCGCGCCATGACAGCGACTTCACTTTCTGGCTCCACGCTGCCCTGACCGCCGCTGACAATGCACACCGCTTCCGGGTGCTCCTGCAAATATTCTGCCGCCTTATCAATGCGGCTTTGCAGAGAGCGGCTGGGAGCACCACTGGGACTGACCAGACAGCCCAGCACTACCACCGTAGCGGAGTCCGGCGGGGTATTTCCGGCAGCGGAAAAAATCAGCGTCGTGAGATACCCGCACCACCCGATACCTGCGGTAAACAGGACGGTCAGAATCCATGCAATCACCCGTTGTCCTCCTCCCTTCGCCACCATCTGCGGCACCTTGATAATCAGCAGCATTAGTACGATACACGCCATCCATTCCAGTGCCATTCCAATACCGAAAACACCCAGCAAAAGCGGCTGGGAAAACCAGAGGATGCCCGCCGCCGGAATCAGCAGCAGCCCCCACTGGACAGGATGGAGCTTTCTCTTTTTCTCCTGTACCATGAATCTCTCTCCTTTTTCAAATACTGCTTTCAGCATACCGGTTTTGGGAAAAAATCGCAACCAATCTCTGATAACAAATTTCGAAAATAGTATGAACTTTCCTTCATCAGCTGCAATACCCATGAACATATGTATATAAAATTGATGTCATGACAAACCGAACTGCAATGCAGGAAATTTGTAAAGGTGAATTTCCTTTTCACTTATAAGCGTTTTTCGCACAGTCAACGTTTTTGTCCATTTATTTGCAATAAATGTCTTATTTTACCCTATTTTAACCGGATGATTTATCGATTATTTTGCAATAAACTAACATTTTTAGTACTCAACCAAAGATTTTTGATATAGCATCTTCGAATTTCGCTTGTTATAATGGGGGCAAGAATTTCACGTTGATCGCATAAACAAAACACTTAAACATGTTAACTGTTCATTCGTTTGTGCATGGCTGCTTTTCCGCCATTTGCAATAAATGTGCTTTTTGGAAGGAAAGGAGGAACTATACAACAGCATCCACGCATCAAAATAATCAAAGGAGGATTTGTAATGAAGCTGAAAAAGATTTTGTCAGTTTTGTTGGCAGCAAGTTTGGTAACTGCCACAGCACTCAGCAACTCGAGCCTCGTATTCGCCGGCGGCGATACACTGGCTCCGCGTCCCGGCGAACAGGGATATCTTGGGGAAAATCAGCCCGTGTATCACGGCCATCGGGCTATGGACATCCTGAACTGGAGTCCGGAAACCGATGAATATTCCGATTTTATGCGCGCCGAAGTACCGCTTCAGCAGCGCAACGAAGCTTTTGCCGCAACCCAGGCCAACCCGCAGCTGAGCCAGGAGGTTGCAAGCCTTTCCTTGACAGAGGACTATGGCAACG
>CAJMOI010000027.1 GCA_905215105.1 uncultured bacterium
CAATTTTAATTATTCCCCCCGGCTTTCACAGCCGGTATTTTTCAGGAAAGCCGGCAGCGGAAATCCTCATACCCAAAGGACTTCACCACCCGGAAATTCCCCTCCATATCCCGGCGCACAATGGCCGGCAGGGGCATCCCGTTAAAGGTATTGTTTTTCACCATGGTATACAGCGCCATGTCCTCAAACACCACATAATCCCCTTCTTGTAAGGGCTTATCAAAGGAATAATCTCCAATGACATCCCCCGCCAGACAGGTAGGCCCGGCAAAGCGGTAGGTATAGGCTTTTTCCCCCGGCTCTCCGCTGTCCTTCACCGGAGGACGGTAGGGCATTTCCAACACGTCGGGCATATGGCAGGCGGCAGAGGTATCCAGTATGGCGATATCAATGCCGTTGTGGACGATTTCCAGCACCTGAGACACCAGGAATCCTGCCCGCAGCACTACGGCTTCGCCGGGTTCCAGATAGACTTCCACCCCATAGGTCTCCCGCAGGTGCTTCACCAGGCGAATGAGCCGCTCCCGGTCGTAGTCCGGCCGGGTGATGTGGTGGCCGCCGCCCAGATTCAGCCATTTCAGGCCGTGGAGATACTGGCCGAATTTTTCCTCAAAGGCGTTGAGGGTGGTTTCCAGATCGTCGGAGTTCTGCTCACACAGAGTGTGCAGATGCAGTCCGTCCAACATGGACAGAATGCTCTCGTCAAAGTTGGCTTTGGTAGTACCCAACCGGGAACCGGGGGCGCAGGGGTCATAAATAGCGTGGCCTTCCTGGGTGGAGCACTCAGGGTTGATACGCAGACCGATAGATTTTCCCGCAGCCTTTGCCTTGGCGCCGAATTTCTTCACCTGCAAGGGCGAGTTAAAGACGATGTCGTCGGCATAGCGGAGAATCTCATCGAACTCCTCCGGCCGGTAGGCGGGGGAGAACACATGGGTCTCCCCGCCGAATTCCTCATGGCCCAGCCGGGCTTCGTACAGGCCGCTGGCGGTGGTGCCCGCCAGGTATTGCTTCAAAAGAGGATAGGTGTCGGACATGGAAAAGGCCTTTTGCGCCAGCAGGATTTTGCATCCCGCTTTTTCCGACACGTCCTTTAAAATTTCAAGATTGTGGATCAGCAGGCTGTCGTCCACCAGATAATAGGGGGTCGAAAGCCCCGGAGAAACAAACCGCTCCATCTTAGTCCACCAGCACCGGGTTTTCGTTGATCTGCCACGGCAGCCCCCATTTGTTGAGTGCGTCCATGTACGGATCGGGATCGAATTCCTCGGTCGTATAAACGCCGGGCTTCTGCCAGCTGCCGTTCAGCATCATCATAGCGCCAATCATCGCAGGCACACCGGTGGTGTAGCTGATAGCCTGAGAACCAACCTCTTTGAAGCATTCCTGATGATCGCAGACATTGTAAATGTAAGCGGTTTTTTCTTTGCCGTCCTTGATACCGGTAAAGATGCAGCCGATGTTGGTCTTGCCGACGGTGCGGGGGCCAAGGGAAGCCGGGTCGGGAAGCAGCGCTTTCAGGAATTGAATGGGGACGATCTGCTGCCCCTCAAATTCGATGGGGGTGGTGGAGAGCATTCCAACATTTTCCAAGCACTTCATGTGGGTCAGATAGCTCTGGCCGAAGGTCATGAAGAAGCGGATCCGCTTCACGCCGGGAATGTTTTTCGCCAGGGATTCAATTTCTTCGTGGTGCAGCAGGTACATATCCTTCTGGCCGACCTGGTCGAAGTTGTATTCCCGTTTGATGCTCATTGCAGGGATTTCGACCCAGTGGCCGTTTTCCCAGTAAGAGCCGGGAGCAGAAACCTCGCGCAGGTTGATCTCCGGGTTAAAATTGGTAGCAAAGGGGTAGCCATGGTCACCGCCGTTGCAGTCGAGAATGTCGATGGTGTGGATTTCGTCAAAGAGGTGCTTCTGGGCATATGCACAGAACACCTGGGTGACGCCGGGGTCAAAACCGGTGCCGAGGAGGGCGGTCAGGCCGGCTTTCTCAAATTTTTCCTTGTAAGCCCACTGGTAGCTGTAGTCGAAGTAAGCGGAAAATCCTTCTTCTTTGCAGCGTTTTTCGTAAGCGGCCTTCCATTCGGGGTCATCGAGGTTTTCGGGTTCATAGTTGGCGGTATCGAGGTAGTTCACGCCGCAGGCAAGGCAGGCGTCCATAATGGTCAGGTCCTGATACGGAAGGGCAATGTTCATAACGAGGTCGGGTTTTTCCTCCTTGATGAGGGTGCAGAGCTCGTCAAAGTTGTCGGCGTCTACCTGGCGGGTAGTGATTTTAGTGGAAGTTGTGCCTTCCAGCTTCTCTTTCAGCGCGTCGCACTTGGACTTGGTGCGGCTGGCAATGCAGATCTCCTCAAATACTTCGCTGTTCTGGCAGCACTTGTGGATGGCAACGGAAGCCACGCCGCCGCAGCCGATAATCAATGCTTTTCCCATAGTAATCATCCTCCTGTTTACGGGTATTGTTTTTCTATTCTAAATAATCTAAATAAAAATTAGCGGTTAAATGGTTTATTAAAGGAGCCTATCTCAATCAGGTTCCCTTCAGGATCGGCAATATAACAGGTCCTTTGCCCCCACGGCTCTGTTGTGGGTTCCAGCACAGGCTGCGCCCCCTGTGCAACAACTCTGGCATATTCCGCATCCACTTCCTCAAAGGTATCCACAGACAAAGCAATTTCAAAATGCCCATTCAGGCCTTTTAGATACTCATATTTTCTGTTTGTCATTTTTTCAAAATTTTTGCGTTCATACAGCATAAAGAGCGTACCGTCTTTGATGAGATAAACATTTACGGCATTTTCACCTTCTGTAATCTCAAATCCCAGTACGTCCCTGTAAAAACGAATCATTGCGGGCATATCATGGACAAGCAGTCCCATGCCATCGAGATGCATCTGACAAATACCCCCTTAAATTTTAATGAAAGGACTCCGATACAGGTCATTCTCCCGTTTTCTGCAAATACGTCGTCAGCGGCTCCAAATAGCGCTTTTCAGTCCAGTCGCATTTTTTCCCCTCAGCGCACATCAAAGCTGCTTCCCACGGCTCATAATCCGCCGGAGCTTTTTTTGCCACAGATTTTTGCAGCAAGCGGCACAGCGTCCGGTCAGGGAAAGTCATGGCGCTTTCATCCCAAGCGCCCCGCCCGTAAAAACAGGGGACGGCTGCCAGCTGTTCTTGGAAATTATGTTCCCGGATCTGCTGAAATGCGGCTTCTTCATAAGGGGAAGCGCCCACGCAGAAAACTGCCAGTCTCTTTTCTTTTAAGACTCCCCAATTCTTTTTCAAAAAGGAAAGCCCCGCAATACCGGAAGCGTAAATGCCGCCGCACAGGATGACCGTATGATACTCCAGCACCTGTTTCAGGGGTGTCTTTCCCGTTTCACAGCAGGAAAACCCGGTAATCTCTGAAAGCCACTGGGCATATTTCCGGGTAGCGCCATATTTGGAGCGGTATAAGATAATCCCTTTTTCCATCGTCTGCACCTCTCTTCCCTGATTTTCCATTTACACATTACTTTCAATAAAATGAGGGTACTGTTCCCAGTATGCTCGATATACCCGATCTTTTCCGTCCAGATTCAGCTGGTACATCCGGAAAACCACCGGGAAGTTTTTGGGCTGCACCTGTTCCCGGTAAGAATACTGGTACTGCATGCCCAGTTTCTGCATCACTGCGCCGCTTCGAGGGTTATTCACATCGTGGGTGGCGGTGATATAAGGGACGGCATCCCGGCGCAGCTGCTCCACCACAGCTTTGGCCGCTTCGGTGGTAATGCCCTGATGCCAGTACTCCTTCCGCAGGCCATAACCAAAATCCCGGCTTTCATTGTCGCTGACATTGATATACCCGATGGGCAGGTTTTCTTCCCGCAGACACACGGCATAATGGTAGCTTTGAGGGCGGCTGTACTGGGACAGGTACCGCTCCTGCAAATGCTGCCGGGCTTCTTCCAGCGTTTTCACCGGAAACCACGGCAAAAAGGTGTTCACTTCCTCGTCCCGCAAAAGGGCAAAGAGGGCAGGCACGTCCTCCGGGGTAAATCGCCGGAGAATCAGTCGGGGCGTTAAAAGAGTGGGGGTGTTTTCCATATGATTTCCTTTACTTTTCCAGCGCCAGCAGCATTTCCCGCAGAATCTTACACGCCGCCATGGCGGAAATCCCGCTGGGATCGTAATGGGGACTCAATTCGTTGATATCACAGGCCACCACGTTGGCATTTTGGCACACCAATGTTGCCGCTTTCCGCAGCTGGTCAAAGGTCACGCCGCCGGGCTCCGGCGTACCGGTTCCCGGGAACACCGACGGGTCCATGACATCCAGATCGACGGTGAAATACACCGGTACATTTCCCAGCTTGTCCAGCGTCTCTTCCAGACCTTCAAAGTCGAATTTCCGGGTGGTCACATGGTCTTTTCCAAAGGCAAATTCCTCCCGGTCGCCGGAACGGATGCCAAACTGGAAAATTTTCCCGTCTCCGATAATCTCCCAGCACCGGCGGATGACGCAGGCATGGGACAGCTTCACGTCCAGATAGTCTTCCCGGAGGTCGGCGTGGGCGTCAAAGTGGACGATATGGATATCCGGATATTTTTCCGCCGCAGCCCGGAAAGCGCCCAGCGTCACCAGATGTTCGCCGCCCAGCATAAAGGGCCGCTTTCCGTCTGCCAGAATGGTTCTGGCCCGCTCCTCGATGGCTTCCAGCGCCAGCTGACTGCTGCCGATGCACAGCTCAATATCGCCGCTGTCAAAAAAGGCATAATCGGTCATGTCCTTGTCCTGATAGGGGCTGTAGGTCTCCATACCAAAGGACTCGTGACGGATAGCACTGCTGCCGAAGCGGGTACCGGGGCGGTAGGAAGTGGTGGAATCAAAGGGTGCTCCGAACAGGACGGTAGTAGCGTCCTCATACTCGGCGTCGCAGCCCAGAATGGTCTCGATATTTTTATTCAACATTGGATAACAACTCCTCTACATAGCGGGGAAGATAGAACGCGCCCTTGTGCAGGGTGGTGGTGTAATAGCGGCAGCCAAGGCCCCGCATATTCCACCGGGTTTCATTCAGGTCCCGCAGGGGATGGTATTTTTTAGAAGCAAAGCCGAACAGCCAGTGCCCGGAGGGGTAGGTGGGGATATGGGCCTGATACACCTTGTGAATGGGGAAGGAAGCGGCGATATTCTTGTGAGCCCGCTGGCAGGCGTGGGCGTCGTCGTCATAGAAGGGGCTCTCGTGCTGGTTCACCATGATGCCGTCCTCTTTGAGAGCCTTGAAGCAGTTGCCGTAAAACTCCCGGGTAAACAATCCTTCGCCGGGGCCAAAGGGGTCGGTGGAATCCACAATAATCAAATCATATTCGTTTTCGCAGAAACGGATGAACTTGAGGCCGTCCTCATAGTGGATATTCAGCCGGGGGTCGTCGAGACAGCAGGCGGTTTTGGGCAGGTATTTTTTGCACACCTCCACCACCAGCGGGTCAATTTCCACCATGTCGATGGTCTCGATTTCGGGATACCGGACCAGCTCCCGTACCACGCCGCCGTCACCTGCGCCGATGACCAGTACCTTTTTTACATTGGGATGCACGGCCATGGGGATGTGGGTAATCATCTCATGGTAGATGAACTCATCCTTTTCCGTGAGCATCATATAGCCGTCCAGCGTGAGGAAACGGCCGAATTCCGGGGACTCAAACACGTCAATGCGCTGGAATTCACTTTTGCCGCTGTACAGCTGACGGTCTACCCGAATGGAGAGCTTCACATTGGGGGTCTGGGCTTCCGAGAACCAGAAATTCACAAGTATCAATCCTTTCTATCACTAAATGCACAGGGAAAATCTATTACACCCCGTTCATGCCGCGAATGACGTTCAGCCGCTCAATGCCCGGGTCTTCGGGGCCGGTCATGGAACAGCCCTTTTCCTTGGCGTATTCGATGTAATCGAGTATTTCCTCGGTAATTTCCTCGCCGGGGGAAAGAATCGGGATTCCGGGCGGGTAGCACATGACAAACTCACTGCAAATGCGCCCGCAGGTGCGGCGCAGGGGAAGAGATTCCTTATCTGCATAAAAAGCCGCCTGGGGCGATACCGCCACAATAGGCTCAATGTATTCCTGTACCATCAAGTCGTTTTTGGGACCACTGTAGCGCCGGCGGATTTCTGCCATGGCGCTGACCAGCCGCTCCACCTCCCGCTGACGGTCACCGATGGAGAGATAGGCCAGAATATTGCCCAAGTCGCCGAACTCAATCTGAATATCGTACTCGTCCCGAAGCAGGTCGTACACCTCAATGCCCGCCAAACCAATGTCCAGCGTGTTCACCGACAGCTTGGTCACGTCAAAATCATAAATGCTGTCCCCGTTAATCAGCTCCCGGGAATAGGCGTAATAGCCGCCGATGCGGTTGATCTCCGAACGGGCATATTCCGCCATCTTCACCACACCGGCAAAGGCTTCCTTGCCCCGCAGTGCCAGATTCCGGCGGGAAATATCCAGACTGGACAGCAGCAGATAGGAGCCGCTGGTGGTCTGGGTCAGGTTGATGATCTGCCGCACATGGCCCTCCTGCATGGCAGGGCCGGTGAGAAGCAGAGAGCTCTGGGTGAGGCTGCCGCCGGATTTGTGCATGGAAACCGCCGCCATATCCGCGCCCGCTGCCATAGCGGAAACGGGTAGGCCCTCACCAAAATAGAAGTGAGTGCCGTGGGCCTCGTCCGCCAGACACAGCATCCCGTATTCGTGGGCCAGCTTGACAATAGAACGCAAATCGGAGCAGATGCCGTAATAGGTGGGGTTGTTCACCAGCACCGCTTTGGCGTCCGGATTCTTGCGAATGGCCATTTCCACGTCCTTCACGCTCATACCCAGCGGAATGCCCAGCCTGTCATCACAGGCCGGGTTCACATACACCGGCACTGCACCGCACAGCACCATGGCGCCCATGACGCTGCGATGGACGTTCCGGGGAAGAATGATTTTTTCTCCCCGTTTGGCAACGGACAGAATCATGCTCTGGACAGCGGAGGTGGTTCCCCCCACCATTAAAAAGGCGTGAGCCGCCCCGAAGGCCTCGGCTGCCAGCTCCTCCGCTTCCCGGATGACGGAAACCGGATGGCACAGGTTGTCCAGAGGCTTCATGGAGTTCACGTCCATACGCATACAGGTTTCGCCCAGCAGAGCTGTCAGCTCCGGATTGCCCCGGCCCCGCTTATGGCCGGGCACGTCAAAGGGGACGACCCTCATTTTTTGAAATTTTTCCAGCGCCTCGTAAATGGGCGCCCGTTCCTGAGAAAGCGGCATGGTTCATTCCCCCTCAATAAATATTCCGCCCGCTGAAGATTTCAATCATTTCCTGCCGCAGGCTGTCCATAATGGCCAGCCGGGTCTGGGGCGGCAGCTCATACACATCGGTATTAAACAGATAGTTCTGCAAATTGACTTCCTTCACCATCATCTTGGTGTGGAACAGGTTGGCTTCATATACGTTGATATCCACCGCATCATACCGGCGGAGAATTTCCCTGTCGATATAGTCCTGAATGGAGGTGATTTTGTGGTCAAGGAACAGCTTTTGCCCGTCCACATCCCGGGTAAAGCCCCGCACCCGATAGTCCATGGTGATGATATCGGAATCAAAAGAGTTAATCAGGTAATCCAGCGTGGACAATGGCGTAATTTCTCCGCAGGTAGCCACGTCGATGTCCACCCGGAAGGTGGCCAGACAGGTATCCGGGTGATATTCCGGATAGGTGTGAACGGTCACATGGCTTTTGTCCAGATGGGCCACCTGGGTTTCCCCCTGTACGGGAATCATGGAGCCCTCGGCGATGAGAATGGTGACAGACGCGCCTTGCGGCTCATAGTCCTGTCGGGAAACATTCAGCACCGTGGCGCCGATCATGTCGGTGAGGCGGGTCAGGATACTGGTCAGACGCTCCGAGTTATACTGCTCGTCAATATAAGCGATATAGTCCTTCTGCTCCCGGGGTGTTTTGGCATAACACACGTCGTAAATATTGAAGCTCAGGGCTTTTGTCAGGTTATTAAAGCCGTATAATCTCATTTTCTGATCCATAATGAATCCTCCTGCCCGGGGACGTTCCCCGTATTCCCAACATTTCCAAAAAAATATAGTAACTATATAAACATGAGTTTCTTTGAAAACAAAACAAAAAGCGCAGATGACGGCTGCCCATCACCTGCGCTACATCATTTCCGCGATAACCGGGACGCTGTGTTTTTCTCAAAAAGCATGCGCCGCCCCGACGATACAGATTTCAGAGTCTATATAGCAAATATCTCACTTTTACCACTCTTATTGATTGTTTCACAAGTTGATGTGCAGAGCACCGGTTATAAAGTGACCAACTTATAAAAATTGAGTATACACTCCATCAATAAGGCAACCAGCGTTGCCAATCGGCAGTTGACCCGGCTGTCCGTATGGCCTTGACCCGGTAACGGGTGGTCAAAAAATATTTGCATGAAACTCTGTAAAAATCATCATTCCATTGCTATTTTATACTACACTTTCTGCACAAAAAAGTCAATATCAAAAGCTTCCAAAAACCCGGTGCAAAATCTTCTTTCCCGGCCTGTTTCCATCTTGCGCCGCTGATGACCAAAGCGTATACTGAAGATATCCCCGCTGCTATGAGCTATGATTTGGAGGAGGAAACCCTTTATGCAGAAAATCGAAACTTTCCCCTGTCCCGGCAGCTCTGCCCGGATGGTGGGCTATCTTCACGACCCTTTGACCCAGATGGAAACCTATCGCACCAAACGGCCCTGTGTACTGATTTTCCCCGGCGGCGGCTATGAAATGCTGTCCGAACGGGAAGCCGACCCGGTGGCCTTTTCCTTTTTCAAAAAGGGCTATCAGGTGTTCATCCTGTACTACTCCCTGAAAGAAAACGCCAAAAACATGCAGGTCCTTCTGGAAGCCTCCTGCGCCGTGATGGAGCTGCGCCGCCACAGCGAAGAGTGGAACATCCTTCCGGAGCAGATTGCCGTATGCGGCTTTTCCGCAGGCGGTCACGCCGCCGCCAGCGTGGGCATTCTGTGGAACCATCCCCGGCTGCTGGAAAAGCTGGACACCCAGCAGGGGATGAACCGTCCCAACGCCATGATTCTGTGTTATCCCGTCATCACCGCCGGAGAGTTTGCCCATCAGGGCTCTCTGGAATGGATTTCCGGCAGCCCCAGAGGCACGGAGGAAAACGAGTTCTGGGCACTGGATCGCCATGTGGACGGCACCACACCCCCGGCCTTCCTGTGGCATACGGTGGAGGACGATTGTGTGCCTGTTGAAAACACGCTGCTGCTGGTGAACGCCTTACAGCGGAATCACATTTCCTATGAGTGCCACCTGTATCCCCACGGCGGACACGGAATGTCGGTCTGTACGGTAGAGGTGGGAACGCCCAACAAGCGGACCTCCACCTGGGTTCCCCTGTGCTGTGACTGGCTGGAGGATCTGTTCCGGTTCAAAGAATAACAAAGAAATCCCGCCCGGTTCTGAAAAGCCGGACGGGATTTTTGTTTGCAAAAACCGGGTTTTACGCCACCCGACGGCGCCACAGGCTGGGAGAAAACAGCAGAATCAGCGGGAAGAATTCCAGCCGTCCGAAGAGCATATCCAGAGACAGGACAATTTTGCTGAATCCGGAGAACTGGGAGAAATTGCCCATGGGACCCACCACATCCAGTCCGGGGCCGATATTGCTCAGACAGGACACCACCGCCGTCACATTGGTTTCCAGACTCATGTTATCCAGGCTGACCAGCAGGAACGAAGCGGTAAAAACGGCAAAATAGGCGGCCATAAACACGGTGACGCCTTTGCCCACCTTGTTATCCACTGTCTTTCCGCTGATGTGCACCGCCCGGACTGCCCGGGGATGGAGCATCCGGATCAGCTCTTTGCGCAGCAGCTTAAAGACGATGATAATACGGGCCACTTTGACGCCGCCGCCAGTAGAACCGGCCGACGCACCCACAATCATCAGCATTACCAGCAAACTGCGGGAAAACTCCGGCCAGGTGTTGAAGTCCACCGTGGAGAAACCGGTGGTGGTCATCACCGAGGACACCTGAAACGCGGACTGGTGGAGCGCTTCCCCAAAGCCCATCTGAAGCACAGAGGAAAGGTTCCAGGTAATGAGCAGAATGGAACCCACCATGATGCCCACATAGCCCCACAGCTCTTCGTCGTGGAGCAGTGCCCGCCAGGAGCGGATGAGCACTAGAAAATAAATGTTGAAATTGACGCCAAACAGGGCCATAAACACCGTGACCACTGTTTGCAGATAGGGAGAATAGCCGGCCATACTGTCGTTTTTCACGCCGAAACCGCCGGTACCCGCCGTACCAAAGGCCGTGCAGAAACTGTCGAATACGGACATTCCCCCGGCCAGCAAAAAGATAATTTCAATAACGGTCAGAACCACATAAATCAGATACAGAATCTTGGCGCTCTGTTTCAGCCGGGGCGTCATTTTGCCCACGTCGGGGCCGGGGCTTTCCGCTTTTAACAGATACAGGGAGTAGCCATGTCCTTTGCTGACGGACACCACCGCCAGCAGGAACACCAGCACACCCATGCCGCCCAGCCAGTGAGTGAAGCTTCGCCAATAGAGAAGGCCATAGGACAGCGCTTCCACGTCCGTGAGAATACTGGCGCCGGTGGTGGTAAAACCCGAGGCAGTTTCAAAAAAGCAGTCGATATAATTGGGAATCTGCCCGCTGAGCCAGAAGGGCAGAGCCCCGAAAAGGGAAATGGCAATCCAGGAAAGGGCCGTTACCACAAAGCCCTCCGCCGCATAAAAGGCGCGGTTTGCCGGTTTGATAAAGGTCAGCCCAACGCCTGCGGCGGCTGTAACGGCGATGGTCCAGACAAAGGCCCACACCGTGGAAGTTTCCTTCATGAAAATGGCAATGGCCAGCGCCGGCAGCATCACCGCCGCCTCCAACAGCAGGATATGCCCCAGCAAAAATGCGATCACTCGTCGATTCATCGTTTTCCAATCTCCTGTGTCTCAAAAATGTCCCGGAGGTTGGCAATTTTGTTTTCCGTGGTGCTCACCACAATCACCGTATCCTCCGGCTGAATGGACTGGTTGCCGTCGGGGAATACGATTTTTCCGCGGCGCCGGATACAGGCCACCAGGGTATTCTTTTTCAGGGTCAGGTCCCGCAGGGGAATGCCTGCTTTGGGCATATCCTTATCCACCCGGAATTCCAGCGCTTCCACCTTCCGCTTCACCAGCCGGTGCAGGGAGATGACCGCGTCACTGCGGTGGTTTCTCATAGCCCGGACATACCGCAGCACATCGTCGCAGATAATGTGCTTGGGACTGACGATGGAATCCACACCCATGGCTTTGAAGGCGTTGAACTGGTCGATTCGGTCCATTTTGGTAATGGTTTTGGGGATACCGATCTGTTCGCCGAAAAGGGAAATGACCAGATTGATTTCGTCGATATCTGTCAGGGTGATGAGAGCGTCGGTTTTTCCGGCACATTCCGCGTTCATCAGCTGCTGGTCACAGGCGTCTCCGTGAATCACCAGTGCTTTGGGCAGCAACTCCGACAGTTCCACACACCGGTCATAGTCCCGCTCGATGATTTTCACCTTAATGCCGGTACGGGTCAGCTCTTCCGCCAGATAGTATCCCAGACGGCTGCCGCCCACAATGACCACCTCGCGAATCCGGTTGGAGGGCAGGTTCAGATAGCGCATCAGCGCCGTCAGATTGCGGTTTTCGCCGGTCACATGGATGATATCCCCGGCTTGCAGCACAAAGTCGCCGTTGGGGATATACACATCATCCCCCCGTTCCACCGCACAGATCAGCATTTTAATCCGGGAGGAGCGGTACAGTTCCACCAGAGATTTCCCCACAACCGGGGAATTGCCGCGGATCTTGAATTCCACCACTTCCACCTGGCCCTTGGCGAAAAAGTCCCGGTTGATGGAGGAGGGGAACTGGAGGATGTGAAAAATTTCCCGGGCTGCGGCGGCTTCCGGGTTAATGGTCATGCTCAGGCCCAGTTCTTCCTTCAAAAAGGTGAGCTGCGGCCGGTATTCCGGGTTCCGCACCCGGGCGATGGTATGGCGGCATCCCATTTTTTTGGCGGTGATGCAGCACAGCATATTGATTTCATCGGCAGAAGTGGCGGCAATCAGCAAATCGGCGGTGTCGGCTCCCGCTTCCTTCAGCACCTGCATACTGGCGCCATTGCCGGTCACCACCATCACGTCATAGGCTTCCTGAGAATCCCGGAGTACCTGCTGGTTCCGGTCAATGATGACGATGTCGTGGCCTTCCGCTGACAGCTGTTCCGTCAGGGTCAGGCCCACCTTTCCATCGCCTACAATAATGATCTTCATGAAATTTCTCCTTTTCAGAATTGCTTGTGGGCGTCTAGGGCGTTTCTGAAAATAAAGAAATCGACGAATTTTTCGCAAGCAACAGACAGATACAAGGCGAAAAGCGCAGGAATCCTTTGTGGATTCCGAGTATTTTCAACGCAGCAGCTGGCGTTGATTGTCGGAAAAGTCTATGATTTCGATTTTTCAGATAGCCCCTAGTGTTCTTTTCCAAATTTCCCTATGGTGCCCGTCCCACACAAAGAAGAAAGCTCCCTTTTCAAGGAGCCGGGGCGGGGACGTGTTTTCCTGATAAAAAACAGAGGGGACTCTGTCTGAGTCCTCTTGTATTTTCATTATAGCACACCCCGCATAAAAAACAATCATTTCCCACAGATTCCCCCTTTCTCCTCCTGTTTCCGCCCGGTTTCCCGATACTTTCGGCAGATTACACAAACCGCCGCCGGTTCCCCTCAGCATTCCGACAAAGTTGATTTTTTTGCTGGAAAACTATAGAAAATCGATTTCACATGTGCTATTCTATGGATAGGAAATCGATTTCACATGCGCGGATTCAAAAAAAAGAAGGAATTTTTTGCAAGGAGGAATTGGTATGGATTACAAACAGACAGCCGATCAAATCAAACAAGCCGTCGGCGGTTCTCAGAACATCGAAAGCGTTGCCCACTGCGCCACCCGGCTGCGGCTGGTGCTGAAAGACGACAGTCAGGCCAACAAGGCCGAAGTGGAAAAGATTGAGGGCGTCAAGGGCGCTTTCACCAACTCGGGTCAGTTCCAGATCATCATTGGTCAGGGCGCCGTCAATAAGGTCTATGAGGCCTTTGTGGGCGGCGGCGATATCCAGCAGGCCACTGCCGAGGAACAGAAAAAGGCCGCTGCCCAGAAGCTGAACTGGTTCCAGCGCTTTGCCCGCACTCTGTCCAATATTTTCGTGCCCATCATTCCCGTCATCGTGGCCAGCGGTGTGCTCATGGGCCTGTTGGGAATGCTGAGCAACTTCGGCGTGATTTCCCCCGACACCGGCGTTTACAAGCTGCTGGACATGATCTCCAACGCAGCGTTCACCTTCCTGCCGGTGCTCATCGCCTACAGCGCAGCCAAGGAATTCGGCTGTAACCCCTATCTGGCCGCCATTCTGGGCGCCATCATGATTCACCCCAACCTGCAAAACGCCTGGACCATGGGCACCGCAGGGGTGGAAACCCAGTATCTGGACTTCTTCGGCTTCCAGGTAGCCGCCATCGGTTATCAGGGACAGGTGCTGCCGGTGCTCATCGCCGTGCTGCTCATGGCCTTCCTGGAAAAACGCATTCACAAAATCATGCCCAACTGTCTTGACCTGCTGCTGACCCCCTTCTTCACCCTGCTGATTACCGCTGTGGCCACCTTCTTTGTCATCGGACCTGTGGGCCGGCTCATTGGCGACGGCATCTCCATCGGACTCCAGTATCTGTACACCAATCTGGGACCGGTAGCCGGACTGCTCTTCGGCGGAACTTATTCCCTCATCGTTATCACCGGTATGCACCACAGCTTCCATGCAGTTGAAACCGGCCTGCTGGCCAACCCCGCCATCGGCATCAACTTCCTGCTGCCCATCTGGTCCATGGCCAACGTGGCACAGGGCGGCGCAGCACTGGCCGTTTACTGCAAGACCCGCAACAAGACCCTGAAAACCGTTGCAGCTCCCGCTTCCTTCTCCTGCCTGCTGGGCATCACTGAGGCCGCTATTTTCGGCGTGAACCTGAAGCTGGTCCGTCCCTTCATCGGCGCCCTGATTGGCGGCGCACTGGGCGGCTTCACCGTGGTGCTGGCCGGTGTGGGCATGAGCGGTATCGGCGTCACCGGTATCCCCGGTCTGGCACTGGTTGCGCCTCAGAGCATGGTGATGTATATTATAGGTATGGCCGTCGCCTTCGCAGGAGCCTTTGCTGCCACCTGGATCATGGGCTTCAAGGAGGAAACCGGCGCATAATCTGTAAACAAGTGAGTTGATCAACCATGCGCATCAAGGATATCGCCCGAATGGCAGGCGTGGCACCGTCCACTGTTTCCCGGGTATTGAACAATTCCGGCTATATCAGCGCGGAAATACGGGAAAAGGTGGAAGCGGTGGTGCGGGAAACCGGCTATGTGCCCAACCGGATTGCCCAGTCGCTGAAACGGCAGAGCACCCGCACCATCGGGATCATCATTCCCCAGATCGCCTCCGAAACCATGTCCCGGCTGGTGGAAGCCGCCTATAGCTGCTGCAACCGCCGGAGCTACCGGATTCTGTTGGAAAACACCCAACTGGACAGCCGGAAAGAGCTGGATTGCCTGAAAAGCCTGTATCACCAGCAGGTAGAGGGCATTCTGCTCATGTCCACCGGCCTGACGGCGGAGCACCGGGAAATCATCCAGTCTCTGGATCTCCCCGTCATTGTCACCGGCCAGTATATGGACGGGCTGTGCTGTTACACCCACGACAACCGGCAGGCCGCCCGGGAGATGGTTCTGCGTATGGCTCAAAAGGGACGCCGGCGCATTGCGCTGCTGAACGTTTCTCTGGAAGAAGACAACTCCATTAAAATCCAGCGCGAACTGGGCTATCGGGACGCGCTGGCGGCGGCGGGGCTTTCCTTTGACGAAAGCCTCACCGCATACGGCGCCTTCACCATCGATTCCGGACGGGAAATGATGAAGGCTCTTTGGGAAAACTGCCATCCCCGGCCGGACGCAGTGTTCGCCGTAACCGATAAAATCGCCATCGGCGCCATGGAATATCTGGCCCGAAAGGGGGTTTCGGTTCCCGGCGACTGTATGGTCGCGGGGGTGGGCAATAATAAACTGTCGGAATTCATCAGGCCGCCCCTGTCCACCATTGAGTTTTTCTATGACGAGCTGGGAAGCGCCGTCACCGACCGTCTGCTGGACGCGGTGGAAAGCGGCGAACCCGTGGAGGGGGTGCACCTAATGCGTCACCGGATCATAGAAAGGGAAAGCACCAATGGAAACCATACTGATTCTGGGGGAACTGCTGATTGACCTGATTCCCGGACAAAAGGGCCTGGCCCTTCGGGATGTGGAGGAATTTCACCGTGCAGCAGGCGGCGCACCCGCCAATGTAGCCGCCGCCGTGTGCCGTCTGGGCGGAGAAGCCGCTCTGGTCTCCAAAGTGGGACAGGACCCCTTCGGGGATTACTTAGTCCGGGAGGTGGAGCGCTGCGGCGTGGACACCCGGTATATTTTCCGGACCAATCAGGCCAACACCGCACTGGCTTTTGTCTCTCTGGACGCAAAGGGAAACCGGGACTTCTGTTTTTACCGCAAGCCCTGCGCCGACCTGCTGCTGGACGAAGAGGAAATCAGCCCGGCTCTGTTCACAAACTGCGGGATGCTCCACTTCGGCTCCGTCAATCTGGTGGAATCTCCCGCCCGCCGTGCCCACGGAAAAGCCGTTTCCATGGCCCGGGGCCGGGGAATTCCCGTGAGCTTTGACCCCAATCTCCGCCTTTCCCTGTGGGACTCTCCCGAGGACTGCCGCAGTGCGGTCCGGGAGTTCCTGCCTGATGCCGATATCGTCAAAATTTCCGACAACGAGCTGTCCTTCCTTCTGGGCACCGAGGACCCGGAAGCCGCTGCAAAGCAGCTGTTTTCCATGGGCTGCCGCCTGTTCCTGTACACCATGGGCGGGGACGGCGCTATGGCTTTCACGCCGGCGGCCTGTGCTTCGGTTCCCTGTTATCCCGTAGAGGTGACGGACACCACCGGCGCAGGGGATTCCTTTATGGGCGCTTCCCTGTATCATCTGGTTTCCCGGGGTATTTCCCGGGAAATGCTGGCCGGTTTGGACGCCGAAGCGCTGGAAGAGCTGCTCCGGTTCGCCTCCCTCTATGCCGCCTTTACCACCACCCGCAGAGGAGCCGCTTCCGCTATGGCCACCCGGGAAGAGCTCCGGGAATTTGCACGGAGGTTTTGATGATGTCCTACAGACAACAGTTTCACCTGATGCCCGAAACCGGCTTTCTCAACGACCCCAACGGCCTGTGCCGGTTTAACGGCGAATACCATATTTTCCACCAGTACGCCCCCGAGGGCCTGTCCGGGCCCAGAGGCTGGGGCCATGTTTCCACCCGGGATTTCTGCACTTATCACAACGACGGAATGGTGCTGTTCCCGGACACCCCCTTTGACCGGAACGGCGCCTATTCCGGCTCCGCTCTCACCGACGACGGACAGCTGGAGCTTTTCTACACCGGCAATGTCCGCCACAGCGGCGATCACGATTATATCACCAGCGGCCGGGAACAGAACCTGATCCACACCGTCCGGCTGCCTGACGGGAGATTTTCCGAAAAAAAGCTCCTTATGACCAACCGGGACTATCCGGAAAACTGCTCCTGCCATGTGCGGGACCCCAAGGTGTGGAAGGAAAACGGCCGGTATAAAATGGTGCTGGGCACCCGGACGCTGGACAACCGGGGCGAAGCGCTGGTCTATGACTCCGGGGACAAGGAGCACTGGACCCTGGAACAGGTGCTGACCCTGCCCAACACCGGCTATATGTGGGAATGCCCCGACCTGTTTTCCCTTGGGGAAAAGACCTTCCTCTGCTGCTGCCCACAGGGCATGGAGCCCAGAGGAATGGAATTCCACAACATCTACCAGAGCGGCTATTTCCCGCTGGAACAGGGGAAGCTGCTGCCCTTTACCGAGTTTGACCGGGGCTTTGACTTCTACGCGCCTCAGACCTTCCAGGACGACAACGGCCGCAGAATCCTCATCGGCTGGTTTGGCCTCCCGGATGTGCCCTATGGCAACCCCTCTCAGGAAAAAGAAGGCTGGATTCACTGCCTGACACTGCCCCGGGTGCTGAAAGAAGAAGGCGGACGGATCATCCAGGAGCCGCTGGAAGAGCTTCAGGGGCTTCGTCGGGACAGCCTGTCCCTGCGCCCGGAAAACGGCGCCATGAACATCCTGCCGGACCTCCACTGTGAGCTGGCCGTGGAATTTGACAAGCCCACAGAGGCCTTCACCCTGTCCCTGCGTCAGGACGCCATTCTTTCGCTGGAATCCGGCGTGCTGAGCCTGTCGCTGGGCGCCAGC
>CAJMOI010000028.1 GCA_905215105.1 uncultured bacterium
CTGATTGAAGTGAAATATCGTGAGGGCGCCCCGATTCCTGATGATGACGCCATTGTGGAAATGAGCGAAGAAGCGGCGGCGTCTATTATTGTGACAAAGAATGCAGATGATTTTGGCGTTCATAATACGGCCAAAGGAAAAGATATGCTCCGTATACCCGCTTTTGCATTTTTGTATTTGCTCGGTCACGCTGAAAAACATGGATATCATGGAATGGAATAAAGTGTTTGGTGTTCTTGCGAAAAAGTGTGATTGTCACCAAAACTACCAGCGGTTTCCCCGTGTGGTTTTGTATTCCACAACAAAGTGACAGGCAAATACATCCCGCCGCTTGCATTTGTCGAAAAAATCACATACAATAGAAGTACCAATTTCGGAGGTAGATCGAATGAACATTGCCTTCCTGTCAACTGTATATGAACTTTGCAGGGAAACAGAGGGAAAGTGTATCATCTACTAGCATTATCTGGTGTCGGGCTGCGTCATTTTTTGCCGCAGCCCTTTTGGTTTTTCCAAACAGGACAGCGGCTTTTTGCCGGTGAAAGAAAGGAATGGTCATAGTTATGAAAAAGGTTGCAGTGATTATGGGCAGCGACAGCGATTTCCCCGTAGTGTCCGCCGCAGTGAAGCGCTTGAAGAGCTGGGACATCCCCGTGGAAGTACACGTCATGTCCGCCCACCGCACCCCTGAAAAAGCAGCTGCATTTTCCGCAGGCGCAAAAGAGAACGGTTTCGGCGTGATTATCGCAGCAGCAGGCAAGGCCGCTCATCTGGCCGGTGTGCTGGCTGCACACACCACCCTGCCCGTCATCGGTATTCCCGTCAAGTCCTCCACGCTGGACGGTCTGGACGCCCTGCTGGCTACGGTACAGATGCCCAGCGGAATCCCCGTGGCTACCGTTGCCATTGACGGCGCCGACAATGCCGCCATTCTGGCTGCTCAGATGCTGGCTCTTTCCGACGACGCTCTGGCCGAAAAGCTGGCACAGATGAAGGTGCAGATGGAAGAGGGCGTGGCAAAGAAGGATGCCGCCATGCAGGAGAAGGTTGCCGAGCTGTAAAAAATCCATTTCACAGACTGAGAAAGGAAATCGATTATGAAGAGTTTCAGCGAAAGCTATAAGGCTGCCGGCGTAGACGTAACCGCCGGTTATAAATCTGTCGAACTGATGAAGAAGCATGTGGCCCGCACCACCATTCCCGGCGTTGTTTCCGGAATCGGCGGTTTCGGCGGTCTGTTCCAGCCGGAGCTCACCGGCATGAAGGAGCCGGTTCTGGTTTCCGGCACCGACGGCGTGGGCACCAAACTGCGCATTGCATTCCTTATGGACAAGCATGACACTGTGGGTATCGACTGCGTGGCTATGTGCGTCAACGACGTGGTCTGCGGCGGCGCAAAGCCCCTGTTCTTCCTGGATTATCTGGCTGTGGGCAAGAATGTGCCTGAAAAGGTAGCCGACATTGTTTCCGGCGTTGCCGAGGGCTGCGTGCAGGCCGGCTGCGCACTGGTTGGCGGTGAAACCGCTGAAATGCCCGGTTTCTATCCCGAGGACGAGTACGATTTGGCCGGTTTCTCCGTGGGTATCGTGGACAAGCAGAAGATCATCGACGGTTCCGCAATGACTCCCGGCGACGTGCTCATCGGCCTGCCCTCTTCCGGCGTTCACAGCAATGGTTTCTCCCTGGTTCGCAAGATTTTCGATGTAAACAAGGAAAACCTGTCCGCTTATGTGCCGGAGCTGGGCGCAACGCTGGGCGAGACCCTGCTGACCCCCACTAAGATTTATGTGAAGCCCGTGCTGGCTGCTATGGCACAGGCCAACGTGAAGGCCGTTTCCCACATCACCGGCGGCGGCTTCTATGAGAATATTCCGCGTATGCTGAAGGACGGCTGCTCTGCAAAGATCGATCTGGCAAAGGTTCCTCACCTGCCCATTTTCGACCTGCTGCAGAAGACCGGCAACATTCCCACCCGCGATATGTACAACACTTTCAACATGGGCATGGGTATGTGCATGGCCGTTGCCAAGGAAGACGCCGACAAGGCCGTTGCTGCCCTGCGTGAAGCTGGGGAAGAGGCTGTCATCGTGGGCGAAATCGTCGCGGGCGACAAGGAGGTCCTCCTGTGATGAACATTGTCGTGCTGGTTTCCGGCGGCGGCACCAACTTGCAGGCGCTCATTGACGCGGAAAAAAGAGGGGAAATCCCCGGCGGAAAAATTTCCTGTGTCATCGCCTCCAAACCCGGTGTCTATGCATTGGAGCGGGCAGCAAATGCGGGCATTCCCTCCCGTGTGGTGGAGCGGAAAGCCTATCCCGACCGGCAGAGCTATTCCAAAGCCATTCTGGATGCTCTGAATGAGGAAAAGGCCGATCTGGTGATTCTGGCGGGCTTTATGGTCATTCTGGACGAGCAGGTGCCCAAAGCCTATCCCAACCGGATTCTGAATGTCCATCCGGCGCTGATTCCCTCTTTCTGCGGCCCGGGATTTTACGGCATGAAGGTGCACGAGGCGGTGCTGGCTTCCGGCGTGAAGCTCACCGGCGCCACTGTGCATTTTGTCAGCGAGGTGTGCGACGGCGGCCCCATTATTTTGCAGGGCGCCGTGCCGGTCCTCAACGACGACACCCCCGAAGTCCTGCAAAAGCGGGTCATGGAGCAGGTGGAATGGAAGCTGCTTCCCAAAGCAGCCGCCCTGTTCTGTGCGGGGAAAATCAAAGTGGAAAACGGAATTGCAAAAGTAACAGACTGATTGACAGAACCCCTGTGAAATATTGACAGCCTGCCTTGGGTCTGGTATACTGAGAACGAAATTTCCGCGTAACTGACGGTTTTGCAGAGTTTACTGCATTGGAGCGCGGAAACAAATTTGCCGACCGTCTGGGCAGCCTTGTATTAAGGTTGCCCATTTTTTTGTTTACAAAAGCGCCTACCGCAATCAAAGGAGGATTTTTTTCATGATGAATCTGGAAAAGGACTTGCAGCAGAACACCTATCCCGGCCGCGGCATTGTCATTGGCCGCAGCAAAGACGGCAAAAACGCCATGATCGGCTATTTTATCATGGGCCGCAGCGAGAACAGCCGTAACCGCATTTTCGCACAGGAGCCGGACGGCATCCGCACTGAAGCCTTTGACCCCGCCAAGCTGGTTGACCCCAGCCTGATTATTTATCATCCCGTGCGCGTTGTGGGCGACACCACCGTGGTGACCAATGGTGACCAGACCGATACCGTGGCGGACTTCCTGAAAGAAGGCAAGACCTTTGAAGAAGCCCTTCGTACTCGCACCTTTGAGCCCGACGGCCCCAACTGGACGCCCCGCATTTCCGGTATGGTGGAGAAAAACGGCGACTACCGTCTGTCCATCCTGAAGAGCGCCGACGGAGACGAGAACTCCACCCGCCGCTATTTCTTTGAGTACACCGCTCCCCGCGCAGGTGAAGGCCACTTTATCCACACCTATGAGCACGACGGCAACCCCATCCCGTCCTTTAAGGGCGAGCCCAAGTCTGTGGAGCTGCCTTATGCCTGCATCAACTGCTTCACCGAGGCTCTGTGGAACAGCCTGAATGAGGACAATAAGGTTTCCCTCTACACCTGCTTCATCAATCTCGAAACCGGCGAGCGCACCGAGCGCATCGTCAATAAAAACCAGTAATCCGGATATAAGGAGGAAATTGAAATGGCAAATGAGCTGATGCTGAAATACGGATGCAACCCCAATCAGAAGCCTTCCAAGATTTTTATGCAGGACGGCAGCGAACTGCCCATTACCGTTCTGAATGGCAAACCCGGCTATATCAACTTTCTGGATGCTTTCAACAGCTGGCAGCTGGTGAAAGAGCTGAAAGAAGCTACCGGCCTGCCCGCCGCTGCTTCCTTCAAGCATGTAAGCCCCGCTGGTGCTGCTGTGGGTCTGCCTCTTTCCGATACTTTGAAGAAGATTTATTTTGTGGATGATCTGGAGCTGTCTCCGCTGGCCTGCGCATATGCTCGCGCCCGTGGTGCTGACCGTATGTCCTCTTATGGCGACTGGGCTGCTCTCTCCGATGTCTGCGACAAGGAGACCGCCCTCATGCTCAAGCGCGAAGTTTCCGACGGTGTTATCGCTCCCGGCTACACCGACGAAGCGCTGGAAATTCTCAAGAGCAAGCGCCGCGGCACTTATAACATCGTACAGATCGACCCTGAGTACCGTCCCGCTCCGGTAGAGCACAAGGACGTGTTCGGTGTGACCTTCGAGCAGGGTCGCAACGAGCTGAAAATCGATAACGAGCTGCTGAACAACATGGTTACCGACAACAAGAACCTGCCGGAAGAGGCCAAGCGCGACCTGCTGATCTCCCTGATCGCCCTGAAGTACACCCAGTCCAACTCTGTGTGCTATGTAAAGGACGGACAGGCTATCGGTATCGGCGCCGGTCAGCAGTCCCGTATTCACTGTACCCGTCTGGCTGGCAACAAGGCCGACATTTGGTTCCTGCGCCAGCATCCGAAGGTGCTTTCTCTGCCCTTCAAGGCTGACATCCGCCGTCCCGACCGCGACAACACCATCGACGTGTATATCTCCGACGATTACATGGACGTGCTGGCAGACGGCACTTGGGAGCAGTTCTTCACCGAGAAGCCGGAAGTCCTCACCCGCGAGGAAAAGGCCGAGTGGCTTAAGACCCTCTCCGGCGTGGCACTGGGCTCCGACGCATTCTTCCCCTTTGGCGACAACATTGAACGCGCCCACCGCAGCGGCGTGGAATATATCGCACAGCCTGGCGGCTCCATCCGCGACGACAACGTCATTGAGACCTGCAACAAGTACAACATGGCGATGGCCTTCACCGGCATCCGCCTGTTCCACCACTAATTCCGAGGAGGAAGCAGCATGAAAGTTCTGGTAGTAGGCGGCGGCGGCCGTGAGCACGCCATTATCCGCAAGCTGAAAGAAAGCCCCAAGGTGGAAGCCATTTACTGCGCTCCCGGCAATGGCGGTATTGCCGCTGATGCGGAGTGCTTCCCCGTAAACGCCATGGACATCGAGGGCATGAAGGCTCTGGCCAAGGAAAAGGCTGTTGATCTGGTTTTTGTGGCTCCCGATGACCCGCTGGCCGCCGGCATGGTGGACGCCATGGAAGAAGCCGGATTCAAGGCTTTCGGTCCCCGCGCCAATGCAGCCATTATTGAGAGCAGCAAGGTCTTTTCCAAGGATTTGATGAAGAAATACAATATTCCCACCGCTGGCTATGAGGTCTTCGACGATCCTTCCAAGGTGCTGGAATATGTGGAAGCACAGGGCAAATACCCGGTTGTGATTAAAGCTGACGGTCTGGCACTGGGCAAGGGCGTCATTATCGCCGAAAACTTCGACATGGCCAAAGAAGCCGTCCACTCTATTATGGAGGATAAGGTGTTCGGCGCTTCCGGCAACCATGTGGTGGTGGAGGAGTTCCTCACCGGCCCCGAGGTTTCCGTGCTGGCCTTTACAGATGGCAAGACTTTGAAGCCTATGGTTTCCTCCAAAGACCATAAGCGCGCTTTGGATGGCGACAAGGGCAAGAACACCGGCGGCATGGGAACCATCAGCCCCAACCCCTATTACGACGACGCCATGGCGGAACGCTGCATGAAGGAAATCTTCCTGCCCACCATGAGCGCCATGAACGCCGAAGGCCGTCCCTTTAAGGGCTGCCTGTATTTCGGCCTGATGCTCACCCCCAACGGCCCCAAGGTTATCGAGTACAACGCCCGCTTCGGCGACCCGGAGACCCAGGTAGTGCTTCCCCGTCTCAAGAGCGACTTTGCCGATGTGGTAATGGCAGTCGTGGAAGAGCGTCTGGCAGATCAGCCGGTGGAGTGGACTGACGAAGCCGCCGCTTGTGTGGTCATGGCTTCCGGCGGATATCCGGCCTCCTATCCCAAGGGACTGGAAATCACCGGTCTGGACGAAAACGGCCAGATTCCCGGCGTAACCGTATACCATGCCGGTACGGCTTTGAAGGACGGCAAGCTGGTGACCAGCGGCGGACGTGTGCTGGGTGTCACTGCTTTGGGCAAGACTCTGGACGAAGCGCTGGAAAAGGCTTATGCCGGAGTGGAGAAAATCCATTTTGACGGTGCTTATTATCGCCGCGATATTGGAAGAACAAAATAACAAACAGTATAAAGCGCCCTATGTATCACGATTGGTACAGAGGGCGCTTTTGTGTATTTCTGTTTTTTCAGAAAGGCCGGTATCGTTCCGGGTTGCGGATGAAAACAGGGATGACCTCCAGCGGAGCATCCACGTCGTACCATGCGCCGCCTTCCAGACGCTCGCCGGTGTGCAGATTCTCCCAGGTTTCTCCGGCAGGCAGATAGACCCGGCGAACCCGCTGGCCCTCTTCCAGCACCGGCGCAACCAGCAGGTGCTCACCGAAGAGATACTCGTCCTCCACTTCCCAGCACCGGGGATCGTCGGGGAACTCGTAGAACAGGGTGCGCATGACCGGAGTACCGTTTTTGTGGGCCTGCCACATGGCTTCCCGGACAACAGGACGCAGCTTTTCCCGCAGCTCCAGATAGCGGACCAGAATGGAGTAAACCTCTTCGCCATAGCTCCAAACCTCGTTGGCGGCGCCGCTGGGAAGAATGGATTCTCCCGGCAGAACGCCCTCGGGCATGATTTCCGGGAGTCCGGTGTGAGGGTCACGGTCACCGTGGAGACGGAATACCGGGCAGAAAGCGCCCCACTGGAACCAGCGGATCAGGCATTCCCGGAAGTGCTCGTCATGGATGTTGCCGCCGTAAAATCCGCCGATGTCGGTAGTCCACCAGGGAATACCGGCAAGGCCCATATTCAGACCGATGCACAGCTGATCCCGCATGGAACGGAAGCTGGACTCAATGTCTCCGGACCACACCAGCGCGCCGTATTTCTGACTTCCGGCCCAGGCGCAGCGCAGCAGATTGACCACCTGTTCCTGACCGGCTTCTGTCATGCCGTCAAAGAAGGTTTTGGCATGCATCACGGGATAAATATTGCCAACTTGTAGATTGGTTCCTTTATAATACCGGTAGTTATCGAAATCATAGACTGTATACTCCGGTTCGGCCTCGTCCAGCCAGAAAATCCGCACACCTGCGTCGTAATAATTCCGCTTGGCGGTTTCCCACAGGAACTGTCTGGCGCCGGGATTGGTGGCGTCATAGAACAGGGTTTCGGACATAAAGCTCATGGAGGTATGCAGTCCCCGTTCCGTCTGGATCAAATAACCCTTCCGATCCATTTCCGCGAAATTTTCGCTCTGCTTGTCCACTGTAGGCCAGATGGAAACCATCAGCTCAATGCCCATGGATTTCAGCTCGTCGATCATGGCTTTGGGATCGGGCCAGAAGCGCTCATCAAAGCGCCAGTCGCCCTGCTTCGGCCAGTGGAAGAAGTCCACCACGATCACATCGATAGGCAGGTTCCGGCGCTTGTATTCCCGCGCCACTTCCAGCAGCTCGTCCTGAGTCATGTACCGGAGCTTGCACTGCCAGAAACCAAGGCCATATTCCGGCATAATGGGCACAGTACCGGTGACAGCCGCATAGGATTCTTCAATCTGCGCAGGGGTATCTCCGGCAGTAATCCAGTAGTCCAGTGCTTTGGTGGAAAGGGCTTTCCACTCGGTGATATTTTTACCGAAAGTCACCTGGCCGATGGCCGGATTATTCCACAGCAGTCCATAGCCGAGACTGGACAGACAGAAGGGGACGCTGGCCTGAGAGTTGCGCTGTGCCAGTTCCAGCGTGCAGTTTTTCACGTTCAGATAAGGCTGCTGATACTGGCCCATACCATAGAGCTTTTCATTGGGATCGGACTCAAAACGGGCAGTGAGGGACCAGTCGCCGCCAATGGTGGGGATAAACTCCCGAGGTTCTTTTCTCAAAGCGCCCCGGCCTTCGGTGCGATATTCCTCCAGCAAAAGCTGTCCCTTCTGGTTTAAAAAGGAAATCTGTCCGTTTTTCGCAACGGTGGCGGTGATGCGTCCGTTAGTAATGCGGGCGGTGTTGTCTTCGCCGATGGAAACAGTTCCCACCGCGTGAACCGGTTCTGTCAGTGCCCAGAATTCCTCCGGCAGCTGAGGCAGAAGGGTGGCGCGGACACGCAGGGCATTTTCACCCCAGGCTTCAATACAGACCAGTTCGTGGCCGTTTTTTCGAAACAGGCGGCCATTTTCTTCATAAAACATGGTTTCCATTGTGTAAGCTCCTTCCGGATGATGGTCACAGAGGAAACACCTGTCCGAAACGCATGGCGGGGAGATTAAAGAGGAATCCGGGTTTTCCCTGTGCTTCCAGTACCGTGTGGCACAGCAGTTCATAGAGCTTGCTTCGGTAATAGATGCTGTAATCGGACTGGACATAAGCGGGCAGGGAGTAGGAAATGCGGATCAGCCCCTTTTTCCGAAGGCTTTCCAGCACAGCAGAGCGGGCCTTGACGGTTTCCATGGAATCTTCCGGGTCGGTAATCACCACATGGTTCAGCGCGGTGGAGCGCAGCTCCGGTTCTTCGGAATTGCGCAGTTCAAACCGGACCAGCGGAAAGCGCCGGGCACTGCGCACAGCTTCCAGCATTTCTTTTTCCTCTTTGTTTAACAGTATGCGTTTCATGGTTTCCTCCTATTTTGTTCAAATTCATATTATCACGAAGCAAATTCCAATACAATCCGGTATTTTGGCAAAAAATTCAGTGCTGTCATATTTGCTGCCGTCTGTGGCTGCTTCCGGATTGGCAATGCCTTTTCCAGAATGACCCGGTCGGCGGGACAGAAAGGATATTGGGGAATCTCCGCAGTGGTAATCCAGCGCAGATCATTGTGTTCCAGTTTTTGGGGCTCTCCCTCAGGAATGGAGGTGTGATAGAGGGTTAGATGAACGGTGATATCGGGATATTCATGGGTGGTTTCCATAAAAACATCCCCTACGGAAACGGTGATGCCCAATTCTTCCTGACACTCCCGAATCAGTGCTTCGGGGCCGGTTTCGCCGGGCTCCACTTTGCCGCCGGCAAATTCCCACAGCAGGCTCAGGGTTTTGGTGGTGGGGCGCTGGCAGATGAGAAAGCGGTTTTCCCGCCAGATCAGGGCAGCGACAACTTCGGTCATGGTACTCTCTCCTTTGGATAATTCGGAATGATTCTGTTATGATTGTACTGGACTGCACAGGGAAAGTCAAATGGTCACCCCAACGGTTTGACACGGCGGATAAACTGCTGTATACTGGACAAAATCAAAAGATCAGGAGGAACCCCATGAAATACGCCATTGTTTACAGCAGCAGAACAGGAAATACCGAACTATTGGCTCAAAGACTCCGGGACAGCCTTCCTAAAGAAGATTGTCTGTATGTGGGACCTCCCAACAAGGAAGCACTGGCAGCGGAAAAGCTGTATGTGGGTTTCTGGACGGATAAAGGAACCTGTGATGAATCGATTGCCGCCTTTTTACGCTCCATAACCCATCAGCAGGTGTTTTTATTTGGGACTGCCGGATTTGGCGGCGCACCGGAATATTTTGAAAAAATTCTGACTGCGGTCAAGGAAAATCTTTCCGAGACAGCGACTGTGACCGGCAGCTATATGTGTCAGGGGAAAATGCCTGTCTCTGTCAGAAAGCGGTACGAGTCTATGGAAGAAAGTGCAGGCCGTCAGGCTATGCTGGATAATTTCGACAGAGCTCTTTCTCATCCGGACGAACAGGATTTTTCCGCTTTGGTGGAAGCAGCCAGACAATAAACAACAAGAAAAAGCCTCGGATACCATTTGGCACCGAGGCTTTTTGGCTGGGTTTACATGATAAAAAATATCTTACAAAAAAACGGCGTGCAGGTCTGTATTACTTTTTCAGTTTCAGTCCGTCTTGAAAGGCTTCCCCGACTCTTTCTGTTACTCTGTAGTAGCCATGGGTGTACGGGTCAAAAGCAATGGCGTTAACCAGAGAAAGATTCAGGTGATCCCCTTCCATAACGTTTTCGTCTGCTGTGACTTTGACCACTTTACCGATCACACCGCATCCATACTCATTGGACTGATATTCGATAAACTCACATTCCAGACACAAGGGAAACTCATTGATAATGGGAGCATCCACAACTTCCGATTTAGAAGCTGTGAGTCCGCTGTGCTCGAATTTGTTGGTCACATTATTTCCCGATACTACGCCAAAATAATCCGCTTCTGCTACATGAGCTGCATCTGCAATACTCACCGTAAATGCACCTCTTGCCTTGATATTCTTGACGGTTTTGTGGGTTTCGGTAAGGTTCAGCGCGACAGTATCCCGCTGCTGCATGGTTCCCCATGCGGCGTTCATCACATTGACACTGCCGTCCTCGTTATAAGTTGCAACCATCAAAACCGGCATTGGAAAAATACCTTCTGTAATGTTCAGTTGTTTTCTCATCTTGTCTGCCTCTCTTATTCATCAGGATTGACACTTGGTGTGTCATCACCTATAATTATAATCGCCAATGTTAAAAAGACAAGTACTGACATAAAAGTAAGGTACTATCATTTAGGAAAGTGTTTATTATGATTAAGAACTTTATTGAGAACGCAAATTTTGAAGATACCGGATTCAGCTACACTTTGTCGCTTATTTCCGGTAAACATAAAATGGTGATTCTGTATTGTTTGATGGAATTTGAAGTGGTGCGATTTAATGAACTGAAACGATATCTGAAAAACATCTCGGATAAGACTTTGAGCAGTAACTTGAAAGAACTGGAGGCAAGTCAGTTAATTGTACGGAAAGAATATCCCCAAATTCCGCCCAAGGTGGAGTATTCCCTCAGCGAACGTGGTCGGTCTTTGATGAAAATTCTGGATCAACTATGTGTATGGGGAGAGGAAAACAGAATGTAATAGCAAGAACATTCCAAGATTTAGATAAAAAAACAAAGCCTCGAACGCGATTTGCGTACGAGGCTTTTTCTTTGGAGCAGAAGACGGGAATCGAACCCGCATTCTTAGCTTGGGAAGCTAATGTTCTACCACTGAACTACTTCTGCATTTTGCAGCGCAACTATTATAGCACAGACAGACGGAGTTTGCAAGAGCGAAAGGTGTGTTTTTGTGTCTTTTTCCAAAAATGAGAATACGGCCCTCAGTCCTCTGAGAAGCCGTATTTTCTGGTGTATTCCTTTGTTTCCGAATTGCGGACGGTTTCACCGGCATGCCGGCTCAAAAGCTGGGTCAAAGGGTAGAGGTTTACCCAGATTTCGTTGTCACTTTCCTTCTGAGACTCGTCAAAAATCAGTTCCAGCCCCAGATGAAGATGGGAAATCTGGATATTGTTCACGTTTTCCTCGGTACTGTATCCTGTGTGTCCCACATATCCGATGACTTGCCCGGCCTGCACGGTCTGGCCCTCTTGCAGCCCTTCGGCAAAAGGCCGGTTCTGGCGCAGATGGGCATAGTAATAGTACCGGCGTCCGTTTCCGCTGCGAATGCCGATTCGCCAGCCTCCGTACTGGTTCCAGCCCATGACCTCTACCACACCGCTCTCAATGGCAAGCACCGGCGTACCGGTGGCGGCCATCAGATCGTGTCCCAGATGGGGCCGAGTATAGCCATAAGTGCGCTGGGCGCCAAAATCATCATAGTGCTCATAGGCGAAATTTTTTGCCAGAGGGAAATAGCCTTTCAGACCGTACCGGTCTTCCCAGACGGTTTTTCCGTCGATTTCCTGTTCTTCCCGAAATTCCCCCACCAGCCCATCAAGAACAGCGCCATAGGCTTCCTGATAATAGGAGTAGTATTTCATGGAGTCGGTCAGTTCTTCCATCGTGCTGCCTGCGTCCAGCTTTTCAAAAAGATCGTCCATGTCCTGTGCCCGATACCTGGAAAAATCCCCGCCGTATTTTGTCCCCAGATAGGCCAGTGTGTCAATCCAGCTTCGCTCAATCCCTTCTTCGTGGGCGCGGATGTCCTCTGTCAGTGCCCGGTCCAGTGCAGAATAGCAGGGGTTGAACTCCACATAGCGGATGTAGTCGCTTTTTTCACTGGCAGCAGGAGCTGATTTAATAGGAAAATAGGAAAAGGCGAGGATGGATGCCAGCAGAACAAGGCACATCCCCGCCAGAGTCAGTTTTTTTCCTAACACCTTCACATGGATCCCCTCCCGGCGTGTTTGCTCTTTTTCAGCTTATGCGGCGGCAGGAGGGAACATGACCGTTATAAATCGTCGGCGTCCTGTTCCGGACGTTCTTCTGTGCGGCTTTCCCCGGTATAGCTTCCCGTTACATCAGAGGCAATGGCCTCTTTGTTCTGATCTTTCAGGGTGTGGGCCACCTGCATGGCTTTCTGCTGTACCCGTCCCTGGGGAGAGCGGCTTTGTCTGGACCAGAAAAAATCTTTCATAAGCAAAATCACCTCCGGTATAGGGTTCCCATACCGGAGGCGTTTCAATCCTGTTTTTCGAAAAAAATTCAGTGCAGTACTGCCGCAACGGTCTGAAACATAATCCGGATATCCCGGCAGACAGTGATTTTTTTCAGGTATTCCAGATTCAGCCCGCACTTTTTGGGGAGGATTTCCTCAATATAGATGGTTTCCGGGTCTCCTCCGGCGCTGAGCAGCTCGTCTTCGTTCCGGAACGCAATACTGGAAGGGGCGGTAATGCCCGGACGCACCAACAATGTGGCCCAGTATTCCGGCTGATATGCGTCCACATACTTGCGGACTTCCGGACGGGGACCAACCAGACTCATGTCGCCTTTCAGCACATTGAGCAGCTGGGAGAATTCATCCAAGCGGCATTTCCGGATGAGATGACCTACCCGGGTAATCCGCGGGTCTCGGCCGGTGGTCAGCGCCAGACCGATTTTGTCTGCATTCTGCACCATCGTCCGGAATTTGAAAATTTTGAAATCTTCGCCGTTTCGCCCCACTCGTACCTGCCGGTAAAAGACGGGGCCCCGGGAATCAATTTTGATGGCAATGGCCAACAGCAGAAAAAAGGGGCAGGTGACAAGCAGAATCAGCAGGGAAACCACCACGTCGAAAATCCGTTTGCAGACCAGATGGCCTTTTTGTTTTTCCAGCCGCTGTGCCCAGAGCAGTACCTCTTTTGTCTGCATCTGAGGAGCGGGCGTTTTTGTCTTCATGGTTTCACATCCTTATCGGAATGATTTACGTGTTCCCATTATACGATATTTTTTCCGGAAAATCCAGTTTCAGATAGCCCCTAGAGAATCCGAATATAGCTTTTATCGTAGTAGACAAAACCAAAGCCGGTGTCGATCCAGTTTCCGGGATTGATGCTCACCACAGTAAAGCGGTCGCCTTTGTTCAGCGTACCGATAATCTTAGCGCTGAGAGAAGCGCTTTGACGGATGTTGACGTCAGTACCTTCACAGACTGCGGTTTTCAAGGAACTGAGGTCGTTGGCGGAAATGGCTTTATTCAGCATCCATCCGGTCAGGTCATTGCGAATGACCCGGACCTTTGACCAACCCCAGCCGTCATCTGCCAGCAGTGCCAGCAAATCTCTGCGGTTTGCAAAGCCCAGAAGTTTTCCGGCTGTATCGGCGGAACTGCGCACCGGTACGCCGTTTTGGGTACAGATGCCCTCGTCATCGTCCTTTGGAGGCAAAATTTCATTGGGGGCAAAACCATTCAGCCCTTTTTCCCGAATAATGGCCGGATAATCACGATAAGCGATGTCAACGTCCACATTGCCGATAATCCCGTCCACGTCTCCGGAGTCGGTGATTTGCTGCATGCCGCAATCATAATCCGGGCCGCCGTTGTAGTCGGCCAACCACAGGTCATACCGTTTCAGCCGAGCCATATCCAGCCGGTTACGGATAAAATCCAGATTGGTGTAATATCCTGCATACCAGCCCGCTTTCTCAATTTCCTCACAGAATGCCGAGATGATGTCGGTAATCAGTTTTTTGTCCGGCGTAATGCCGAACTTTTCTGCATATTCAATACTGGCATATTCATAATCGCAGAAAAGGGGATAGCTGACGCGGCCTTTATAGTCCTTCATCAGAGACAGGAATACCTGTGCCTCTTTCCGGGCCTCCTGTGCGCTTCTCGCATAGGAAAACCAGTAGGCGCCCACCTGTACACCCGCCCGCAGTGCAGCGTCCATGTGCTGTCGGAAAAGCTTGTCCTCCTGCTGGATGGTGTTTCCAAATCCGGCACGGATGATGGCAAAGGAAACCCCGTCTTTTTTCGCCTGAGAAAAATCTACTTGTGGGTTGAATACGCTGAGATCCACACCTTTCATACTGATGCTCATAAACTCCCTCCATCCATTTCAAAAGATCGGGCCCGCCTTTTATTCTATGCGAAAAAGAAAAATTCGGTGTCTGCTCTGCAAAAATTTCCACTTGATTTTTCGAACATATGTTTTATAATAAGAAGCAGGGAGGTGCAAACATGTGTTCGGAAAAGCGACGAGTGATTTTCCATATTGATGTGAATTCCGCGTTTCTCAGCTGGGAAGCCGTATACCGACTTCGTCATTTGGGTGGGACAGTGGATCTTCGTCAGGAAACGGCAGCGGTAGGGGGAGATATCAGCCAGCGCCATGGGATTATTCTGGCAAAGTCCCTTTCCGCTAAAAAATATGGCATCCGTACCGGAGAAAGCATTCCGGAAGCCCTGCGGAAATGTCCCGATTTGCTGCTGGTTCCGCCCAACTACGGATTATATCAGCGCTGTTCCCAGGCATTTCTCCGCATTCTTCGGGAATATTCTCCGGCAGTGGAGCAGTTTTCCATTGACGAGGCTTTTGTGGATATGACGGGAACGGACCTTTTGTGGGGAGACCCGGTGGAAACTGCCCGGAAAATTGCCGGACGGATTCGGGAGGAACTGGGTTTTACCGTGAATATCGGTGTGTCCAGCAATAAGCTATTGGCGAAAATGGCCTCTGACTTTGAAAAACCAGACCGGGTACACACGCTTTTTCCCGAAGAAGTACCGGAAAAAATGTGGCCGTTACCGGTGGGAGAGCTGTTTCTGGTGGGGCGGGCTACTCTCCGACAGCTTCATCTTCTGAACATCCACACCATCGGACAGCTGGCAAAGGCGGACCCGGTTTTGCTGCGCCGTCATCTGAAAAAACAGGGGGAGACCATCCGGGCCTTTGCCAATGGACAGGATGTCTCGCTGGTGCGGGAACAGCCGGAGAAAAACAAGGGATACGGCAACAGCACCACCATTGCCTTTGATGTACAGGAGGAGGGAACCGCCAAAATGGTGCTGCTGGCGCTGGCGGAAACGGTGGGAATGCGTCTTCGCCGAGCCGGTGTGCAGGCCGAAGTGTTGACAGTGGCTATCAAAAGCCACGACCTGCAATACGCCACCCATCAAATGACGCTGCCTTCTCCTACCAGTGTGACCTGTGAGATTCATCAGTATGCGTGCCGTTTATTTGACGAGCTTTGGGACGGACGGGGCATCCGGCTGCTGGGAATCCATGCGGGACGGCTTTGCGGCGAAGGAGAACCCAGACAGCTGAATCTGTTTGATACCCGGGATTATTCCCGGGCAGCCCGGGCGGAACAGGCAGTGGACGGAATCCGCCGCCGGTATGGGCCGGACGCAGTGAAACGGGCGGTATTTGTAGGCAATGACCGAATCGATCATCTGTTGGGCGGAATCTCCCGGGAAAAGCGGACGGTGGATTATCGGAAACTGGAGGTTTTGTAAGAAAGGGGCAGGGACATGGCATTTGAGCTGGAACCGATTTATGACCGAAAGGAAACAGGTGCGGTTTTGGGGCAAAGACGGGAAGCGGCGGTTGGCTGCTGGTTTACCAGTCAGGGAAAGGGGATTCCCCGGCTGGTGCGGTTCCGGGATGAAGAGGGAATGCTGCGCACCATCCGGGATTTTCAGGTGCTTTTCTGTGAGCGGGCCTGTTATGCCGGAATTCCCCTGCACCGGTATGTATGCGAGGGGGAGATTGGCGAAAGTCTGCGGCGTTTTACCCTGCTGTTTCACCCGGAGGACGGAATCTGGCTGCTGGTTCTTTCAGACTGAAAGAGAGCTTGGGCGCTTTTCTCAAAAAGTAGGTACAATTTTAGTCAAAATATCTCTTGTGATTCTTTCCAAAAGACAGTATCATAGAGAATAGAAATGTACGTACAAGTTTATCGATGATTCGATAAACTCCAGAATTCAGATATAGGAAAGGGCGAAATCAGTATGAATCAGAATCAGATCAGAGAAATCATATCCGCCGGACAGACCGCTTTGGGCATTGAGTTCGGCTCCACCCGCATCAAAGCTGTGTTGATTGGACCGGATCACGCGCCGCTGGCTTCTGGCGGATATGAGTGGGAAAACCGCTGGGAGAACGGAAACTGGACCTATCCGCTGGAACAGGTGTGGGAAGGTCTCCAGACCTGCTATGCCCGTCTGGCACAGGAAGTACGGGATCAGTATGGCGTGGCGCTGGAAACCATTGGCGCCATTGGTTTTTCTGCCATGATGCATGGATATCTGGTATTTGACGAGGACGGCGAGCTGCTGACGCCTTTCCGTACCTGGAGAAATACCAGCACCGGCCCTGCTGCCGAGGAGCTGACCCGGCTTTTCCACTTCAATATCCCCCAGCGGTGGAGTATTGCCCACCTGTATCAGGCCATGCTCAACGGGGAAGAGCACCTGCCCCGCATTGCTTTTCAGACTACGCTGGCCGGCTATGTCCACTGGATGCTTACCGGCAAAAAAGTGCTGGGTGTAGGCGAAGCTTCCGGTATGTTCCCCATCGACAGCAAAACCTGCGATTATGACGCAGAGATGATGGCGCTGTTTGACAAGAAACTGGAAGAATATGGCTTGACCTATCATCTGTCCGATATTTTCCCGAAAGTACTCCGGGCAGGTGAGGATGCCGGTGTGCTGACCGAGGAAGGCGCATTGCTGCTGGACCCCACAGGCACGCTGAAAAGCGGGATTCCCCTGTGCCCGCCGGAAGGTGACGCAGGCACCGGTATGGTGGCTACCAGCAGCGTAGCACCCAGAAGCGGCAACGTATCCGCCGGTACCTCGGTGTTTGCCATGGTGGTGCTGGAAAAGCCCCTGAAAAATATGTATCCGGAAATCGACATGGTGACCACTCCCACCGGTATGCCGGTAGCTATGGTTCACTGCAATAACTGTACCTCCGATATCAACGCCTGGGTCAACCTGTTTGACCAGGTGCTCACCGGTATGGGCGCACAGGTGAAGAAATCCGACCTGTATGAGATGCTGTTCTGTAAGGCGTTGGAAGGGGAAAAGGATTGCGGCGGCCTGCTGTCCTATAACTATGATTCCGGCGAGCCGATCACCGGTTTTGAACAGGGACGGCCTCTGTTTGTCCGCACGCCGGACAGC
>CAJMOI010000029.1 GCA_905215105.1 uncultured bacterium
TCGTTGGCATTTTGCAGAGAAGGGACCAGCCGGCCGGTTTTCCGGCCAAAACAAAAACCCCGGAAAGACGGCAGATGCAGTCTTTCCGGGGCGAATCAACAGGTTCGCGGTACCACCCTTTGTTCAGCCGATGCTTGCGCACACGACCCTCTACAGCCTCCAACAAGGCTACGGCTCATAACGGTGCCATCCGTCTGCCCCTTATCAGGGCAGCGACTCCGGGGTGAGTTATGCACAAAGAGCGAAACACCGGCTTGCACCTTCCGCCGGCTCTCTGAAGAATCCGCAGTCTGTCTTTTTCCCTTCACAGTCTTTTGGTGTGATTGTGTTGTATGCTTTATTATAGTCCAGCAGCAGAGAAATTGTCAAGAGTCATTCTTTATTATTCTTCAAAAGAAGCAATAACCTCTTTGGCTTTGTCCGGATCGCTGCTGACACAGAGAATCACCGTATCGCCGTTGACGGTAATCACCGCTTTTTCCAGCTTGGGCATTTCTGCGGGAACATAGTCCTTGAAGCTGACCTTCTGGTTCTCCACCCGGGTTTCAGCAGCCTCTTTCACGGTTTCTGCGTCCTTTTCATCCTTCACGCGCCAGACGCTCACCTCATCCGCCAATGCACCGCCGGTTCCCACATAGACAGACTGCTCCTCAATCAGGTCGCCTTCCAGCTTATAAAGACGGTTGGCAGCTTCCTCAGAAAGCTGGTTCAGGGGATACTCAAAAGACAGGGATTCCTGTAATTTCTGGGCAATGTCTTCCGTGGGGGCCGTAATAGCTTTTCCGCCGCTCTGAGAGCAGCCGGCCATCAGAGAGAGACTGAGCAGGGCAGCCGCAGCCAGTGCGGCCATTTTTTTCAATTTCATATTTCATTCTCCTTTTTCAATCAGCAGTGATCTCGCAGATACTGCACCCAGGTTTCGCAGTATTCCATGTTGGGGTGAACGCCATCGGGGGAAGCGCCATCAGCCAGTGCTCCGTCCTCTGTCACCATAGAGGAATACACATCTACATAATGAACATCTTTTTCGGTACACAGCTCTTTCAGCATATCGTTATATTCCACAATCCGCTCATTGGTCACGCCATAAAGGTTCTGGTCAGAACGCTTTTTGGAAACCGGGAACAGAGACTGGACATAAATTTCCACTTCCGGATTGCTTTCCCGAAGGGTATCGATGATCTTTCCATAATCCTGTGTAAACACACTGCTGTAGGACCAGCCCAGCTCATTCAGGCCAAACATGAGGAACACTTTGTCATACTTTTTGGAAGTGACTTCGTCCATGATCGGAACGGAACCGTCTACGGTTTTATCCGTAAAGACTGAGGAAACCGTCAGGCCGGTCTTAGCGTAAAAGTCGGCGTTATCGATAATACCGAACATGTTCAGGTCTTCCAGCATGGAGTTGCCGACAAATGCGGAATTTTCAAAACAGGCATTGTCCGTGCTGCCCTGGGAACTGGACTCCTCCTGGCTTTCCGAAGAAACTTCCGGCGTGGCAGCAGGCGTCGGTGTAGGAGTTGCTTCCGCCTGAGAAGAAGACTCGGTTTCAGAAGAAACAGACGTTTCGCTGACAACAGAAGAACCGGAATTGTCAGCAGGCTGACAGGCAGTCAGCAGCAGACAGGATAAAAGAACCGCCCCAGCGGCGGCAGATTTATAAAAAGACATCATCCATCACCTTTTCACTTGAATTTTCAGCTTTTTCGAAACAGGATTCTCCTATATAGACACAAAAAATGTTTCCAAAACGGCTATAAATAAGTATACATAATTTTCATTTATCAAAATTCCTATATAGAATTATAAAATGAAAATACATTAACAAAAGAGTAACAAAAAGTGACAAGTCCAGTGGGAGCTGCTCTTGACAAAGTACGGGGAAAACGGTAGAGTGAAAAGCAGTCTGAAACTGGGGGGAATACGGTGAAAATACTGGTGATTGACGGACAGGGCGGCGGAATCGGCAGCGGCATTATTCAGGAGCTGCGCCGGTGCGGAATTGAGAATGCGGAGATTCTGGCAGTGGGCACCAATGTCATGGCCACATCCGCCATGCTTCGCGCCGGTGCGGATGCCGGTGCAACGGGGGAAAACCCTGTGATTTTCAACAGCCGGCGAGCCGACCTGATTTTGGGGCCTATCGGCATTATCATGGCAAACGCCATGATGGGAGAAATCACACCGGCTATGGCGGCGGCCGTAGCTGCAAGCGACGGAAAAAAACTGCTGATCCCCATTGCCAAATGTGCCCGGGTGGTTGGGGTAGAACCCAAACCCATGCAGGCTTATCTGGCTGAAGCAGCAGAGGAAGCTAAAAAGCTGGCAAGTCTGATATCATGAAAAAACGGCTGGGAAAGTGATTTCCCGGCCGTTTTTTTATGATCCTCCAAAAGCCCTTCGGTATTCACCGGGGGTTTTTCCTTTTTGACGGCGAAACATCCGGCCGAAATAGCTCACATCTCCAAAACCACAGGACAATGCCACATCGGTGACGCTCTGATGGGTGGCGCACAATAATTCCGCTGCGCACTCCACCCGGTAATAATTTAGATAATCGATGGGCGTGCGCCCGGTAATCTGGCGAAAGACCCGACAGAAATATTTGGGCTCCAGCGCCGCTTCCCCAGCCAGCACTTCCAGAGAAAGGGGCGAGGCATAATCTGTCCGGATTCGCCGCAGAACCCGCTTGACAGCTTCCGACCGCCGGGTGTCCCGGGCAGTTTCCGGAAGAGCAGGACGATACAGCTTTTTCGCCATCATTTCTCCTAACAACTGCCACAAAAGGCCGATGGTGGTAAATTCATAACCGCTCTGTTCCGTTTCCATGGCTTGAAACAGTTCGCTGATGAACCGGGCTCCCCGGCTTTCCGCCGGAAACAGCGCTTCCAGCCGCGCACCAGTCTGCAAAAGTCCCGCCAGCTGCTGGCCGCAGAGTCCTGCTCCGGTGAGGAACCGTTCCAGATCAAAGACCACACATTCATAAATACAGTCTTCCGGACTTCCTCCATGGATGGAGCCGTCGGCAATGAGCATACAGTCCCCCCGATGAAGGTCACAGGGCACTCCGTCTGCCGACAGATGGAGCGTTCCCTGCAACACCAGAATCAGCTCGTGCTCCATATGCCAATGAAAAGGCATTTCATATCGGGGGTGGGACGGGTCCACATAATACAGCTCAATGGGAAAATCAAAGGTTCCCCGCACCGCCCGCTCGTGGCTGGCCAGATATCGCATTGCCATTCCTCCAAAAGTGAATATTGTCCGATTGATTCCGATTATACCCCAAGACAAGAGGAATTTCAATCCGCTATACTGAGGGCAGAAGAAATGAAAGGAGCGTTCCGAAATGGACATCAACCTGATAAAAGAACAGATCTGCGATGTCTGCCATAAAACCTGGCAGCTGGGCTGGGTGGCAGCCAACGACGGAAATGTATCCGCACGACTGGAGGACGGCACGTTCCTCTGTACTCCCACCGGCATGAGCAAAAGCTTTATTACCCCTGAAAAGCTGCTGAGAATCAACAGCAAGGGGGAAGTGCTGGAAGGCGCCGAAGGCCTGCGCCCTTCCAGTGAAATCAAAATGCATCTGCGCTGTTATGAAAAGCGCCCCGATGTGTGGAGTGTGATCCACGCCCATCCTCCGGGAGCAACGGGCTTTGCTGTGGCTCACAAGGCCATGGATATGTACAACATGATTGAGGATGTAGCCGTCATCGGCAGCGTCCCCCTCACGCCCTATGGCACCCCCAGCACCAGTGAAGTGCCGGATGCCATTGAACCGTATCTGGAAGAGCACGACGTGATGCTGCTGGAAAACCACGGCGCACTGGCAGTGGGCAGCGACGTAATCACGGCTTTTTACCGGATGGAAAGTCTGGAGCTGTGGGCGAAAATCACCATCAACGCCGTGATTCTGGGCGGCAGCATGGATATCAGCCGGGAAAATATCCAGAAACTCATTGACCTGCGGGGCTTCTATCGGGTAACCGGACGCCATCCCGGCTATAAAAAGTTCGACAACGGATTGAGGTGATCGAAATGCTGAAAGGAGTTCCCTCTGTCCTCTCCCCTCAGCTTCTTAAAGTGCTGGCGGAAATGGGACACGGAGACGAAATTGTCATTGCAGACGGCAACTTTCCTGCTGAATCCATGGGGAAAAATGCAGTGGTAGTGCGGGCAGACGGTCACGTTGTTCCGGAAATCCTGGACGCGGTTTTGCAGATGATGCCGCTGGATCAGTACGTTCCCCATCCCGCCGCCCTGATGGAAGTGGTTCCCGGAGACAAATGCATACCGGTGATTTGGAACCAGTATCGCAGTATTTTGGAAAAGCGGAGAGAAGACCCCAGTGCCGTTGAAATGATGGAGCGCTTTGCTTTTTACGAACGGGCCAAAAAAGCCTATGCCATTGTGGCCACTGGTGAAACCGCCATTTACGCCAATATCCTGCTGAAAAAGGGAGTGGTCAAATGAAACGGGTTCTGGCCTTTGACTTCGGTGCTTCCAGCGGTCGGGCCATTCTGGCAGAATTCCACGACGGAGCCCTGACCTATCGGGAAGTTCACCGCTTTGAAAACTGCCCTCGGGAATCCGACGGCTTTTTCCGCTGGGATTTTCAGGATTTGATGGATAATGTCCGTCTGGGAATTAAAAAAGCCGGTGATTTTGACAGCATTGGCTTTGACACCTGGGGCGTTGATTTCGGACTGCTGGACGAAAAAGGCCAGCTGCTGGGCGACCCGGTTCACTATCGGGACAGACGCACCACCGGCATGGTGGAAAAAGCCCGGGAGCTCCTGCCGGAATCCGCCCTGTATCAGGCCACTGGCAACCAGATCATGGCCATCAACACCCTGTTCCAGCTGCTGGCGGTACAGGAAAAGCAGCCTGAAATCTGGAAAAAGGCCCGCCGCCTGCTGTTTATGCCCGATTTATTCGCCCACGCCCTGTGCGGTTCCGATTGCTGTGAAACCACCATCGCCTCCACCAGCCAGATGCTGAACCCCAAAACCCCCGGGTGGAGCCAGGAAATTCTGGACACGTTTTCCATTCCCGAAACCCTCTTTGCGCCCCTGGTCAAAAGCGGCAGCATTGTAGGGGAATATCAGGGGGCGAAGGTCATCGCCGTGGCCGGGCATGACACCCAGTGTGCCTCCGCCGCCATGCCTGCGCCGGAAAAAGGCGCCGCTTTTCTCTCTTGCGGCACCTGGAGCCTGCTGGGATGTGAACTGGAAGAACCGGTGCTCACTGAGGAAAGCCGAAAGCTGGCCCTTTCCAACGAGCTGGGCGCCAACGGCAAAATCAACTATTTGAAAAACATCATCGGCCTGTGGCTGATTCAGGAAAGCCGCCGTCAGTGGCGGCGGGAGGGCTGTGACTATTCCTATGCCCAGCTGGAACAGCTGGCGCTGGAGGCTGAACCCTTCCGCAGCTTTATCGACCCGGATGCACCGGAATTCACGCCCCCCGGCGATCTTCCCGGACGGGTGCGGGACTTCTGCAAACGCACCGGCCAGCCGGTTCCGGAAACCGTGGGACAGGTCATGCGCTGCATCTATGAAAGCCTCGCCCTGAAATACCGCTATGCGCTGGAACAGCTGTCACAGGTAACGAGCAAGCCCTTTTCTGCCCTGCATATTCTGGGAGGCGGCACCAAAGACGGTCTTCTCTGCCGTATGACGGCAGACTGCGCCGGAATTCCCGTGATCGCCGGTCCTGTAGAAGCCACCGCACTGGGCAACATCCTCATTCAGCTTGTGGCACTGGGAGAAATCCCCGATCTGGAAGAGGGACGGGCTCTGATTGCCCGGACGGAAACCGTCAAACACTTTGCCCCTGCCGGTGGAAACCACTGGGACAAAGCTTACGAAACGTATAAAACAATTGTAAAATAACAAGGAGGAAATTGTATGCTGTATCCCAAGATTGGCATTCGCCCCACCATCGATGGCCGCTGGGGCGGTGTCCGGGAAAGTCTGGAAGCCCAGACTATGGAAATGGCGAAAAACGCCAAAGCACTGATTGAGGAAAACCTGCGGTACCCCGACGGTACGCCGGTTCAGTGCGTGATTGCTGATTCCACCATTGGCGGCGGTGCGGAAGCTGCGGCCTGTGCTGATAAATTCACCACGGAAAATGTGGTGGCTACCCTGACTGTCACCCGCTGCTGGTGCTACGGCAGCGAGACCTTTGACATGGACCCCCGCACTATCAAAGCCGTTTGGGGCTTTAACGGAACCGAGCGTCCCGGCGCGGTGTATCTGGCTGCTGTGCTGGCTGCACACGCTCAGAAGGGTCTGCCCGCCTTCTCCATTTACGGACATGATGTACAGGAAGCATCCGACACCAGCGTGCCCGCCGATGCCGCCGAAAAAATTCTGCGCTTTGCCCGGTGTGCCGTTGCAGCAGGCTGGATGAAGAACAAAGCCTATGTCAATCTGGGCGGTGTGGCCATGGGCATTGCCGGCAGCTATTGTGACGCGGCCATGTTCCAGAAGTATTTCGGCATCCGTCCCGAATGGGTGGACATGACCGAGATTATCCGCCGGATTACTCTGGGAATTTATGATCCGGAGGAGTATGAAAAGGCACTGGCCTGGGTCAAGGCCAACTGCAAAGAGGGCTTTGACTGCAACGCCGGCAAAAACCTGCCGGAAATCATCACCCGCTCCAAGGTGGTTCCCGCCGATCAGGACTGGGAGTTCATCACCAAAATGACCATGGTCATGCGGGATATCCTCTATGGCAATCCCAAGCTGGACGAGCTGGGCTGGCACGAAGAAGCACTGGGCAAAAACGCAGTGGCCGGCGGCTTCCAGGGACAGCGCAACTGGACAGACTGGCTGCCCAATGCGGACTTTACCGAGGCAATTATGGCCAGCACCTTTGACTGGAACGGCCCCAAGATGCCCACGCCCTTCGCCACGGAAAACGACACCCTCAACGGTGTTGCCATGATGCTGGGAACACTGGTCACCGGCACTGCGCCCTGCTTCCACGATGTGCGCACCTATTGGAGCCCGGAAGCCTGTGAGCGTGTCACCGGCTACAAGCCCGAAGGCGTTGCCGCCAACGGCTTCATTCATCTGATTAACTCCGGCGCAACCGCACTGGATGGCTGCGGTGCTTCCACCAATGAAAAGGGCGAACATGTGATGAAGCCCTTCTGGGAAATGACCGACAAGGACGTCAGCGCCTGTCTGGAAGCTACCGACTGGTGCCGCGCCAATTACGAATACTTCCGGGGTGGCGGATTCTCCAGCCACTTCCGCTGTTCCGCCGAAATGCCCGTCACCATGCTGCGGGTCAACATTGTGGAAGGTGTCGGCCCGGTGCTCCAGTTGGCAGAAGGCTGGACCGCCAATCTGCCCGATGAGGTACATACTCCCATCGATCGGCGCACCGACCCCACCTGGCCCACCACCTGGTTTGTCCCCCGTCTCACCGGCAAGGGCGCTTTTTCCGATGTATACAGCGTCATGGCCAACTGGGGCGCTAACCACGGCGTAACTGTATACGGCCATGTAGGCGCCGATCTGGTCACACTGGCTTCCATGCTGCGAATTCCCGTAGCGCTGCACAACCTGGAAGACAACCAGCTGTACCGTCCCCATTCCTGGGCCGCTTTTGGCACCAAGGATCTGGAAGCCGCCGACTTTGCCGCCTGCAAACACTACGGTCCTCTCTATCGATAACAAGACTCTATCATAAATTGCTTTGCAAAACAGCACCCGCTCCCCTTCTGATTTGCCGTCTTAGGGGAGCGGGTGCTGTTGTTTCATATTAAATCATCTGACTTGCGTTTTACTGGGAATTGCGCATACTTTCAATCAGCCGCCGGAACATCTCTTCCAGCCCGGTTTCCGCCTTCCAGCCCAGAGACTGGAGCTTACGGCTATCCAGACGAATGACCATTTCCGGATTATAGCCAAAGGAAGCCAGATCCTTGGGCATATCGAATTGCAGCTGAATCTCGCTTTCCGGCAGCAGGCCGCACACCATCTGCGCCATTTCCCGGATGGAAACTGCCGTGTCCATATTCGTCACGTTATAGGCTTCCCCTGCCCCGCCTTTCAGCAGGATATACAGCAGGGCGCTGACAGCGTCCCGGGTATAGCAATAGCTGCGCACCGTATTTCCGGCAGTATGGAGCACGATGTCGCGCTTTTCAATGGCACAGCGGGCAAACTCCGCGAACACCCGACCGTCATTGTATTCCACGCCGGGACCGAAGGTCTGGGACAGACGGGCCACCTTGACCGGTACGCCGTATTCGGCGGCATAGGAAGCACAGAGGCATTCCACCATGCGCTTGCCCTCGGAATAGCTGCTGCGCACCTGCAGCGGGTCCAGATAGCCGCTGTATTTTTCATCAATCAGTCCGGCATCTGCTGCGGGCGTGCCGTAGACTTCCAGAGAGGACAGATAGACGAAGCCCTGCACCTTTTTTTCCACCGCCAGATCCAGCAGATGGCGGGTGCCGTCAATAGCGGTAAAGATGGTCTCTACCGGATGGGACACAAAATACTGAGAGCTGGTAGCGCTGGCGCCGTGAATGATGTAGTCCACCGGCTCGTCCAGAGAAAGAGGCTGGTTGATATCGCCGGTTTTCACCGTCAGGTCTCCCCGGTTCAGCAGTTCTCCAAAGACTCTCTCCGCCTTTTCCCGGCTTCTGACAAAGGCAATGGTTTTCACGCCCACCTGGTGCATCCGGTTCAAACAAGACAGCGCCCGCACAACCTGAGAACCGATCAAACCGGTAGCGCCGGTAACCAGTACTGTTTTGCCGGAAAGCTCCCCAGCAAAGGGGAAGGATTCCGCGATTTTTTCCAGATCTTCCTGTAAAATGGTATCAAATGGGCTTTCTGCCTGCGTGATATTCATGAGTAAATTCCTCCAAAATAATGAAGACGTATTCTTTTAAACCGATTTACGGACAAACACTCTTTTGATCCCGTCTGCGTGCTTTCTGAGGAAAGTCTGAATCAATCCCACAACCACCATACAAATCACGGCGGTCACAATAGAAAAGAGCACAAATACCGCAATCGTCTGATAATATCCCCAATCCGGCTCCAGATACCGGATGACTCTGCGGCACGCCGAATGACAGAGATACAGCGCCAGACTGAACCGATTGGTGGCCTTGATGAAATTGTGATCGAAGATATGACCCAAAATCGACTGTTTACTGGTGGTAATGGAAATCGCAAAGAAATACAGGAACAGCTCGACAAACACATAGTCCGCTTCCATAAAATGCATGCCCAGCAGTACCCACAGATAGCATCCCCATTCCACAAGAGCCAGCAAAACCCGGGAAAAGGTGGTAAACGGCACCTTTTTCAGCTTTTCAGATACCACATATACAGTACAACCGATATTCAGTCCCACCACAGCCCGGAGAATCTCCTTGGTGACGAAGATATCCAGCTCGTATGTCAATTTGAAATTACCGAATTTCTGACACATATACCCTGCCACCAGAATGGCAGACAGAGGCGCAATGACATGCAGGTACATATCCTTGTATTTCCTCAGCAGAGGATACAGGAAGCACATGGCCAGCAGCATGGCGGAAATATACCAGGTCATTCCCAGCACGGTGGTTTCCTCTAAACCGGAGGTAGACAGCAGAAAGAAATTCGGGATACTCAGGCTCAGCTTTTTCACAATCTGACTCAGTCCCGACACCTGCCGAAGGTCAATGTAAATATACAACACCAGACTGATGAAATATCCGAACAGATAATAGGGTAAAATGGACTTGATCTTGTGCCAGATAAATCCGGCAGTTTCCTTTCCAAGGGTCCCCCGTTCCGGGTCCGGCTTTTTCACCGCAGATACCGCCATAAAATAGCCGGACAGGATGAAGAAAAATTCCACTGCCGTGGCGCCGATGTTGAAAATATTTCTGCCGTCACCAATCTGGCCTCCGTGATAAATGACAATCACAAAGGTAAAGACCAGTTTCCAGAAATCCAACCCTCCGTTATAGCGGGAACTGAGGGATTTTGCATGGGATAAAGGCTTTTCTGTTTGATTCATAAAACTCCCCATCCGGCTTATTTCTTCTGAGTTCTCCGACGGATGCTGTTCATCCGGGATTCAATCTGATCGGTAAGACCAAGGCCGAATGCCTGCTCGTTTTCCTTATAGGTCAGCAGAGCCCGGAACATATACACGTCTTCCGGCGTTGTCACCTTGATGTTGCCGCGGTTTCCGGGAACCATATGGGCGGTCTGACCCAGCACACGGATCAGCGTACAGGAGTCCACCAGATTGTCATAACGAGTAGGCATGCTGCGAACCTGATCGTGGGCAGCAATAATGTCCTTGAGGTAGAAGCTCTGGGGCGCCTGTGCCGCATAGGTCTCCTTGCGGAAGGGAACACTATCCACCACGTCGCCGGTCTTGCTCAACAGAATGGTCTCATAGCAGGAAGTGCAGGTAATGGCATTGCCATTGGCCTCTACGCCCTCGATGTTGTTGGCAATGACTTCGTAGGTAATGAAGGGACGCACGCCGTCATGAATCAGCACGATGGAATCACCGGGATTTTCGGATTCCGCCTTTTTCAGTGCATTGTAAATGGAATCCTGACCGGTTTCGCCACCGGCCACAATGCCGCAGACCTTATTCAGCCGGAACTCCTTGCAGAGGTCATCCATATAGGGAATATATTTTTCCAGTACGGAAATATAGATTTTGTCGATCATGTCGTGATTCTGGAACAGCTGAAGGGTATGGACAATGATAGGTTTTCCGTTGATTTCCAGAAACTGCTTGGGAATACCGGCGCCCATACGGACGCCGCTACCGCCGGCAAAAATAATTGCAATATTCATGGTTCAAAATCCTTTCTGCAAATACTTACGAAACGAGATTTTTCACGGATATACAAAAAGGGAGGCTCCAAAGCAGGCTTCAGAGCCTCCCCGTTTGACCAGATCAGTTGGTGTCTTCTTCCGACTCCGGAACGGAGAAAACCAGCCGGGAAACATAATCCGCCTCTTCCTGCTTTTTCTTCAGCGCATCCCGGAATTCTTCCGGAATCTGGTCCAGAACGAACCAGTCAATAACGCGGTCAGAGGAATGGGTGTCGATATAATCGAAGTGTTTCTCCACATATTCTTCCACTTTTTCATACTCGAAATCCTGAGCGGCAAAAGCATCCATCAGCTCATCAAAGGTGTAGCAGATCTTTCCGGGAGCGGATTCCTCATAATCCCGATGGAAACCGCGGGAGAAGGAGTACTGCACCTTGTCAAAAGCAAAGAACATCATGGGCTTGCGCATCAGGGAGTATTCGAAGATATTGGAAGAATAGTCGGTAATTAACAGATCTGTGATATAGAACAGGTCGTTGATGTTGGGATAGGTGCCCACATCCAGAAATTTGTCCTGATATTCCTCAGGAATGGGCACACCGTCGTGAACCCAGGGATGCATCTTAAAGAGCACTACCCATTCGTCGCCGCAAAGCTCATACAGGCGCTTGAAATCCAGCAGCGAATAAGGATAGTGAGCCGTTTTCCGGTTTTTGCCGCGGTAGGTAGGTGCGAAGAGCATCACCTTTTTCCCTTTGCACATGGGATAGCTCTCATAAAGCTTTTCCGTCACTGTACGGCGATTATTTTCATCCAGATACTCGTCCATTCTGGGCATACCGGCAGGCAGCACCTGTTCGTCCAGAATTCCCCATACCTCAGAGAAGAAATGGGCGATATGGCGGGAGCCGGCAATACCGTACTGATACTGACGGTGACAGCTCTGAGGGGCAGGGCATCCAAAATGACCCCACCGGCTGTAACCGGAGGATTTGAAGCCTGCTCCTGCATGCCACAGCTGTACCATACGGGTACGGCTGTTCAGTTTTAACCAGTCAAATACCGGTGCATGGTCGTCAATAAAAATCAGCTGGCTCATAGCAATTTTCCGCATCAGGGACAACCAGCTGCCATAGCTCTGCCGCTGGGAAGCCGCCATTCTGGCGGACAGCAGCAAAGTGTACTGCTCGTCCATCTTCCGCTCCTTCATCCGGTTGTACACTGCCATCTGGTTACCACCGCAGGTATTGCTCTGTTCGGAAATAAACAGGACGGTATTGGTACGCTTACGATAAACAAAAGACCAGAACTTATAGACATTCCGCAAAAACGGACGGCGGTTCCGAGAAAGGGAACGACGGATTGCCCGCACAGGATTGGGCAGATGATGTTTTTTATTGGAAGGAAATTCCATAGAGGAACGGGACAGGGATGCTACATACATAATCAGCGGCAAATCGTCCTCGCCTTCCGCTACATAGAAAAACACATTGTAAGCGCTTTTACTGTCATGATAGGGGAAAATTCGGGAATTATCATTGGTATGCCGAATCACATCGGGAGACGCCATCACGGTTGCCAGCTGATTGGTTCCCTGACACACAGCAATGCGGTAATTACCTCTGGGCAGACAGCGGTTTGCGCCATTATTGGTAATATTCAGCGTCAGCCGATACAGGTTCTCCTCCAGCTTTGTAATCTGGTATGCTGTTTTTGCACGATTCAGACCATTGACCGCATAAAAGGCCAGCGGAGCTTCTGTGTCTGCTCCCGGAAAAAACTCAATCTTTACGTCGATTTTCAGGAAGATACGCTCCCACTCCATATGGACTGCTGTTGCGGAAATCAACCGCAGCTCTTCCTTATTTTCAATCAAAATCTCAGGACTTTCCAACATTAGAAACCTCTCTTCAATCTTGCAGATAAACTGTCCGTGACAGTTTCCCATGGAACCTCTGCAAATAAAATGAAAAAATTAAGAAAAATTCAGGTAAATCTCTTTTTGTCTCTATCCTGTCAACAGGGAAATCGGCTGTGCCGGACTGAAAAGGTTTGCACGCCCTATGGGAAACAGTATGGGCGTCCCGGATTTCACATTCTGTTCCGGTTCAGAAAAAAAGCCGGCAGAAAACAAAAAAACTGCTCAACGTTTTTATGGATGGCGATGCACTGATGCTGCCAAAAGAGCGGCGCCCGCCGTGCCAAACGTTAAGCAGAGGACAGATGAATCACAACTTCCGCAAGCATCAGGAATTCTACAGGCCCATTCAGGTCCTCAGCGTACTGCTGCAGCCTGCCCGTATTGCCGGCAAAAAAGTTTGCTGTCAGAGCCCGTGAGGTTTCCCGGATTTCTTTCATCATTGCTCTCACCATATTCACCACACGGAATCCGTTTGTAAAATCAGTGTATCATACACCGGGGATTTTGTCCAGAGTTTTTTACATTTTGCTCTGGAGGAACTCCTTTTTCCGATGGTATTTTTCCCGAAAAAATGGACCGTACACCCAAAGTGCTTTTCTCGGGCTCATTTATTCTTCTTATGGATTTTTATTGCAAATCATTGCAAAGGCAAGAGCGCCTTTCCAATGGAAATATCCTTTGTCCAAACCTGTATGTTTTCTTTATCTCCTGTGATGCTCAGAACTTGAAACAGACCCGGCAAAAATTCTCTCTTTCTGCCTTCTGTAATACCAATACCCGACCAGATCCGCCGCCATCCATCCAATGGGAACCGACCACCAGATTCCGGTAACGCCCACAGCCGGAATGGCAGACAGCAAATAAGCCAATACAACCCGCAATCCGAGGGAAATCACCGTCAGCACCACCGACATTCCCGGCTTTTTCACGGAGCGGTACAGTCCATAGAGCAAAAACAGACAGCCGATTCCCCAATAAAAAGCGCCTTCGATCCGCAGATATTCCACGCCGATGGCCAGGATTTCCCGTTCCTCCGGCTTAACAAAAATCAGCATCAGCGGCTCCGCAAAAATGTACACCGCCGCAGAAATCACCACACAGAAGGCTGCTGCCATAGCCACTGCCCGACGGATTCCCTTTTGAATCCGTTCGGTCTGCCCTGCTCCGAAGTTCTGCGCCACAAAAGTGGAGAAGCCGTTTCCAAAGTCCTGTACCGGCATATAGGCAAAGGAGTCAATTTTCACTGCCGCCGCAAAGGCCGCCATGACTGCTGTTCCAAAACTGTTCACCAGTCCCTGCACCATCAGAATGCCCAGATTCATCACCGACTGCTGCAAAGAGGTGAGGAAGGAAAACTGAGCGATCTGCTGCAAAACCTCTTTTTTCGGATACAGGTACCGGAGTTTCAGGCGGAATTCCGGCAGCCGCAGCCAGGTATACACCGCGATTCCAATACCGGAAACATACTGGGAAATCACCGTTGCAATGGCAGCCCCTTTGACGCCCCAGGAAAACCCCAGCACAAACCACAAGTCCAGCACCACATTCAGCACGGCACACACGGCCAGAAACAACAGCGGCACCACGGAATTTCCCACTGCCCGCAGAAGGGACGCAAAATAATTATAGAGAAAGGTGGCCGGAATCCCCCAGAAAATCCACCACAGGTATTCCCGCATCAGAGGTTCAATATCTTCCGGAACCTGAAGCAGATACAAAATCTGGTCCATCAAGCCAAAAACCAGCAGATTCAGCACTACCGCTGCCGCCAGAATCAAAACAAAGGAAGCGCCCATACTCTCCCGAAGGCTTTCCATCCTTTTTTCTCCATACCGGATGGAAAACAGCGCGCCGCTGCCCATACACAGTCCCAGCAAAATCGAGGTGAGAAAGGTCATGAGGGTATAAGAAGACCCCACCGCCGCCAGTGCGCCGGAACCGAGAAACTGGCCTACAATCAGGGTATCCGCAATATTATAAAACTGCTGCAGCAGGTTCCCGGCAATCATTGGCAGGGAAAACAGCAGAATGGTTTTGGTAATGGGCCCCTGTGTCAGATTTTTCTGCATAGCTCACATCGTTCCTTTCCAAACGAAGGTATCTGACCCATTGTAACACAGAATCCGCCGTATGAAAACAGCAGCGCCCTCCCGGAACAAACCGGAAGGGCGCTTGATTCTTTCAAATGATCAACGGGGAATGCAATCAGTCTTTTGCTTTGGTGGCAACCTGCATCAGGGCCTTGCTGAGGAATTCCTCCACAGACATAGCACCCAGATCGCCCTCTTTGCGGTGACGGACAGAAACCGTGTTGCTCTCGGCTTCTTTCTCGCCCACAATCAGCATATAGGGGATCTTCTGCAGCTGGGCTTCGCGGATCTTGTAGCCGATCTTTTCGCTTCTCATATCGCAGGAAGCGCGCAGTCCGGCATTCTTCAAAGCCTCGGTGACTTCCTGTGCCTTGTCATGGAACCGCTCGCTGATAGGCAGGATGCGGACCTGTTCGGGCATCAGCCACATGGGCAAAGCACCGGCATACTTTTCAATCAGCAGGGCCAGGGTGCGCTCGTAGCAGCCGATGGAGGTACGGTGGATGATATAGGGGTTCTTGCGCTTTCCGTCGGAGTCCACATATTCCATGCCGAACTTTTCCGCCAGCAGCTGGTCGATCTGGATGGTGATGAGGGTATCCTCTTTGCCATACACGTTCTTAATCTGGATATCCAGCTTGGGACCGTAGAAAGCAGCTTCGCCCACGCCCTCCACATAGGAGATTTCCAGATGGTTCAGAATGCGGCGCATGGTATCCTGTGCCTCGTTCCACTGCTCCTCAGTGCCGATATACTTGTCGCGGTTGTCCGGGTCCCACATGGAGAAGCGGTAGGAAACGTCCTCGTACAGGCCCAGAGTCTTCAGCATGAAGATCACCAGCTCCAGGCAGCCCTTGAACTCGTCTTCCAGCTGGTCAGGACGGCACATCAGGTGGCCTTCGGAAATGGTGAACTGGCGCACACGGATCAGACCGTGCATCTCACCGGAAGCCTCGTTGCGGAACAGAGTGGAAGTCTCGTTATACCGCAGGGGCAGGTCGCGGTAGGAACGCTGGCGGTTCAGATATGCCTGATACTGGAAGGGGCAGGTCATGGGACGCAGGGCGAACACTTCGTCGTCCTTTTCCTCATCGCCCAGCACGAACATGCCGTCTTTATAGTGATCCCAGTGGCCGCTGACCTTGTACAGGTCGCTCTTGGCCATAAGGGGAGTCTTGGTCAGCAGCCAGCCTCTCTTCTGCTCCTCATCCTCCACAAAACGCTGCAGCAGCTGAATGACTCTTGCACCGTTGGGCAGCAGGATGGGCAGGCCCTGACCGATCAGGTCGCAGGTGGTGAAGTATTCCAGCTGACGGCCCAAAATGTTGTGGTCGCGCTTCTTGGCTTCTTCCATGGCAGTCAGGTGCTCTTCCAGCTGGGCAGCTTTGGGGAAGGAAATGCCGTACACACGCTGGAGCATATCGTTCTTTGCATCGCCGCGCCAGTAAGCAGCGGTAGCGGCGGTGAGCTTCACGGCCTTGACGCAGCCGGTGCTCATCAGGTGGGGGCCAGCGCACAGGTCGGTGAAGTCGCCCTGACGATACAGGGAAATGGCCTCGCCCTTTCCGGCGTGCTCCTGAATCAGCTCCACCTTATACTTCTGGCCATGCTCTGCCATGAACTTTTCAGCCTCTTCGGGGGAAAGCTCAAAGCGCTCCAGCGGCAGGTTTTCTTTAATAATCTTCTTAATCTCCGCCTCGATTTTGCTCAGATCCTCGGGGGTAAAGGGCTTTACGCCGCCGATATCATAATAGAAACCATTGTCCACAGAGGGTCCCACGCCGAAAACTGCTTCGGGGAACAGACGCTGGACAGCCTGGGCCATAATATGGGAAGTGGTGTGCCAGTAGGCCTTTTTGCCCTCGGGGTCGTCAAAGGTCAGGATGGAAAGCTCGCAGTCCTCGTTGATGGGGGTGCGCAGGTCCACCACCTCGCCGTTGATTTTGCCGGCACAGGAAGCCTTGTACAGACCCATGCCGATGCTCTTGGCAATGTCCGCAACGGTGACGCCGTTTTCAAACTCCCGGACTTCGCCCTTCAAACTGACTTTCACCATGATTGAATCTCTCCTATTACAATAAATTTGGACAGGAAAGCCGGACAGCCAGTCCGGCTTTCCCT
>CAJMOI010000030.1 GCA_905215105.1 uncultured bacterium
AAACTTGCTGCCTTCTTTGAATCTCTCGCTGTACAAAATGTTTGACAAACCTACAAAGCCGCCATTTCAGCGAAGACGGGGACGGCTCTGGCTGGCCACCCGGGGACGCACATCCTCGGTCTGAACATACATACGGCGAGTAAGGAATGCAAAGGCCACCGTCACCGCAAAGGACAGTCCAGCGGATACCCACAGATTGACGCCTCCGGTGTTGCCCAGATCCATGAGGAACCGCAGGAGGAAAAAGATACCGGCTGCCACAGCGGCCCATTTCTTTTCCAGATAACCGCCCAGCGCCAGCCAGAGCATGACGGCCAGACAGGCATACATGGTAATCAGCAGCAGTTGGTTCACCGCGTTGATATAAAAAGGCAGATAATCTCCGGTAATATCCTGAATCATGCCATTGACAAATGCCAGCTCATCTCCGGTCAGGCCTTTCGTCAGCTCTTCCGCACCGTCGGTATTGACGATGACACCAATACTGTAATAGGTCATAGCGGTCAGGCCGGCGGACAGGGTTCCATTGGAAGCGGCGTGTCCCATGGCGAACATCATGGGCTGACTGCCTCTTTCCAGCTGGGGCAGCAATGCGCGGATAATCAGCACAAACTCCGCTGTTTCAAAAATCATGGCTGCCGCGCCGGACATCAGAGAGTACAGCCACGGATTCTGGGCAACAGCCGGGAAAAATCCCGCCATAGCACCCAGGAAAAACCGTTCCAGCAGCATGACAAACAACAGATGCATACTGACTCCCACCAGAAACAGCAGAATCTTCGCCCGCTTGCGGATTTTCAGCACCAGCAGTGCCGCAATGGGGACACCAATGGAAAAAAGAATTGTGAGAAAAATTCCGATAATTGTAATGTCGGATACCATATTTGTGAAAACCTCCCGGTTTTTGCAGCCTTGGCCGCAATATTTGAGTTTCATTATAGCATACAGAAGGCGGATTTGTCGAATAAAGATTTTCCCTTCTTTTCCCGAGAGATGATTTCTGATATAATAAAAGAAAACCTGCCATTTTCGTTGAATTTTACATATTAACAAAAAGGATGTTCGTACTATGTCCCTCTATTCCGATAAACTGCAAAGCTTTATTTCCGCAGCCAGAATCAGTGTGGCACAGCTCTCCCGCACCAGCGGTGTAGAGCGCAGTTATATTCAGAAAATGCTCAGCAGTGAGCGGATTCCCGGCGATGTCACCGTGCTGGAGCGCTTGTCCGACGCGCTGATGCTGACGCCTGCCGAAAAAAAACAGCTTCGGGAAACCTATTACATTTCCAAAATGGGGGAAGAAGTATACTACCGCAGGATCCAGGTAAAACGAATTATTGAGGATGCAGACAGCTATTTTCAGGAACCGGATTTCTTTGCCACTCCACAGACATCCCTCTCTCACATGGAGAGTCATTCCAACCTGCCGGTTCAAATCATTCAGGGAAAAGCTTCTGTCATTGACTGGCTTCATTTTTTTCTTTCCAGAGAAGCTTCCGGCCCGGAGTCGCAATTGATGGCGGTACTCCAACCAGACTGTGAAGCAGGAAACGTTTTCCGCTCTTACTGCCGGTTAAACCGCCAGTTACAGGTGGAACACATCGTTGCTTTTCAGACGGAAACCCGCTATCAGACGGAAAACCGCTATAACCTCTCCTGTATGCGGGAACTGCTGCCCATTCTCCTCAGCTGCTGCCGCTATGCCGGATGGTTCTATTATATCAGCTCCCCCAGTTGTCAGAGCTCGGTTCTCCCCTTCTTCATCGTTGGCAAACGCTGGGTCATGACATTTTCCCATGACAATGAAAAAGCCGTATTGTTCCGGGAAAATGACGCCGTTCTGCTGTATCAGCGTATTTTTCGGGAAATGCAGGAAGACTGTTTCCCCCTGTTTGAAACAGAGAATCTGTATCCCGTCCAGTTCTGGGATCACCAGCGATGGCGGCCTACCCATCAGGAAATGTGTTATTCCCTGCAATTTGAACCCTGTCTAGGCTTTTTCTACTCGATGGATATGGTGGAAAAGCTGCTGCGGCAGGATGTTCCCAACCGTCAGCAAATTCTCTCTTTTTTCGAAGGCCGCCGTGAACAGATTACACTGATGACCGGAACCCGGCAAAGCACCTCCTTTTTCGCCGAAGAAGGGCTGGACCGTATTTTACAGACCGGCCGGATTCAGGAGCTTCCATCGGAGCTGTACAGTCCTTTGCCGAAAGCCTATCGGGTGGAACTTCTCCGCCGGATGATTTTCTGCATTCACAAAGGCTGGTACTTCCCTCATCTGATTAAACCTCAGAAATTCCGCTGTCCCCACAACCTGATGTTCTTCGTTTCGGACAACCAGCACCTGTCCTGTGGCTGTCTGCATCCTGTCTACGGTTCTATTTCTGTAACACTGCACGAAAAGAGCATTGTCTATTCGATCTGCGATTTTCTGGAATTTTTACAGGAGACCGCCCTGATTGATTCCGTGGAGGAAACAGAAGCCATCCTGACTCAAAAACTGAAAGAACTGACGGAATCCTGACCCGTCATCAATGGATTTTCAACCATTTCCATCCTTTCCCTGTACTTTTCCGGGTTTCTCTGGTATGATAAAGGTAAAGGGGTTTGCCCATTTATCAAAAGGAAAGGATATGCGTTATGGATAGCCGCGAGTTCGATCAGACACCGGTTTTGGTACCAGGTGGTCTGGAAAATGATCCATTCAGCAACCTTCGGGAATTTCTGGAATTGCAGCATCTTTATAAAGCCGCTATCAAAGAAATCGTCACCAAGCTGGAAATCCTCAATGAGGAATTCAATGTCCATTTTGCCCGCAATCCCATCCATCATGTGGAGAGCCGTCTGAAATCCACCCACAGCATTCTCAACAAGCTGCGGAAAAAGGGATACGACGCAACCATTGAATCGGCCAAAAAGAACCTCAACGATATCGCCGGTATCCGGGTGGTGTGCTGTTACATTGACGATGTGTACGATGTGGCCGACATGCTCCTGCGGCAGTCGGACATTCATCTGGTAAAGGTACAGGATTATATCAAGAACCCCAACTACAATGGATATCGGAGCCTCCATCTGGATTTGTCCATTCCGGTTTTCCTTTCGGAACACACGGAGCATGTGACGGTAGAAGTGCAGATCCGCACCGTTGCCATGGATTTCTGGGCCAGCCTGGAGCACGATCTGCGGTATAAATCCGATAAAGAAATCCCGCCGGAAATCTGTGAAGCCATGCTGGAAAGCGCCGCCGCCATTGCCGACATCGATGTGCGAATGCAGGAAATTTTCAAGCAGATTCAGAAGCTGGACTGACCGGCCGCTTTTCTTCTTCAAACAAAAAATCCCTGTCCCTCCATCCGGGACAGGGATTTTTCATAGTTACCATTACGGTTTACTCTTTGAAAAGCGGATCGGGATACACGCCCTCTTCCATCATCCGGGCCAGCGCAGCCTGCACCACCGGTTTATCCTCCCGATAGGTCACGCCGTACCATTTGTCGTGAGAGCGCAGCACCTGCACTTCGGCTTTGTCCTCCTCCAACAGCTGGCTGACAACACCGGGCAGATAGAATTCCCCTTTCTCCGGGTTTTCCACCAGTGTCTTTTTCAAGAAAGCCGCAAACCGCATCTCCATTTCCTGAAGAATTCCCGGCGTAAAGCCCCACAGATTCATGGAAACTACACTTTCCGGATCCAACGGAGACCAGGTCTCGCCCCCATCTTCACTGAATTTGGCGCCGATTCCTGCCGGATCCTTTTCAATGCGAGTGCGTTCGGTGATATCCACCAGTTTTCCATTCTCTGTCCGGCACACACCACGGGAAACAAAGCCGTTATCCGTCAGGGTGTTTTTCAGTGTATATCCTACCATGGCATACTGATACTTTTCGGTATCCTCCACGGAGGACAGGAACCGGTAAATCTGTTCAAATCCCTCTTTCCCGTAAAAGTCATCAGCATTGATAACAGCAAAGGGAGCGTCAATCATCTTTCGGCAAGCCCACACCGCGTGACCGGTTCCCCAGGGCTTCACGCGACCATCGGGCAGTGAAAAGCCTTCTGGCAGATCGTCCAGCTCCTGAAAGGCATACTCCACCTGCATATAACGGCTGATCCGATCGCCGATTACCTGACGGAAATCCGCCTCGTTTTTTCGCTGGATAATAAAAATCACCCGTCGGAAACCGGCGCGCATGGCGTCAAAAAGGGAATAATCAATGATGATCTCCCCGTTTTTTCCCACCGGGTCAATCTGTTTCATACCGCCGTACCGACTTCCCATACCGGCGGCCATCACTACCAGAACAGGCTCGCGATTCATAAACATTCTCCTTTGCGTTTTTTCCGCGATTACTTTATTGTAATTATACTACAGTGAATAAAAAAAATCGATAGCAGACATTGTTTTTTCCAAAAAAAGCATGCCGGACAAGCTCTTTTCGTCCGGCATGTTTTATGTTTTATTCTGTTTTAATTATGCAGCATCGGAAGAAGCGGAAGCAGTGGTGCTGTCTGTAGAATTGTCTTCCTCTCCCGTCTCATAGATGATCTCATGAATATGATCGGCAGCAGCGTCCAGGTCATACTCCCAGACCCACTGTCCGGAGTCATCAATACCGCCCCAGGCATCTTCTTCCTCTCCGGGAATCACATAGCTTTCCAGCTCCGGGTCTCCGGCCAGAATGCCTGCCAGAGAAATCATCTCCGTATAGTCCAGCGAAGTGGTGACCAGCGGCGCAATTTTCTTGATAAACGCCGGATAGTCCGCCACACTCAGATTGTCCACTTTTCCCAGCAGAGCGGACAACACTTCCTGCTGACGGCCTGCACGGGCGATATCTGTGCCCACATTCCGAATCCGTGCATAGGACACTGCCTGATTTCCGGTCAGGGTCACCATACCGGTTTCATACAGGTCACTATCATAAATTCCCAGACCGTGCATATGGAAATTGATTTCTTCCAGTTCCTCGGCGGTTACATCGATCTCTACGCCGCCCACTGCATCAATCACATCGGCCAGCTGATCAAAATTGACTCGGACATAATCCCGGACGTTCATGTTGAAATTCTGGTTCAGGGTCTTAATGGCCAGCGGAGCACTGCCCCACCAGTAGGAATTGGTGATTTTAGACTGTCCATATCCTTCGATTTCCACCTTGGAGTCCCGAAGAATGGAAATCAGTTTGAGTTTATTATGCTTATTATCAATGGAAAGAATCATGAATGCGTCCGCGTGTCCCTGATCGTCATGGGTACGGGAATCAATACCAAACAGGGCAATATTGGTAATGGTTTCATCGTGAACCTCTGCGCTGTTGACACCCAGCTCACTGTCCGTTTTCGGGAAATCCCGATCAATTTCGATATCCCCCACAAAATACCATGCGGCACACACAACACCGCCGCAGAGAATCAGCACAACCGATATGATGGCAATCAGGACTTTTTTCCACCGTGCCATTTTCTTCTTTCCTTTTTTTCCGTTACGGTTATCACCGCCGTTTTCATTGTTCGAATAGCTGTAAAGATCTACATAATCCTGCTGATCGGACATTTTCTGCACTTCCTTTATGACAAAATCGGCGTTTGATTCAGCCGTACCCGAAGCAGTATACACCTAAAATGTATCCAACTTGTATCCTGAAAGTCGAATTTTGTAACATTTTTTTGAATTCTGCAAGGAATTGAAGAATTTCTTTCCAAAAAGAAAACTCCCTCTTTTTTGAAAGCAAGAGGGAGTTTTGGACTAATTTATTTTTTGATAACCGTCAGCCCAACAGCGCTTTCAGCTCCTGAAGGGTGGTGCGGAAGGTCTCAATAGTATCCAGCACCGGTTTGGGAGAGGCCATGTCCACACCGGCAATCTTCAGCAGATCGATGGGATGGCCGCTGCCGCCGGTGGTGAGGAACTTCCGATAGTCCGCCACAGCCGGTGCGCCCTCGGTAAAGATCCGATGAGCGATAGCCGTAGAAGCAGCGATGCCGGTTGCGTACTGATAGACATAGAAGGCACTGTAGAAATGGGGAATTCTCGCCCATTCACAGGAGAGATAATCATCCACGGTCAGCTCCGGACCATAATAATCCTCGTTCAATTTCCGGTGGATGCCGCACAGGGTTTCGGGCACCAGCGGTTCACCTGCCTCTACCAGCTTGTGGGTCTGGTATTCAAAGTCGGCAAACATGGTCTGGCGGTAGAACGTGGAGCGGATATCATCCAGCCGTTTGCACAGAAGCAGTGCTTTTTCCTCTTTGGAAGTGCTGTGCTCAAACAGCCAGCGGCTCAAAAGCTGCTCATTGAGAGTAGAAGCCACTTCCGCACAGAAAATGCTGTAGCCGGAGTAGAGCAGAGGCTGGTTTTCATTGCTGAACCAGGTGTGCAGGGAGTGTCCCAATTCGTGGGCCAAGGTAAACACGTCATCCAGCGTGCCAGTAAAGTTCAGCAGTACATAGGGCTTGCACTTATAAGCGCCGGTGGAATAGGCGCCGGTGCGTTTGGCCTCCCGGGGGGATACGTCAATCCAGCGCTCGTCAAAAGCCTTCTGAATCAGCGCCGTATAATCCTCTCCCAACACAGAAACGGCATCCAGCACCAGTTTCTGGGCCTCTTCATAGGTATACTTCCGGGCACTTTCCTGTACCAGCGGCACAAACAGGTCGCTGAAATAGAGGGTATCCAGTCCCAGACGCTCTTTCCGGAACGCCACATACTCATGCAAAGGCTCTACATTGGCCCGAACGGTTTCCAGCAGATTGTCATAGACCGTTTCCGGAATGTGGTTGGCAAACAGTGCCGCTGCTCGGGCACTGGCGTACTTGCGGCTTTTGGCGGTGAAGCAGTCGTTTTTCACAGAGCCGTAGTGGATAGAGGTCAGGGTGTTGATGTGCTTCTGATAGGTGCCCAGCAGCCCCTTGTAATAATCCCGGCGGAAAGCAGGGTCGGGGTTTTCCAGCGCCATGGCGTAATTGGCCTCATTGGCCCGAATGCTCTCCCCTTCCAGCGTCTGAATCATGGGGAATTCCATATCATTCACCGTCAGATCTTCAAACACCTTGGAGAAGGACTCGCCCATATCGTTCATACGCACCAGCAGCGTCTCCATTTCGTCGCTGAGAATGTGCTCTTTTCGGGCAAAAAAGTCCTCTGCAAAGTGGGCAAACTCTTTCAGTTCCGGTTTTTCTTCACAATACCGGTTAAAATCCTCCATGGAATACTGCATCAGCTCGGGTGCCATAAAAGAAAGGGCTTCTCCAATGGCGGTGGACTGGTTCTGCGCCGTTTCATAGAGCTTTTTCGCGGCGGGATCTGCCATATTCTGGTCAAAATTGGAGTTGGCAAATACCATCAGCCGATAGAGCTTTTCTTCCAGCTCCAGATACAGCCGGGCCGTCTCCGCCAGCGCTTCCGCGTTTTCTGCAAGGTGGCCCTTCCGGCCTGCCAGTGCTTTGGCAACCTCCGAGGCCTGCTCCATTTCCCGGTTCCAGTCTTCATCAGCGGGGAACATTTCCCGCAGGCTCCATCTCATCTGATCTTCCACAAAAATCCTCCCTTTCGATAGTTCATTGCAGAAATATGATACCACGCAGCACCCCCTTTTACAACCCCGGCCAGGATGCGTTCTTTCATTGCCGGGAAGAAAAAACTATGATATAATGGAAAAATGGCCGAACCGGCCGTGATACCATTCTGGGAGGAATCATCAAATGTCAAAACAGTACGAAACCCCCGTAGAGGGTCTGGTCATCCGTCAGGCAGAGGAAAAGGACTGCGCCCTGATTCTGGAGCTGATCCGCGGGATTGCAAAATATGAGAAAATGGAAGATCAGGTGGTGGCAACGGAGGAATCCCTGCGGGAATCTATTTTTGTCCGCCGCCGTGCCGACGTACTGCTGGCTGAATATGAAGGAAAGCCCGCAGGCTATGCCCTGTATTTCCGGAACTTTTCCACTTTTGTGGGCCGGGAAAACATGTATCTGGAGGATATTTTTGTTTGGCCGGAGCTGCGCGAAAAGGGCATCGGCAAAGCGCTGCTGATTTGTGTGGCTAAAATCGCTGTAGAAGAAGGATGCAGCCGAATGGACTGGGTTTGCCTGGATTGGAATACCCCGTCTCAGAAATTCTATCAGGCCATGGGCGCCAATCCCCATCCGGAATGGATTCTCTTCCGGGCGGAAAACGAGAATCTGAAAAAACTGGGCAGCATGGAATAACGAGAGAAAGGCGGGTATCGTCATGGAAATCGAGCGGAAATTCAAACTGGACACGTTTCCGGAGCACCTTCCCCTGCTTCACGCCAGTCAGGTGGAACAGGGCTATCTCTCCACCACCCCCTGTGTGCGGATTCGCAGCAAAAAAACAGAGGATGCCGTGGATTATAAACTGTGCATCAAGGGACAGGGCACACTGGTGCGGGAAGAAGTGGAGCTTTCTCTGGACGAGGACCGCTTTACCCGCCTGAAAAGCCTGCTCCACGGGGAAATGATTCGGAAAGACTACCGGATTTATCAGCTTCCCGACGGACGAAAGCTGGAATGCAGTCTGGTGGATGGCGGCACGGAAAACGCCTTTCTCTATGCGGAAGTGGAATTTCCCACGGTAGAGGAAGCCAACGCCTTTGTGCCCCCTGCTTTTCTGGGCGAAGATGTAACGGAGGTTCCCGGTTCCAGTATGAGCTCTTATTGGGAGCGCACCCGGGAACACCGCTCCTGACGAAAGCGGGGATTCTATGGCGAAAAAATACTATGCCGTCCGCGCCGGACGGAAAACCGGTGTGTTTGAGACCTGGGATCAGTGCAAAGCGCAGGTAATGGGCTTTTCCGGCGCTTCCTATAAGAGCTTCCCCACCCGGGAAGAAGCAGAAGCCTTTGTTTCGGGAACCAGTACCAAAACAAAGGCAAACTCTGCTTCTCCCCTTTCCGGAGAGAATACGGCGGTGGCCTATGTGGATGGAAGCTATCATGTGGGAACCGGGGAATTTGCCTGCGGCGCGGTGCTGTTCTGGCAGGGAGAAACCCACACCTTTTCTCAGAAATTTACCGACCCGGAGCTGGCGCAGATGCGCAATGTAGCCGGAGAAATCAAAGGCTCCGAAACGGTCATCCGCTGGTGTCTGGAACAGGGTGTTCCGGCACTGGAAATCCACCACGACTATGAGGGCATTGCCAAGTGGTGCACCGGGGAATGGAAAGCCAACAAAGAGGGCACCAAAGCCTATCAGGCGTTTTACCGGCAGGCTTCTAAAACGATGCACATCCGGTTTGTCAAGGTAAAGGGACATTCCGGCGACACTTATAACGATATGGCCGACCGCCTGGCAAAGGAAGCGCTGGGCATGGCGTAAAAAGAAACAGGAGGAAAACCATGAGCTATCGAATGGACGCAGAATCCGTCATCCTGCAAACCGTATTCGGAGACCACGCCGCCAACCGCTGCTGGTTTCTGATGAACTGGGCACTGCTGCGGGAAAGCGGCGCCGTGGCGCTGGAAACCGTGGTGGAACAGACACAGGCCGTCATTACAGCAGTGGCGCTGAAACGGATTCTGGCAGAGTTTTACAATCGCATGACCGAGTGCGGAAACGATATCGGCAGCATGGATGTGATTTCCGCTCTGGACGAGCTGGGAATCGGAGAAGAACCCATCTGGTTCCTGGCGGGACAGGGCAGCCTGGAAGACAAGGAACTGACGGACATTGTCAACAGCCGGGATGATATTCACGATATGCTGGACTATCTGGTGCGCCGGGAAGGCCGGAACGTGGCAGCTTTGATGCAGGAAACCTTTGATGTGCCGATCCTGTTTGTCCAGATGCTGGCTACGGCAGTACGCCCCGACGGCGGCGAGCTGGACGACTATGATTCCGCTGAAGAATACCGGGATGCCGTGGAAGCCTGCTATGCAGAGCTGAACAACTTCTGTGTGGACTACGCGGTTTGCTATGAATGGATTGAAAACGGCATGGAGCTGTAACCGGCTTTCAAAAACCGGGTTATCTTGTACTTTGAACACAATTGTGCTACAATAAGATCGTACATTTTGAAGTAAGGAGGCGTATCCATGGACTGCATTTTCTGTAAAATTGCAAATGGGGAAATCCCCAGCAAAAAAGCCTATGAGGATGAGCGGATTCTGGCCTTTTACGATCTGGACCCGCAGGCACCCGTACATATCCTGCTGATTCCCAAAACCCACATTGCGTCCGCCAACGAGCTGACGGAAGAAAACGCCGATGTGGTGTCCCATATTTTCCTCACCGCTGCAAAGCTGGCGAAGGAACTGGGACTGGACAAGGGCTACCGTATCGTGAACAACTGCGGTGAGGACGGCGGACAGACCGTTCACCACCTGCATTTCCACCTGCTCGGCGGCCGTTCCATGAAGTGGCCTCCCGGCTGACGGGAACACCAACTGTAAGGGAATCCAAGCACAACTGGGGGAAACATCAATGGCTGAACTGATTACCAAAGAAGACGGACGCAAATACTATCGCATGAGCATCGCCGGCTGCACCCGTGACCTGCCCATTTGTCCCATCAGCGACACAATGGACATCGCCGGTTTTGTTATGTTTGGAGATGTGGAGATCACCTGTGCCTCCGCGGCCGCGCTGCTGGAGCGCTGCCCGGAATTCGACGTAGTGGTTACCGCAGAGAGCAAGGGCATTCCTCTGTGCTATGAAATGGCACGTCAGAGCGGGAAACCCTATGTGGTTGCCAGAAAAGGCATCAAAGCCTATATGCGCAATCCCATCCATGTGGAGGTGAAGTCCATCACCACCGACCATGTGCAGAAGCTGTTCCTCTCGGAAGAGGACAAGCTGGTCATGGAGGGCAAACGGATTCTGATTGTCGATGACGTCATCAGTACCGGCGAATCTCTGGAAGCCATGGAAGCACTGGTAAACACCTTTGGCGGAAACATTGTGGGACGGGCCACGGTTCTGGCTGAGGGTGACGCAGCGGACCGTAAGGACATCATTTTCCTGGAGCCGCTGCCGCTCTTTTTCAAAGACTAATCGATTACAGGGGGCTTTTCCATGAAGCGGCCGTTGGCGTATGTTGGATTTACCGGCTTCTTTGCGCTTTCGGCCGCTATTTATCTCTTTCGCGAGGCGACAGTCTGCTTTTTAGCCGCTGCTCTGGCACTTCTTTGCGGTGTTTTTCTCTGCTTCCGGCGGGAAAACACCGGAGCAGTGGTGTTGTTGACTGCCGCCGTCTTTTTTCTGGCGGGAAGCCTGTTTGCCCCGCAGCTTGCCCGCTCTCAGGAATTGGGAGAAACCGAACTGACCGTCTGCGCCACTGTGTGCCAGCCGCCGGAAACCGTCCGGGGACGGGATGTATATATTCTGGAAGTAGAAAGCGCCCGAGACAGCGATGGCCGCACCGTCACGCTTTCCGGAAAAGTGCGGGTAACGGCGCCCCACTCCGTTGGTGCAGAACGCTATGACCAGATTAACGGTACTGTGGGACTTTTCCCGATCAGTGACACCATCGCGCCCTATTATGCGGCACGGGGAATTTTCTATTCCGGCTATCTGGACCAGTATGCCCCACTGACAGTAGAAACCCCTTCCACTCTCCCCTGGTATCATGTCTTTGACCAGCTGCGGGAACATCTGGAAGGCGTTCTTCACGGAACCATGTCCGAAGAATCCGCGGACTTCCTCAGCGGCGTATTGCTGGGCGACCGCCGCATGATTTCACAGGAAACCGAAGAGCTGTTTCAGCTCACCGGAGTCTCCCATATTCTCAGCGTATCCGGCCTTCATTTTTCCATTCTCATGCGGGCGCTGCTGACCTTGCTGCTGTTTCTCCGGATTCCCAAACGGCTGGCCTCCGTGCTGGCCATGCCGGTGATACTGCTGTTTATGGCGCTGACCGGATTCTCTTTTTCCGTCATCCGCAGCGGCGTCATGCTGCTATTGTATCTGCTGGCAACGGCCATTGACCGGAAAGATGACAGCCTGAATTCGCTGGGATTTGCCATGCTGATTCTGAGCGTCACCAATCCCTTTTCTCCGGGAGATGTGGGGCTGATTCTTTCCTTCACCTCCACGCTGGGCATTCTGCTGTTTCAGAATCCCCTTTGCCGCCGTCTGGACAAGTGGCTGGAAACCTATGTCCATGGAAAGATTCTCACCGCTCCCCTTTGGGCCTTAGGTCATTCCCTTTGTATGACGGTCAGCGCCAGCGTCCTTTCTCTTCCGGTTTCCATGACCGCTTTCGGAACCCTTTCCCTGCTGACGCCTCTTTCCAATCTGGTACTGGTGCTCCCTGCGACCATTCTGCTGGTGGCTGGCAGTATCACGCTATTGTTGGGGAGCATCTGGCTTCCGGCAGGCTGGATTCCCGGAATCTTCTGCGAATTGCTCACCCGGTTTGAGCTTTCTGCGGCAGAACTGCTTTCCAAAATCCCCTTTGGCGTCGTCCGGACGGATTTTGCCTTTGTCTATCTCTGGCTGGCCGCAGCGGCGGCTCTCATCGGCGGGTGCCTGCTGTCCGCTCATCGAAAACGGCTGCTGCCCAAAGCGGGGATTTGTCTGGCACTGATGCTGGCGGTTCTGGTAGCGGCGCAAAACCTGTTTGCCGGGAACCGGATTCTGGTGGAATCCTTTTACAGTGACGGGGAACTTCATGTGGTGGCTTCCCGAAATGGAGAAGGCGCCGTGTTGTGGGGCGGAACACCCGGTACCTATACGCTGGCTCGCTATGGAATTTCCCATCTGGAGGAAAGCGAAGGGGACAACCTGCTCCATGGGGATGTGGTTGTAGAAGGCAGTACGGAAACCGCCTGTCTGGTATCCGTTTTTGGTACCCGGATGCTGATCTGTGGGGAGGACTGCGAAATCGGGGAGCTTCCCTCTCAGTGGCTGGATGCAGAGCTGGTGTGGGTGTCGGAAATTCCCGGCCAGTATCCTCTGCTGTCGGCACAGGCCTGTGTGTCCCTCAGCGAGGACACCCGGAACCTACCGTTTCCCAGCGTTTTTTATTCGGAACAATTTGGCAGATTTCAGGCAATATGTGAACCGGACGGAACGATCCGGACAGGGAGGATTTTCTAATGCCGCAGATGAACGAGTCGGATTTCAAAAAACATATGGAAACCGGAGACCTTTCCGGCCTGTATGTGCTCTATGGGGACGAAAAATATTTGGTGCGCCGCTATGCCGGAAAGCTGATCCGCAAAGCCTGTGGGGACAATCCCTTTCCGGACTTTAATTACCAGCGGTTCGACGGCTCCGTACCGGTGGACGATATCGCGTCAGCGGTGGAATCCCTGCCCTTTATGAGCGAGCGGAAATGTGTGGTCGTCAGCGATTTGGCGCCGGATTCCCTGCGGGCCGGAGAAAACAGCAAATGGCAGGAACTGGCGGCCAATGTGCCGGAAACCACCGTACTGGTGATCTATCAGCCCAATACCGTCCCGGAAAAAAAGGCTCCCAAGTGGAACGCTTTTTTAAAGCTGGCAGTCAAACACGGCCGAACTGTTTCCTTTGACCGGCGGGAAGGGCCGGAGCTGGAAAAATGGCTCTGTGGAGAAGCGGCCAAGCGCAAATGTGAGCTTTCCCGGAAAGAGGCCCGGAAAATGATGGAGCTGTGCGGCAATGATATGCAGACCCTGCACAACGAAATGGAAAAACTGTGCGCTTATCTGGGCAACGGAACCATTACGCCCCAACTGTTGGAAACCATGGTTTCCAGACGGACAGAAGCCACGGTTTACATGCTGTCCCGGTCGCTGGTGGCCGGGGAATATAACCGGGCGTTTCAGCTGATGGACCAGATGTTTTACCAGAAAGAGGAACCCCCGACAATTCTGGCGGTGCTGGCCTCTGCGTTTATTGATATGTACCGGGTGCGTTCCGCCATGCAGAGCGGCGGAACCTTTAAAGACCTGTCAGCCACTTTTCCCGGCGAGTATAAAGGGCGAGAATTCCGGCTGCGGAATGCAGAGCGGGAGGTTAAACGGCTTTCCACGGAACAGCTGCGCAGAATTCTCGATGTGCTTTTACAGACGGACCTGGCACTGAAAAGCCTGAAAACCGACGACCGGATTCTGCTGGAGGAAATGATCGCCCGGATTATGGTCATCACAGCAAAGGAGAATGGACATTGATACAGATACGGGAAGCCGTCATTGTGGAGGGAAAGTACGATAAAATCAAGCTGTCCTCCATCATTGACGGGCTGATTCTGGAAACCCACGGATTTCAGATTTTCAAAGATCAGGAGCAGATGGCGCTTTTGCGGAAACTGGCGGCAACCCGGGGACTGCTGGTACTGACAGACAGCGACGGCGCGGGATTTGTCATCCGAAATTATCTGCGGGGATGCATTCCCAAGGAACAGATCCGCCACGCCTATATTCCCGACCTTTTCGGCAAGGAAAAGCGCAAAAAAAGCCCTTCAAAAGAAGGAAAGCTGGGAGTGGAAGGGGTTCCTGCCAGTGTCATTCGCGAAGCGCTGGAAAAAGCCGGTGTCTGCTGCGGAGAAGGGAAACCGACTCCCAAAGGCCCGCCGATTACCAAAGCGGATTTATTCGCCGCAGGGCTTTCCGGCGGAGAAGGCAGCGCTGCCCGTCGGCTGGCCTTTCAGAAAAAGCTGGACCTTCCCGAGCGGCTCTCCCCCAATGGGCTGTTGCAAATCCTCAACGCCACCATGAGCCGGGAAGCATTTTTCCAGGAAGTGGAAGCTTTATAACAACTTAATCGTATCCTGTTTCTGATAGCAAAAACCTCCCGGCACCAGCTTGATCTGGTATCGGGAGGTTTTTTCCAATCATGATTGAATTTATGCCTTTTCCAGTGCCTGTGCCACGTCCTCGATAATGTCCTCGGGGTTCTCAATGCCCACAGAGAAACGGATCAGATCGGGGGTTACACCGGCCTCTGCCAGCTGCTCGTCGGTCATCTGGCGATGGGTGGTGCTGGCGGGATGGAGCACGCAGGTGCGAAGGTCTGCCACATGGGTGACGATAGAGGCCATCTTCAGGCTGTCCATAAACCGGGTAGCGGCTTCTCTTCCGCCCTTTACGCCAAAGGAAACCACACCGCAGGCGCCGTTGGGCATATACTTCTGAGCCAGCGCATGATAGGGGCTGGATTCCAGGCCGGGATAGTTGACCCAGCTTACCTTCTCGTGGTTCTCCAGGAATTTGGCCACCTTCAGAGCGTTGCTGCAATGGCGCTCCATGCGCAGTGCCAGCGTTTCCAGACCCAGATTCAGCAGGAATGCATTCTGGGGGCTGGCCTGTGCGCCCAGATCACGCATCAGGTGCGTACGGGCTTTGACGATATAAGCAGCATTGCCGAATTTCTCGGTATACACAATTCCATGATAAGACTCGTCCGGCTGGGTCAGCATGGGAAATTTGCCGTTGTTCCAGTCAAATTTGCCGCTGTCCACAATCACGCCGCCCAGCTGCACTGCATGGCCATCCATGTACTTGGAGGTGGAGTGGGTGACGATATCCGCGCCGAATTCAAAGGGACGGCAGTTGATGGGGGTGGGGAACGTATTGTCCACAATCAGCGGCACGCCGTGGGCGTGGGCTTCTTCGGCAAACATTTCAATATCCGTGACCACCAGAGAGGGGTTGGAAAGGGTCTCGGCAAACACACAGCGGGTATTGGGACGGAATGCTGCCTGCAATTCCTCCCGGCTGCATCCGGGGCTGACAAATGTGGACTCAATGCCCATTTCCTGCATGGTTTTGAAAATCAGGTTGAAGGTTCCGCCGTAGATCGCGCTGGAAGCCACAATATGGCTGCCGGCATGGCAGATATTCAGCATGGAAATCATGGAAGCAGCCTGTCCGGAAGAGGTGAGCATGGCGCCCACGCCGCCTTCCAGCGCGGCGATTTTCTTTTCCACAGCGTCCAGCGTGGGGTTTGCCAGCCGGGTGTAGAAGAAACCATCCGCTTTCAGGTCAAACAGATCGCCCATGGCCTGAGAACTGTCATAAGTATAGGTTGTGCTCTGCACAATGGGAAGTACGCGGGGTTCCCCGTTTTTAGGGGAATAGCCTTCCTGAATGCATTTGGTATCAATACGGTATTCGCTCATGTTCACCATTCCTTACATTATAAAATCATCCGGTTAGGGCGTTTCTGAAAACAAAGAAATGGACGAATTTTCCACAAGCAACAGACAGATACAAGGCAAAAAACGCAGGAATCCTT
>CAJMOI010000031.1 GCA_905215105.1 uncultured bacterium
ACAGGCAGTTCTTTGCCGGAAACTTCGGACACGGAAAGCAAAAAGGGAACCACGACCCAGCTGACGGAGGTTTCCCAGACGGAAGAAATGCGGGCGGTGTGGGTGCCGGTCATGTCCCTGCAGATGAATGGGGAAGGGGAAGCAGCTTTTCAGAAAAAGTTTGACGAGATTATTTCCACGTCTTTGGAAAAAGGGATGAACACCCTGATTGTCCATGTACGGCCTTTCGGCGATTCCTTTTACCCGTCGGAATACTTTCCCTGGTCCCATGCCCTCAGCGGAACCCAGGGGGTGGACCCGGGGTATGATCCTCTGGCCTATATGGTAGAAGCGGCTCACAAAGCGGGACTGGCCATCCATGCCTGGGTAAACCCTCTGCGGATTCAAGCTAGCAGCACCCCATCCATCCTCTCTCAGGACAATCCCTATACTTTGTGGAAGGGAGACAGCGAAAAAAAGGACTGGACAGTCAAGACAGACAGCGGAATCTATTATAATCCCGCCATCCCGGAAGTGAGGAGCTATATCGCCGATGGGGTGGCGGAAATTGTGGAGAAGTACCCGGTGGACGGCGTCCAGTTTGACGATTACTTTTACCCCACACAGGACGAGTCCTTTGACGAAACCGCCTACCAGACGTACTGTGAGCAGGCGAAAAAAGACGGGTATTCCGCTCTGTCCCTCAGTCAGTGGCGAAAAGCCAATATCAACGCGCTGGTTTCACTGGTGTATCAGAAAATCAAGGAGGTCAATCCCAAAACTGTTTTCGGCATTTCCCCACAGGGAAACCTGTCCAACAATGACGCGCTGGGAGCGGACGTGGCTTCCTGGTGTTCGGCAAAGGGGTATCTGGATTATATCTGCCCCCAGATGTATGTGAATTTTGAAAATGATGCCCTGCCCTTTACCGAAACCATTGAGACCTGGAAAAATCTCATTACCGAGGATTCCATTGCGTTTTATGTGGGGCTGGCGGTGTATAAGGCCGGTTCCGATGCAGACGGCGGCACCTGGGAAAAGTCCGGGGATATTCTCTCCCGGCAGGTCATGGCCGGGCGGGAGATTGACTGTGACGGGTTTATGTTCTATTCCTATGACTATCTGGATACCGACCAGACCCGGGAAGAAATGGAAAATGTCATGAAGGTATTCCGGTAAAAGGGTTACACCAAAATCAGGGCTTTTGCACAGCAGACAGGCGGTTTTTGGATTGCACCAAGGGCGGAACTATGGTACAATCAGGGGAGAAATGAGTGAAACGAGAGAAAGGACAGCATCTATGGAAATGTTTGAAATGGTAGCCCCCTGTCTGCTGGGTGTGGAAGGCCTTGTGGGGGAAGAGCTGCGGGACATGGAAGCCGCAGAGGTGCGCCCCGAAAACGGCCGTGTGTTTTTCAAGGGAGACGAGCATATGCTGGCCCGGGCCAATATGGGTTCCCGGTACAGCGAGCGTATTCTGATTCATCTGGGCACATTCCCGGCCCGCACCTTTGAAGAGCTGTTTCAGGGCGTGAAGTCCCTTCCCTGGGAGCGGTGGATCGGCAAGGAGGATGCTTTCCCGGTGAAAGGCCGTTCCCTGAATTCCAAGCTCCACAGCTTGCCGGACTGTCAGTCCATTATTAAAAAAGCAGTGGTAGAGCGTCTGCGCAATCGCTATCACGTTTCCTGGTTCGAGGAAACCGGCCCCCTGCACCAGATTCAGTTTCTGATTATGAAAGATCAGGCCAGCCTGATGCTGGATGCCTCCGGCGTAGGCCTGCATAAGCGGGGCTATCGTCAGAACTCCACGGAAGCCCCCATTAAGGAAACACTGGCCGCCGCCATGGTGAAGCTGGCCCGGGTGCGTTCCGACGGAAACTTTATCGACCCCTTCTGCGGTTCCGGCACGCTGCTTACCGAAGCAGCCCTCTATGCACTGAATATTGCGCCGGGCTTGCAGCGGCGTTTTTCCGCGGAAAAGTGGGCGCAGGTAGATAACCGCGTTTGGCAGGAAGAGCGCAACCGTGCCCGTGATCTGGTCAGACGGGACGCCACCTTCCGGGCCACCGGCTATGATATCGACCCGGCGGCGGTGTCGCTGGCACTGGACAACGCCAAAAAAGCCGGAGTGATTGCCTTTGTCCGTGCGGAAAAGCGGGACATCCGGGACTTTACGGCAGAGGGTGATTACGGCTGTGTCATCTGCAACCCGCCTTATGGCGAGCGTCTGCTGGATATCCAGACGGCACAGGAGCTGTACCGGGTAATGGGCAAGGTTTTTGTGCCTCAGCATGGCTGGAGCTATTCCATCATCAGCCCGGACGAGACCTTTGAGGACTGCTTCGGCCGGAAAGCCGACAAGCGGCGCAAGCTGTACAACGGCATGATTAAGTGCCAGTATTACCAGTACTTTACCTATCCCAGAGAGCGGAAAAACGGATAAAAATCACCGCAGCGGCGGGGCGGCAGTTTTGAAAGCTGCTCCCCGCCGCTTTTTGCGAAAGGAGGAATCGTCATGACCTTTCACGGCTGCTGGATTCAGCCGGAGGAATTCCGGAATCTTGCGCCTCTTTCGGTATTCCACCGGGAACACCAGCCTCTGGCGGAGGAGTACCACCATCCGGAATCCCTGCAAAACCTGCACATGCTGGTACGTACATCGGTATTCCTCAGGGGGGACGAAAAACAAGTGCTGCTGCGGCTGACGGCAGACGACTGCTATCAGCTTCGGGTTAATGGGCAGTTCGCCGGACAGGGGCCTGCACCGGGCTATTATTTCCACTATTACTGGAATGAAATCGACGTGACGGAGCTGGTACATCCCGGGGAAAACCGGCTGGAATTCCACGTGTACTATCAGGGGCTCATCAACCGGGTGTGGAACAGCGGCGATTTGCGGATGGGCATGATCTGCGATGTGCTGGCAGACGGGCAGTGCATTGCGGCCTCCGACAGCAGCTGGCGCTATGCCCTTTCGCCCCGGTATGTGTCCCGCCGGAAAATCGGGTATGACACCCAGTTCCTGGAAGATTACGACTGCCGGATTCCCCTGCCGGAGTTCCGGCCTTCCTGTGAAAACCGGCAGGCCGATTACACCTTTTCGCCGGAGCCGGAGCCCATGCTGGCCTTTTCCCGGCAGGAACCGGTGCTGGCCCGGCAGTTGGATGAAACCACCTTCTTTTTTGACTTTGGGGAAGAGCTGGCAGGCTGTCCCGTGTTGGAAGTAACCGGACAGGCCGGGGACACGGTGCAGCTGTTCTTTGGGGAGGAAACGGAGGACACCTTTCTGAAAACTCGGTGGAATATGCGCTGCGGCTGTGCGTACCGGGAGACCATTACCCTTGCGGAGGGGGAAAACCGGGTGGAACAGTACGATTACAAGGCTTTCCGCTATGCCACGGTTCAGCTTTCCCCGGGGACGGTGCTGCGTCAATTCTGGGTGCGGGCCCGCAGTGCTGCTTTTGACGAAAATGCCTGTTTGCTGAAAACCGATGACCCGGTGCTGGCGCAGGTATTCCGGATGTGCAAAAATACCATCCATTGGGGCGTGCAGGAGGTTTTTGTGGATTGTCCCACCCGGGAAAAAGGGCAGTATGCCGGTGATCTGACCATTTCCACCGCGTCCCATGTGTGGCTGACCGGCAACACCCACTTGCTGAAAAAAGCCATCGAAAACCAGATGCAGTCCGCCTTTGTGGACAAGGGTCTGCTGGCGGTCACCCCCGGTTCTCTGATGCAGGAAATCGCCGACTATTCCCTACAATTTCCCATTCTGGTGCGCCGTCATCTGGCGTTTACCGGGGACAGGGCTTTCGCAGAAAAGGGGTTGGCGGCCTGTGAAGCCATGCTGAAGAGCTTTTCTCCATATGCCTGTGAGGACGGGCTGCTGGCACAGGTAACCGGCAAGTGGAATCTGGTGGACTGGCCGGACAACCTTCGGGACGGCTACGACTTTCCGCTGGAAAATCCGGTGGGGCCGGGACGTCACGCAGTGCTCAACGGGTTTTATCTGATTGCGGTAAAGGAGACAGAAGCGCTCCAGCGGCTGCAGGGTCATTCCTGTCAAAATCGGTTTGAGGCGCTGGCCCGCAGTTTTCAGCAGGCGTTTTTCTGCAAAGAAACCGGGCTGTACACCGACAGCGAAACCACCCGTCACAGTGCACTCCACTCCAATATCCTGCCGGCCTTTGCGGGAATCGTCCCGAAAGAGAGCCGGGAGACGGTCGCCCGTTTTCTGGAAGAAAAAGGGCTGTGCTGCGGCGTGTATATGAGCTGGTTTTTGTTAAAAGCCCTGTGCCGTCTGGGCCGTTATGACGCGGCCTGGAAGCTGATGACCTCCACCGGTTCCCGCTCCTGGTACAATATGGTGCGGGAAGGGGGAACTACCTGTTTTGAAGCCTGGGGGAAGGATCAGAAGTGGAACACCAGCCTGTGCCATCCCTGGGCCACAGGGCCGGTGTCCGTGCTGATCGAGGATCTGCTGGGATACCGCCCGGACGGGAGCAGAGGGGAGGATCATACCCCGCCGTGGTCCCACACGGAAGTCCTGTTGAACTGGCGGAGGACGGAACAAAAAATTACCAAAGAAAACTGCATTTTACAAGAACCGTCTCGACATAACGGGGTATAATGGCAGCATAGTTTTCAGGCTGTACCGGAAAGGAAGTTGTCAAAGTGAAGAATCGAAAAGCATGGTTGGGGCTGGGTGCCGTGGTTGTAGTGGCCGCAATCCTTTTTACAGTGTATTGGGCATTTGCTCCCCAGGGAAAGGAAGGCGCCAAGACCATTACAGTGGAAGTTTTCAACGGGGAAGAATTCGTGGGAAACCATACCCTGACAACCGATAAGGCGTATTTGGGGGATGCACTGGAAGAAGCGGGGCTGGTGGAAGGCGAAGAAAGCGCCACCGGTCTGTTTGTCAAAACCGTGGACGGTATCACCGCAGACGACAGCCAGCAGCAGTGGTGGTGCTTTACCAAAGGCGGAAAAGATCTGAACACCGGCGTAGATGCAACCCCTGTGGAGGATGGGGATTGTTTTGAAGCCACCTTGAAAACCGGATGGTGATGAAGCCCCGGGAACTGGTGACGGCGGCGTTTATGGGAGCGCTTCTGTATGTGCAGCAGGTAGCGCTGGCCGCTTTGCCCAATATTCATCTATGCGCATTTCTGATACTGATGTATGCCCTCTACTTTCCCCGTGCAGTGGTCTTTGCAGTGGCGGTTTTTGTCCTGCTGGAAGGAATCACCTATGGCTTCGGTCTGTGGTGGATCAGCTATCTGTACACCTGGCCGCTGTTGTTGTTGGTGGCGCTGTTGTTCCGGAAAAACCGTTCGCCGGTTTTCTGGGCGGCGATTGCCGGCGGCTTTGGCCTGCTGTATGGCGCTTTGTGTGCCATCCCCTATTTTTTCATGGGAGGGCCCGCTGCGGCAATCAGTTACTGGATTTATGGAATTCCCTTCGACCTGATTCACGGCATCAGCAATGTCTGCATTATGCTGCTGCTTTGGAAACCCATGGGAAAGGTGTTTGCCCGGCTGGAAAAACTGATAGGCCGGAGTTAGTAGAAAAAACAAGCAGAAGAAACACGGATGGGCGGCGATTAGCTGCCCATTTGTTTCTTTTGTCCGAATTTATCGGAAACGCTTTTACACCGCCGGAGAATGTGATATAATAAAAACTAAAGTCAAAGGCCGGGGGTTCCCTTTGTCCGGAAAGAAAAGGGAACCCATACACCCGGCTGTTTAACAGGAGAGGTGAAGGACTCATGCTGAGCGATATCGAGATCGCACAGAACGCAACCCTGATTCCGATTGCAAAAATCGCAGAAGAACTGGGAATTCACGAGGAAGAACTGGAGCCCTATGGCCGTTATAAGGCCAAGGTCAACGAGGAGCTTTTCAACCGTCTGAAAGACCGTCCCGACGGCAAGCTGATTCTCGTAACTGCCATTAACCCCACCCCTGCCGGTGAGGGAAAGACCACCACATCCGTGGGTCTGGGACAGGCCATGAAGAAAATCGGCAAAAACGCCGTGATTGCCCTGCGTGAACCCTCTTTGGGACCGGTTTTCGGCATTAAGGGCGGCGCAGCCGGCGGCGGATATGCACAGGTGCTGCCCATGGAGGACATCAACCTGCACTTTACCGGCGATATGCACGCCATCACCAGCGCCAACAACCTGCTGTGCGCCATGCTGGACAACCATATGCAGCAGGGCAACGCACTGGGCATTGACCAGCGCCGGATTGTCATCAAGCGCTGCATGGATATGAACGACCGGGCACTGCGGAATATTGTGGTGGGCCTTGGCGGAAAGATCAACGGCATCCCCCGGGAGGATGGCTTTATCATCACCGTGGCCAGCGAGGTCATGGCCATTCTCTGTCTGGCAAAGGACCGGGAGGATCTGAAAAAGCGTCTGGGCGACATTCTGGTGGCTTATACTTATGACGGTAAGCCCGTATTTGCCCGGGATCTGAAAGCGGACGGCGCAATGGCTGCCCTGCTGAAAGACGCCATCAACCCCAATCTGGTGCAGACGCTGGAAGGCACCCCCGCCATCATGCACGGCGGCCCCTTCGCAAACATTGCCCATGGTTGCAACTCTGTCCGGGCAACGCGTCTGGCATTGAAGCTGGGCGATTACTGCATCACTGAGGCCGGTTTCGGCTCTGATCTGGGTGCAGAGAAATTCATGGACATCAAGTGCCGCATGGCAGGGCTGGCTCCCTCCTGTGTGGTGGTGGTGGCCACTGTCCGTGCCTTCAAGTACAACGGCGGTGTGCCGAAAGCAGAGCTTTCCGCCGAAAACGTGGAGGCCGTGGAGAAGGGCATTATCAACCTGAAAGCCCATGTGGAAAATATGCATAAATATGGTGTGCCGGTGATCGTGGCCATCAACCGCTTCCCCTCCGATACGGAAGCAGAGCTGGCTGTGGTGGACAAGTGCTGCCGTGAAATGAATGTGCCTTATGCCCTGTCCGAGGTTTTTGCAAAGGGCGGCGAAGGCGGCGTCGAGCTGGCAAAGGTTATCACAGAGATCATCGACAAAGAGGATACCAGCAAGGGCTTTGCACCCATTTACAGCAACGACCTGACGGTGGAAGAAAAAATCAACGCCATTGCCACCAAGATTTACGGTGCAGACGGCGTGACCTATACCACTGCGGCAAAGAAGGCCCTGAAGGAGATTCACGAGCTGGGCGGCGACAAAATGCCGGTCTGCATCGCAAAAACTCAGTACTCTCTTTCCGACAACGCAGCACTGCTGGGACGGCCTTCCGGCTTTACCATCACCATCCGTGATCTGCGGCTTTCCAATGGCGCGGGCTTTGTCGTGGCCTATGCCGGCGATATCATGACCATGCCCGGGTTGCCCAAGGTGCCCGCAGCCCAGAATATCGATGTGGACGGCAATGGTGTCATCACCGGCCTGTTCTGATTAAAGGATGACGATGACAGTTATGAAAGGAACGGATACAAGGGAATACCGCACCCATTCTCCCGAGGAAACCGAGGCGCTGGGCGAAAAGCTGGCGGCGGTTCTTCGGGGTGGAGAGGTGTTGGCCTTTACCGGCGGCATGGGAATGGGAAAGACTGCTTTTACCCGTGGGCTTGCCCGGGGTCTGGGAATTGCCGATGGCGTTTCCAGCCCCACCTTTGCGCTGGTTCATGAACACCGGGGCCGTCTTCCTCTGTACCACTTCGATATGTTCCGGGTTTCCGGCTGGGACGACCTGTATTCCACCGGTTTTTTTGACTATCTGGATATGGGGGCCGTGCTGGCCATCGAATGGAGCGAAAACATTGAGGGCGCGTTGCCTGACGAAACGATCACCATCGCCATCCGTCCCGGGGAAGGGGACAATGAGCGGATCATTTCGATTTCCGGGCTGACAGAAGACCTTTCCTGAAAAAGGCTCTGTCCGTGTCCGCTGGAAAGGAAGGAACGGTTTGCGGATTTTGGCACTGGAGTCCTCCGCTGTGGCGGCTTCCGCCTGTGTGATGGAGGATGAAAAAATTCTCAGCGAATTTTATATGAATACCCGACAGACCCACAGCCAGACGCTGCTGCCCATGGCAAAAGCGGCGTTGGACTGTGCGGGGCTGTCGGTGAATGAGATGAACTTGTTGGCGGTTTCCGCCGGCCCCGGTTCCTTTACCGGTGTGCGGATTGGCGTGGCCTGCATCAAAGGACTGGCTTTCCCGGACAACAAGTCCTGCTGCGGGGTGTCCACGCTGGAAGCCATGGCCATGAACCTGCGGGGACAGCAGGCGCTGGTCTGCGCCGTTATGGACGCCCGGTGCGGACAGGTCTATAACGGCCTGTTCCTGACCGGTGAGAACCGGGTGCAGCGGCTGACAGAGGATCGCGCACTGTCTATGGAAGAGCTTGCGGCAGAACTTCCGACATGGATGAAGGAGCGGGAAATTCCCCTGATATTGGTGGGAGACGGAGCCAGATTGTGCTTTGAATCGCCTTATTTTGCCGACATTTCCTGCGCGTTGGCACCGGAGCATCTTCGGATGCAGCGGGCTTCCGGCGTAGCGGAAGCAGCAAGACAGGCATTTCTGGAAGGAAACACCGTTTCCCCTGAACGGCTGGCGCCGATTTATCTGCGTTTGCCCCAGGCTCAGCGGGAGTTGAACAAACGCCTTGCCCAGCAGAAAGAACAGCAGGGATAAGCGATGAGATATCAGCGAAAAGGAGAATACACCATGATAGCGTTAGGAGCAGATCACGGCGGGTTCCGCCTGAAAGAAGCAATCAGGAAATATCTGGATGAGCAGCACATTGCCTATGAGGACTTCGGTACCTACAGCGAAGAGTCTGTGGATTACGGCCCCATTGCCGCAAAGGTTGCCCATTTTGTGGCAGACGGCAAGGCGGAAAAGGGAATTCTCTGCTGCGGTACCGGCATTGGAATTTCCATGGCCGCCAATAAGGTAAAGGGAATCCGTGCGGCAGTGGTGACCAATGATTTCTGTGCGGAAATGACCCGCCGTCACAACGACGCCAACATTCTGTGCATGGGCGGACGTGTGATTGATGAAGAGACCGCCGTCCGGCTGACGAAGATTTTTCTGGAAACGCCCTTTGATGGTGGCCGTCATGCTGCCCGTATCGCTCACATCGCCCAGATTGAAAACGGCGAGCTGTAAAGACTGAGTTTAACAGGAGAAAGGGTTTTAACAGATGGAAAATCAGGTTTTTATTATGGATCACCCGCTGATTCAGCATAAGCTGACCCTTCTGCGGGATAAGCACACGGGTACCCTGGAGTTTCGGGCACTGGTCAGCGAGATTGCAACGCTGATTTGCTACGAGGCTACCCGGGATCTTCCCCTGAAAGAGGTGGAGACGGAGACGCCGCTGGTAAAGGCCACCACGAAAGTGATTGCAGGCCGTAAGCTGGCGATTGTTCCCATTCTCCGCGCCGGTCTGGGCATGGTGGACGGTATGATGAAGCTGGTTCCCGCCGCAAAAGTGGGACACATCGGCCTGTACCGCGACCACAAGACCCTGCAGCCGGTAGAGTACTACAGCAAGCTGCCTTCCGATATTCCGGAGCGGGATGTGATTGTGCTGGACCCCATGCTGGCCACCGGCGGTTCCGCTGTGGACGCCATCAGCATCATCAAGCGCAGCAATCCCAAAAGTATCAAATTCCTGTGCATTATTGCCGCGCCGGAAGGCGTCAAAGCCCTGACGGAAGCCCATCCCGACGTGCAGGTCTACTGTGCGGCTGTGGACGAGCGTCTGAATGAAAACGGCTATATTCTGCCGGGATTGGGAGATGCCGGAGACCGGATTTTCGGTACGCTGTAATAGAAAAAGAGATCAGAAAACGGACCGTTTTGCGACGGTCCGTTTTTTTCATGCCTTATGCTTTTGTTTCTCCGGATATATCCAGTGTTTTTTCTTTCCGGTACTGTTTGGGGGTTACCTGAAACCAGTCCCGGAAGGCTCGGGAAAAGTTGTTGAAATCCCCAAAGCCGCACTGAAAGGCAATTTGGGAAATGGGAATGTCTGTGGTTTCCAACAGCTCCTTGGCGTAGGAAAGACGGTTCAGCAAAATATACTGCTTGGGGCTGTAGCCGATCTGTTCCTTGAACTTGTGCGTCAGGTAACAGTGATTCAGATAGTATTTTTCCGCAAGCTCGGAAATCCGGATGTCCTCAGTGAAGTGAGCCTCGATATATCGCCGAATTTCCTGTACCCGGTTTTGCAGAGAGGTAGACTCCGTGGAGAAGTTTCCGGGGCAGGCGCGATAGACCAGAATCAACAGCTGCTCCAGCAGCAGACGGACCATCCGGTCGTCAAAGGGGGCGTCCTGATTCATTTCCTGCTCCAGCGCTGCAAAAACGGACCGGGCCTGCGCCCCGTATTTGTCCAGAGAGATACAATGCAGAAATCCGGCAGGCCGGTTTTTGAAAATCCCCGGCAAAACCGAGGAGGGGAAAGCCCGTTCCAACTCGCTGGTGTGAATAATGACAAAATACCGGCGATAGGGCAGAGAGAGAATCCGGGTTTCGTGGGGCTCATAGCTGTTGATAAAGAGGATGGAGTTTTTCCCTGCCCGATAGGTTTTGCCGCTGATGACAAATTCCGCTTCGCCCTCTTCCACAAAGACCATTTCTCCCGAAAGATGATAGTGTTCGTGGTGTGGGCTGTCGCTGTCGCTGTATTGAAACTGGGTAAAAATGGGGTTTTTCATAATGTCTCCCTCGTTACGCCATGGTTTCCAATAATTTTTCCGTCACTTCAAACCGAACCGGCTGTCCCGCAAGAAGGCGGAAAAATTCCTGCTGCATATAAGCGCCCATCCGGGCTACTTCCTGTCCGGAGCTTCCGGCAATATGGGGGGTGAGTACCACGTTTTCCAGCTTCCACAAGGGGCTGTCCGCTTCCGGTGGTTCCGGCAGCGTTACATCCAGTACGGCGGTGCGTCCCGGTTCTTCCTGTAAAGCCCGGACCAGGTCTTCTTCCACCACCTGTGCGCCCCGTCCGGTGTTGAGGAACACCGCATTGGGCAGCATCCGGGAAAAATGTTCATAGCGGAGCATTTTCTGTGTGGAGGGCAGATTGGCGATGTGGTTGGAAATGGTCTGGCACTGGGAAAAGATTTCTTCCAGAGAAGCCCGTCTGGCACCCAGCTTTTCCAGTTTTTCGTCGCTGGCAAAGGGATCGTACACCAGCGTTTCCACATCATAGGCTTTCAGGCCTTCCAGCACCATAGAGCCGATCATGCCGGCTCCCAGAATGCCCACCTGGCAGCGGTAATTTCCGGGGAAGGAAAAGGTGTACTGCTGGGCTTCGGCGTAGCAGCCGGGCTTCATCTTCCGGACGCTCTGAAAAAAGCCTTTGTTTGCCAGCAGAATCTGGGAAAGGGTATATTCCGCTACCGGCACTGCGTTGGCAGCCCAGGCACTGAATACCTGTACGCCGCAGTGAAGGAAAGGCCGGGCAAAAGCCTGTACGGAACCGGCAGCATAAAACACGGCTTTCAGCGCAGGGAAATACCGGCGAATTTCTTCTTCCGTCAGCACCGGCATTCCCCAGGTGGAAAACAGATACTCGGTATTCTCATATCGGTGTGGATGGGCGGCCAGCTCGTCCGGCGTCACCACATGGTTGGAAAGAGCGGTTTTGTCCCGCAGCGTTTGCAGAGTGGCGTCATCAAAAGCGTCGAAAATCCGGTTTTCCCGGCTGTTGCAGATCAGAGCGGAAGCAGGACCGAAGCAGTCGGCGGCAAGGGTTTTCAGGGTTTCCGCGTCCCGGAGAAAGGCTTCTTCCAAGTCGTTTTCCACAAATTCCAGAATGACCGCCCGTTTCCGGCCGTCCCGGGGCGTGTGGGCGAAATAGTCCCGCCAGAGAGCTTCCCCCTCAAAAAGAGGATGGCGCTCGTTGTTCCCCGTCCAGCAGAACACATGGAGATTGGAGACGGAAGAGCCCAGAGCGTCCAGCTCGGAAAGCTGTTCTTCCCGGGAAATATCCGGGTTGGGCTGCCAATAACAGAATACGTTTTCCCGGTTGACCGCTTTCAGCAGGGCCAGCGCCCCTTCTTTTGTCTGGGTCAGCGTGCCCCGATGGTATTCAAAGGAAATATCGATTCCAAAAGGCTTGGCCAGATCGGCCGCGTGCCGGAAGGCCAGGACCAGCTGCTGGAAAATCTCCTCCGGGCAGTCCTCAAAGGGAAGGGTTCCCGCCCAAACCCGGATCATAGGCGCTTGCAGAGCCTTAGCGCTTTCCAGCACCGGAGAAAAGTCCTCTTCCGGCAGGCCGTGGTAGTAGGAGCCATAGGAGAGCACCTCCAGCCCGGCTTTTTCGGTTTCCTGCAAAGCAAAAACTGCTGACTGAATGTCCCCGGCGGGCACATGAATATCCCCGCCCCATTCAATTCCGTCCAGTCCGGCGGCCGCCGCTAATTGAACAATTTTGGAAATGGAAAGAGCGCGGAAGGTTACAGAAGTGAGTCCGGTACGGATAGAAGACATGTCCATCACCTTTTATTCAAAAATTTTCGATACTGCTCTACGATTACTGTACAGGTATGCCAGCTGCAATCATAGGGGATTTTTGCGCAATCCTATGTAAAAATTGAGGGTTCGCTCAATTTTGGTCAAAAAGCATAGCTGGGAAAAAGCAAATTTTACATAGAACAAGCCAAGAGCCTGCAACAAAAGGATTTGGAAATATTGTATCATGGATTCGTAAAAAAAGAAACCATGCCGTAACCGGCACAGTGCGGCATATGAAATTCGACAGCGAAAAATCACTGGGAGGCGATTTTGTGTTTCGTTATAAATCGGTAGAAGAAATTCAAAAAGCGGCAGAAAAGGAGGGCGTTTTTCTTCCCTTTGCAAAGACGGCGGAAGCCCTCTGCACGCTGGTACATACTGAAACCTTTTCTCTGAAAAACCGCATGGCGATCCAGCCCATGGAAGGCTGCGACGGTACCCGGGACGGAAAGCCCGACGAGCTGACCCTGCGCCGGTATGACCGGTTTGCGGCCAGCGGTGCGGGACTGATCTGGGAGGAAGCCACCGCCGTGTGTGAAGAAGGCCGGGCCAATCCCAGACAGCTCTGGATTCGTCCCGAAACGGTGGACGCGTTCAAGGCCATGAATGAGCGGATTCGGGAAATCTCCATGAAAGAGAACGGGTTTGCCCCGAAAATCATCATGCAGGCCACTCACTCCGGCCGATACAGCAAACCTGACGGAACCCCTGACCCGATTATCGCATACCATAACCCCATTTTTGAGAAAAATGCCCCCATCGATGACGGCCACATCATCACCGACGAAGCGTTGGACCGGCTGTCGGAACAGCTGGGAAATGCGGCCCGGCTGGCACAGCAGGCCGGATTTGACGGCGTGGACATCAAGGCCTGTCACCGGTATCTGGACAGCGAACTGCTTTCCGCCTATGAGCGGCCCGGCCGGTATGGCGGGAGCTTTGAAAACCGTACCCGACTGCTGCGGGAAGGCATCGCCAATGCACAGGCCAGCGTCACCGGGGAGTTTCTGGTGACCTCCCGGCTGAATATCTATGACGGATTCCCTTACCCCTATGGTTTTGGTGTCAATGAAAAGGACGGCCTGACTCCGGATATGAGCGAGCCCCTGCGGCTGATCAAAATTCTTCATGAAGAAATGGGCGTGCCCCTGCTGGATCTGACCATCGGCAACCCCTATGTGAATCCCCATGTAAACCGTCCCGCAGACTGGCAGCCCTATGAGCTGCCGGAAGAGCCGCTGGTAGGGGTGGCGCGGATGCTGGACTGCATTCATCAGATTCAGAAAGCCTTCCCCGCGCTGCAAATCATCGGTTCCGGCCTGACGTACCTGCGCCGGTTTGCCCCGCTGATGGCTGCCGGCGCCATTGAACAGGGATATTTCACCATTGCCGGGTTCGGCCGGATGTCCTTTGCCTATCCCCAGTTTGCCAAAGAAATTCTGGCAGGCCGGGAGCTGGACAGCAAACAGTGCTGCATTGCCTGTGGAAAATGCACCCAGCTCATGCGCATGGGCTCCACCGCCGGATGCGTGGTGCGGGATTCTGTCTATACCGACCTGTACCGTTCCCTGACTGCGAAAAAGGAGGGCTGAACATGAAAAAAGTCGCCATTGTCACCGGTTCCCGCCGGGGAATCGGCCTGGCCATTGCTAAAAAGATGCTGGCCGACGGCTACCTCACCGTTTTGTGTGCCACCACACCGGAAGAGGATGTAAAGGAATTGCTGGAAGAATTGAACCGGCTGGGGGAAGCCCGATATCTGTCCTGCGATATTTCCAAAAAGGAAGACCGGGAACGGCTGCTGGACACTGTGGTGGAAACCTTTGGACGGCTGGATGTGGTGGTGAATAACGCAGGCGTGGCCTGTCGGGAACGGCTGAATATTCTGGAAACCACCCCGGAGAGCTTTGAACGGCTGATGCACATCAATTGTGAAGGCACCTTTTTCATGTGCCAGGGAGCAGCCAACCGGATGATCGCCTGTCAGCAAAAGGGCTTGGAGGACTACCATCCCAGAATTATCAATATCTCCTCCATTTCCGCCTATACTTCGTCCGTGTCCCGTGGGGAATACTGCATTTCCAAAGCGGGCATTTCCATGGTTACCCAGCTCTTTGCCGATGAACTGGCAAACCGTGGAATTCCGGTGTTTGAGGTGCGTCCGGGCATTATCCAGACGGATATGACCGCCTGTGTCCATGACAAATATGAAAAGCTCATTGCGGAAGGCATTACCCCCATCCGCCGGTTCGGGCAGCCGGAGGACGTGGCCAACTGTGTTTCCGCAGCCTGTACCGGCCTGCTGGATTTCGGCACCGGCACGGTTCTCAATGCGGACGGCGGATTCCATCTGCGCCGCCTGTAACCGGGGAGGCGTGTGATGAAAACAGTAGCGTACGGCGGCATGGCCTATCCGGTGGAGACGCTGGACACTGTGGTGATTGGCAGCGGCTGTGCCGGTTTGAATGCCGCAGATACCCTGTGGCAGCTGGGATGCCGGAGCGTGGCCATTTTGACCGAAGGGGTGAAAATGGGCACTTCCCGGAACACCGGCAGCGACAAGCAGACCTATTACAAGCTGTCCCTGTGCTCCGACCACTCGGACAGCGTCTATGAGCTGGCTCAAACCCTGTTTGAGGGGGGCTGCGTCAATGGGGACACGGCCCTTGCGGAAGCTGCCGGTTCGGTGCGTTCTTTCATGAAGCTGGTGAATCTGGGGGTTCCCTTTCCCACCAATCAGTACGGCGAATATGTGGGGTATAAAACCGACCACGACCCGGCCCGGCGAGCCACGTCCTGCGGCCCGCTGACCTCGAAAATCATGACGGAACAGCTGGAAGCCTCTGTCCGGGAAAAGGGGATTCCCATATTCGACCGGATGCAGGCGGTTCGGCTGGTAACGGAAGATAACGGAATCTGTGGGGTAGTGGCGCTGAATCTGGCGCAATTGGAGGAGAAACACCACGGGCTGACCCTGTTTTTGTGCCGCCATGTGATTCTGGCCACCGGCGGTCCGGCTATCCTTTACGGCGCTTCCGTGTATCCGGAAAGCCAGACTGGTATGACCGGCATGGCGCTGGAAACCGGGGCGCAAGGGTGCAACCTGTCCGAATGGCAGTACGGGCTGGCCTCGGTGAAATTCCGGTGGAACGTGTCTGGTACCTATCAGCAGGTGCTGCCCCGTTATTTGTCCGTTGACCCGCAGGGGAACGAGCGGGAGTTTCTGACGGACTATTTTGAAACGCCGGAGCAGGCGCTGAATCAGGTGTTTCTCAAGGGCTACCAGTGGCCCTTTGACACGGAAAAAGCGGAGGGTTCCTCCCTCATTGACCTGCTGGTGCAGCGGGAACTGGATCAGGGGAACCGGGTCTTTCTAGATTTCCGGAAAAACCCCGCGGGGCTGGAAAAGGGCTTCTCCGGGCTGTCGGAGGAGGCCCGGGTCTAT
>CAJMOI010000032.1 GCA_905215105.1 uncultured bacterium
GATTCCTAACTTGTTGGTAAATGGAGCATCCGGTATTGCAGTTACACCGCGCAGGCGCTGGGCTGCATTCCCGCCAACGGGAACCTGCTGCGGAAAATCCACCTTCCGTCTTATCTGTTCTGTCTCGCTACGGTGGGGGTCAATGGGTTTACCCTGCTGTTGTCCATCATACCGCTGCTGGGGGTTTGTCTGCTGGTGGGGGTGCCGGTTTCCTGGTACTGGCTGCTGATTTCGGCACCACTGCTGTATACGGTGATTTTTACCACCGGCCTGTCCCTGCTGCTGGCAGCGGTGGGGGTGTTTTTCCGGGATATGGCCTATCTCTACGGCATCGTTACAACGGTGTGGATGTACCTGACTCCCATGTTCTACCCGGTGACGATTATTCCCCGGCCGTACCGCTTTTTGTGGGAGCTGAACCCCATGTTTCACTATACGGAAATTCTCCGGAATCTGGTGTTATACCAGACCATGCCGTCGGAGCGGTCGCTGCTCATTGCGGGAGCCTACAGCCTGCTGACGCTGGCGGCAGGCATCCATGTTTTCAGAAGCTGTCAGGATCGGTTCTATGTCCATTTATAGCCGGAAAAGGAGGGTGATGTCAATGCCGGTAATCGAAGTGGAGGATGTCTCCATGATGTTCCGTCTGAGCCGCGGGAGGGAAGTCCGGGTCAAGGAATATCTGCTGAATCTGGCTCGGGGCAGGTTGTCTTATGAGGAGTTCTGGGCGCTGCGGAATGTGTCCTTCCGGCTGGAAAGAGGGGAATCTCTGGGGCTGGTGGGAACCAATGGCTCGGGAAAATCCACTTTGCTCAAGCTCATTGCCGGAATTATGCGCCCCACCTGTGGGACGGTCCGGGTACAGGGCTCCATTGCACCCCTGATTGAAATCAACGGCGGATTTGACCGCACCCTTTCCGGGCGGGAGAACATCTATCTGGCCGGCGCCATGCATGGCCACACCCGGGCATATATGGACAGCCGTTTTCGGGAGATTGTGGATTTTGCGGAGCTGTGGGAGTTTATCGACGTGCCGGTGGCGGGCTATTCTTCGGGAATGCTGTCCCGGCTGGGATTCGCCATTGCCACCCTGTCCGACGCGGATATCGTCATCGCCGACGAAGTGCTTTCCGTGGGGGACGCCCGTTTCCGCCAGAAGTGTGAGGCCCGGATGTCCGAAATGCTTCGGGAAGGGGTAACCATCCTGTTTGTGTCCCATTCCGCCGCACAGGTGCAGAAAATCTGCCGCCGAGCCATCTGGCTGGACCGGGGACAGGTGCGGATGGACGGCCCTTCCGGGGAGGTGTGCAGAGCTTATGAAACCCGATGAAAAGAAAGTACTGTTCTGTGCTTCCCGCACGTCCCACTTGGCCCGGTTTCATCAGCCGTATCTGACGGCCTTTGCCCGGATGGGCTGGCAGGTGGATACCGTGTCTCAGGGAAAGGAAGAACTGGGAGACGTATCCGGACAATTCCTTTTGCCTTTTCATAAATCCTGGATTTCCCCCGGGAATCTTTCCACCCTGTTCCGATTGACCCGGCTGCTGCAAAAAGAGCGGTATGACCTGCTCATCGGACACACCACTCTGGCCTCCTTTCTTCTGCGGACAGCGGCGGTGCTTTCCCGGCAGAAATACAGCCGGCTGGTGCAGGTGTGCCACGGCTATCTGTTCCGGGACGATGATTCTTTCCGCAGCCGTCTGTACCGAAGCTGTGAGCGGGTCTTTCATAAGCGGGTAGATTGTCTGCTGGTGATGAACGGGGAGGACGAGGCCATTGCCCGAAAATACCGGTTTTGCCGGATCATCCACCGGATTCCCGGTATGGGGCTGGAGCTTCGGAAGCTGGTTCCCCAAAAGAGCGGGTCGGAGATCCGGCGGAATCTGGAAATCGGGCCGAAAGAGAAAATGCTGCTGTGTGTGGGGGAGTTTTCCCGGCGGAAAAACCAGCTCTGTCTGTTGCAGGGCTTTGCTTCCCTGCCAACGGAAGGGGTGCGGCTGGTGTTTGCGGGAGAGGGAAACCGGCTGGAAGCCTGCCGGCGCTTTGCCGCCGGGAAACAGCTGGGGGACCGGGTGCTGTTTCTGGGAGAGCGGACAGACGTACCGTCTTTGCTGGAAGCCTGTGACGGGCTGGTGACAGCCAGCCGTTCGGAAGGATTGCCCTTTTCCGTCATGGAGGCGTTGGCCATGGGGAAACCGGTGATTGCCTCAGAAGTGAAAGGACACCGGGAGCTGGTGGAAAACGGGAAAACCGGGCTGTTGTTCCGACTGGAAACGGAACAGGAGCCGGCAGAAACCCTGACTCGATTTCTGCGAACACCGGCGGAGCACTGGCAGAAAGCCGACATGACCCCCTGGCTGCTGGAAACGGTGCAGGGACAGGTCATGGCGGAGTATCTGAAAGGGGGAACAACGGAGTGAAGCTTGGAAAAAAAGCCCGGAAGGGATGCGCCGTGATGCTGGCGGCGATCTGGCTGTCATGGGGAGCGTCCGCGGCTGTCACAGGACTGGAACTGTCCCAGACGGAGATTCAGCTGGACCCGGGGGAAACCATGGAGCTGACGGTTCGGGCCTTGCCGGAAGGGTCAGCGCTGCCCCCGCTGGTGTTTACGTCATCGGATGAACAGGTGGCGGCCGTGCTGCCCAGCGGAACCGTACAGGGCGTAGACGGGGGAGAGGCTGTGATTACCGTTTCCACCCGGGACGGACGGTTTTCGGCCCGGTGTGCAGTTTCCGTATCCGGAAAGGAAAGCAGCCAGTACAGCTGGTTGATTCTGGCGGTGGAGGGGCTGCTGTTTTTCGGTGGAACCGGAGCCTTTGCCCTGTCCTATCGCCGGTTTATCCGGGAAAAGACCCGCCGGGAGATGGAGGGAAGGAGGAAACAGGCATGAACTGGAAAATCTGTTTGAAAGCCCGTTTGCTTCCCAAAAACGCGGGAAAGGAAATCCCCCTGTTTTTATCGGAGAGGGAGTCTCCGGATACACGGCTTTTTCCCTATGAAACCGTGTCCTTTGATCTGTTTGATACGCTGGTTTTCCGCAGTGTACGGGAACCGGCGGCGGTATTTTCGGTGGTGGAAAACACCTTGCAGCGCCCCGGCTTTGCACAAAAGCGGAAAGCGGCAGAAGCCCGGGCCCGGCAGGAAAAGCACCGGCGTACCGGCAGCTGGGAGGTGACCTTTGGGGAAATCTACCGCTATCTGGACAACGATCCGGAAGCCATGGAAACCGAACTGGCGGCAGAGCTTGCCCTATGTCACCCCGATCCGGTCACAGCTACCCTTTGGGAAGCGGTGGGGAGACAGGGGAAGCGCCGGGTCATCACCTCGGATATGTACCTTCCCGGGGAAACCCTTGCCCGGATTCTCCATCACTGCGGGTTCCAGGGTTGGGAAAAGCTGCTGGTATCCTGTGAATATGGTGTTTCCAAGGCGGACGGCGGCCTGTTTCAGGTGCTTCGCCGGGAAGTAGGGACAGGAGCGGTACTGCATATCGGCGATCACTATGAGTCCGACGTGCTTTCTGCCCGGAAAAACGGGCTGGATGCAGCCTGGTACCGCCGTGAACAAGTCCAAAAATCAGTTTTTTACGCCCCTCATGGGGCAGAAAGGAGGCAGGCATGAAGAAAACGGAAGAGGGGCTTCCCCTGCTGTCGGTGATCGTGCCCGTGTACAATACGGAGGACTATCTGGCCCGCTGTCTGGAAAGTATCCTGTGTCAAACAACCCGGAATCTGGAGATTTTGGTGGTGGATGACGGTTCCACGGACCGCTCTCCGGAAATTGCGGAAAAATATGCCGCTCAGGACCCGCGCATCCGGCTGCTGACCCATCCGGAAAACCGGGGATTATATCACGCCCGGATCACCGGGGTCAAGGCCTCCACCGGCGCCTATATCGCCTTTGTGGACAGTGACGACTGGGTATCCGGGGATTTTTTCCGGGAGCTGGAAGAGCGGGCGGTAGAAACCGGCGCAGACATGGTGGTGGGAAAGGTTGTCCACGAGGACGAAAAGGGATACCGGTATTTTCACAACGCCTATAGCTCCATGACCTTTGAGGGACTGGAAGGGAAAAAGGCCACCGAGGAATACTGGCGGCAGGAGGGCCGGTGTTTTTTGTGGCACACGGTCTGGAACAAGCTCTATGCCCGCAGCTTGTGGGAAAAGGCCCTGCCCATTCTGGAAAAGCAGACCCGCCGTCTGGTGATGACCGAGGATTTTGTATTCTCTTCGGTGCTGTTCAATTTTGTGGAAAAGCTGGCAGACGGGAAATACGGCTGTTACTACTATTTTCAGCACTCCGGCGCTTCCACCAGTCTGAAAGGCGGCGCTGCCAAGCTGGAAAAAAACCTGCTGGATCTGGGAACGGCCTTCCGGTTTGTTCGGCGGTATCTGCGCAGCGGGGAATACCGGATGGAGGCAGAACCGTCCTTTTTGAAATGGCGGGAGCTGTACGCCTATTTCTGGTTTGAAAATATCCGCAGAAGCGAGATTTCCCGGGAGGAACGGAAAGACCTGACCACCCTTCTGTGCCGTCATCTGGAACAGGACGACCCGGAAATCAAAGTCCCGGACGCATCCTGGTTCTATCGGCTGACCACGGCCTTTGACGATCGGTATATCCGTCTGGCAAAAGCCATCGCGTCGCCCCGGGTGCGCTGTGTCAGCTTTGATATTTTTGATACGGCGGTGGTGCGTCCCTTCTATCGGCCTACCGACCTGTTTTTGCTGATGGAAGAGGAGTTTCACCGGCTGGTTCCGGACGAAAGCCGGGGCTTTGGATTTTTGCGGGTCATGGCGGAACGGGAGCTTCGCCGGAAAACCATTTATTGTTCCAAACCGGTTCGGGAAGAGGTAACGCTGGAACAGATTTATCAGGAGCTGGAGGAGTCTGCGGGCCTTTCCTCCGAAGTTGCAGCCGCCATGATGGAGTTGGAGTGCCGTCTGGAAATCCGCTTTTGCAGAGTCCGGAAAAGTATCCGCAATCTCTATCAAATGGCGCTGGCCTGCGGCAAAAAAATCTATTTCACCACCGATATGTATTTGCCACGTCAGACTATAGAAGCCATTTTGACGGGGAACGGATATGGAACCTATGAGGGATTGCTGATTTCCGGAGAGGTGAACCGCACCAAGCGCACCGGCAGCCTGTTTGAGGTGCTGCTGACAGAAAGCGGTGTTTCCCCGGGAGAGATTTTTCATATCGGGGACAGCTGGGCTTCGGATGTGGAATCTCCCCGGAAATATAAGCTCCATTCCGCTTTTTACCCGGCGCCGGTGGAGTGTCTGCAATACAATATTTCCGATATCCCCACCACTCATTCCTGCTGTCCTTATACGGAACCGTCGGGCAGTATGATTAATTTGGAAAAGTCCATGGAATATCTGGGAACCCGGACAGCGCTGGCGGTCGCTTCGCTGGAGCTGTACGACATGCCCTTTGTCAGCTTCCATCCGGGAACGGAAATCAACGGAGACCCCTGCTTTCTGGGCTACTATCCCTTGGGAATGCACCTGCTGGCGGTAGCACGTTGGCTGGCGCTGGACAGTACCCGGCAGGGATATGAAACACTGGCCTTTATCGCCCGGGATGGCGACCTGCCCATGCGCGCCTATGAAATTCTGCGGAAACAGGTACCGGAAGCGCCGGTTCCCCGCTATCTCTATACGTCCCGGAAAGCCGGGATGGCCTGCGGCGTATTTTCCGGAAAAGAATTGGCGGGGCTTTCGGGACATCTCAATCTTTCCGCCTGTACGCCCCGTCAGTTTATGGCCATGCTGGAACCGGTGCTGCTGCCGGATACTGCGGATCATTGGGAAAAGCAGGGAATGGATCTGGATGAACCCTTTGAAAATTATGACAGCTTTCAGCGGACTGCTGCTGCACTGGCGGAGTACGGTTGGGATGAAGAGGGAGCAGACCACTATCGCCGGAGTGTAGCCGGATATTTTGCCGGTTTGCTCAAGGGAAAATCCGCGGTGTTTGACATCGGCTACAGCGGCAGAACACAGGAAATGCTGACCCGATTGTTGGGCCGTCCCATTGACGGGTATTATATCCACGAGAATGACGAGTCCTGTGCGTGCCGTCAGGAGCGGGACGGATTTGTCATCCGCAGCTTTTATGACTACACTCCCTCCATCACCGGTGTGGCCCGGGAGCTGCTGTTTTCCCGCTATGCGCCTTCCTGTGTCGGATACCGCATGGAAGGAGAGACAGCCGTACCGGAATTTGAGCCGGAGGAATTCCGGTATCCGGTGTGGTTCCTCATGACCTGGATTCAGCAGTCGGCACTGGATTTTGTGGAGGATTTCTGTCAGTGCTTCGGCCCGTATCTGTCCCGGATGCATATGCGGCCCATGGAGGTTTCCTATCCTTATGAATATTTCCTCCACACCCTCACAGAGTCAGATGCCCATCTGCTTGACTGCTGCCGGTTTGAAGATGATTTGTGGGCAGGCAGTACCTTCTGTCTCAGCGAGCAGTGGAAAACCGACATTGCCTATCATCGGATTGTGCCTTTTTATAAAGTGGTAGACCGGGAACGGTTCCAGCCGGTTCCGGAAACCAGAGAAGAACGGCGTCAGGAGCGATATGGGGAGGATCTGTCTCACTGGTTTTTCATGAAACAGGGAATCCACCGGAAAAGTCTGCTTTCCAAAGCGGCATACTGGTGGGCGGTAGACCGTTCTTCCTTCCGGAATCGGGCCCGGAAACACCTTTCCCGAAACAGAAAGGAGGGGGAAGGCCATGAGTGAAACCGCTAGAATTGCCATTTTTTCAGAGGCATTTGATACAAAAGGGCAGGACCGGGAAACCTGTCTGGCGAGGGTTGGCCGGAATACCGGAAATCTGGCGTTTTTCCGGGGAATTCAAAAGCTCTTCCAGCCGGATTTTCTCCGTCCCAAGCTGGGACTTTCGGAAGATCCCGAAAAGCTGGCTTCGTACAGTGCCTTTCTCACCACGGACCTGATCTGGATTACCCAGAACCAGCGCTATGAGTCCACAGAGCGAATTCTGGATCGGATTGGGGACAGGCCGCTGATTCCCGTTTCCATTGGCTTGCAGTGCCGGGGATATGAGGTGGATTTCCAGCTGCACCCTGATACGGTTCGGCTGCTCCATCGTTTGGAAGAGCGGTGTGTTATGGGCGTCCGGGGGAATTATACGGCGGAAATTCTGTCCCGGTATGGACTGCGGAATTTTCAGGTTATCGGCTGTCCATCGGTATTTTTTCGAGGGGAATATGCCTTTGACAGCCGCCAGCCTCCCACGCCGGAAACCACTGTGTGTAATTACAAAACCTTCTGGGGCGGATTTCGTCCCGGAGAGCTGACTTTTCTGGAATACTGCCGGAAATATCAGCTGGCTTTTGTGGAGCAAACCTGTCAGACTGTGGAGGAAGTTCTGGGAGAGAAAAGCGGTCCGTATCAGGAATGGCTCAACCGGAAGAAGCAGCTCTTCTTTTCACTGGAAGAATGGGACCGTTTTTTACAGCAGTTTTCCTTCTGTCTTGGGATGCGGATTCATGGGAATGTACTGGCTATGCAGAACGGGGCAAAGGCGCTGTATCTGGTTTCCGATTCCCGTACTCGGGAGCTGACAGAATTTTTCCATTTTCCGTCTTTGGAAATTGGGGAATTTGACCCGGAAAAATCTCTGGAGGCATATTGGGAAATGGCCCGGTATGAGGAGTTCACAAAGTTGTTTCCCCAAAAGAAAGAGAATCTGCGGGAGTTTGCCCGGAAAAACGGGCTGGTATTGAATTTGACGTAAAACAAAAAGGACAGCTTGGTGGCTGTCCTTTTGTTGATGAATACTCTAAATCTTATTTAATCCAGTTCAGCTTGCCAATGATGGGAAGTTCTTTGGCTTTTCCCCGAACAGCGTTGACGATGCCCAGAACAGCCAGCGCCAGAATGGGCAGCGACAGCAGGAAAACCACTGCGCTGATATACCAGGGAGTGGCAGAATAGGTAATGGGAATTCCCATGACATACTGTGTATGGGGGACTTTGATGAGCATCAGCAGAAAACTGAGAACGCTGTATGCAATATCCACAATCAGCAGGGTCATTCCCTGTTTGGCATGAAACCGGGTATAAGGGGAGTTGGGGGCAGCAAACCACGGAATCAGAACCAATAGTCCCAGATAGGACAGAACCGCCATTACGGTGCTGTTCTGAATGTCCTGGGGATCATATTCCGCCGTATGATCCTCGGTATCCAGAAATGCTTTCACGGAATCGGGCATCTGGCTCGGTGCTTTGGGCGGTTGATAATCGGTATTATAAGGTGTCTGCTGAGAATTGTCCGGAGTAAAGCTGTCCGGTTGGAAAGGGTTATTGGGCTGTTGGGGAGCAGGTGGCACCGGTGCTCCGCAGGATGCGCAGAAGTTGGCGCCTTCCGGTAGATGATTGCCGCACTTTTCGCAGAATGGCATGGGATTTCCTCCTTTGATGTCGTATCTGTGGGAAAAAAGTTTTCCTGAATACACTATAGCATGTTTCGAAGGGGATGGCAAACAGATTTCACCAAAATACAGCCGGAATCTCCGGGAGTTTTGGTTGTCATTTGGAAATCACCGTGGTATACTGAAAACAACTTGGAAATAAAGGGGTTGTCGTTCGTGTTGCGTGTATATCGATCCAAAAATTCATCCTTGTGGATGTCCATTCTTTATATCGTTGCCGGCGGAGCGCTGCTGCTGTTCCCGGGAATCAGCGTCAACGTTTTCTGTTGGGCCATAGGTGCTTTGCTGATGGTGTATGGTCTGGTATATCTTTTCCGTGGCTGGAGACTGAAAAAGGCCCAGGTGTCTGCTGACGGAGAACTGGTACTGGGATTGCTCACTCTGATTATCGGGCTGCTGTTTTTGTCTGTGCCCAAACTGCTCCTGTCCATTCTGCCATTTTTACTGGGGTTGATTCTCTTTCTCACCGGTCTGGGAAAAATCCCCATGATGCGTCAGGCATTTGCCCTTCACAGCCGCCGGAAATGGCTGTTCCTCATCGACATGCTGGTGCCTTTAGTGCTGGGAGTCATTCTGCTTTTCAATCCCTTTGGACTGGTTACCGCTATGATTTCCTTTTTTGGAATTTGTCTGATTCTGGTGGGAATCCTGGATCTTTCCGGCGTGCTTTGCGGCGGCGATCTCTTTCAGTGACTGATTTCCTCGAGAATTTTTGAATATTCGGATATAAAACCGCCCTTCTGTCGTTTTGCAGACGTCAGAAGGGCGGTTTTTGTGTACAGTGGAGAAAATGAGAGAGAAGAGAGAAAGACAGAAGAAAGTCACTGTTTCAAATCCTCACTGATTTTTTTCATGGAATCAGTCGGGCTGATGCCGATGATTTTTTTGAAGATACGCGAAAAATAATTATAGTCGCTGTATCCTACCTCAAACGCAGCTTCTGTCACCGACATACCGGTTTCAATCAGGGAAATAGCCCGGTAACAGCGAAGCCGGTTGATATAACGGGTGATGGTGCAGCCGGTATGCTTTTTGAAAATCTGACAGAGATAACTCTTGGTCAGTCCGGTTTCTTTCGCCAGGGTTTCCAGAGAAATGGCGCGATTGTAATTGTGCGAGATATAATTCAGCACATGGCGCGTATAGCGAAGGGAATTGTCATAGGTGGTGAGGGTTTCCATGTTTTCCGGAATGTGAAAATACTTTTGAAAGATAACACTGATTACCTAAAGCAGCAGCCCTTTCACTGCGATTTCATAACCAAATTCCTGTTGATGATATTCACGGATAATCTCGTCCATCAACTGACATAGCCGGCTGTCCTGATGAATGAAGCTGTCAAAGTTCTGGGCATAGATTGTCAGCGCGTCACGATATCGGGAAAGCCGCATGTTTTTGTGTTCCTTTAAAAGCCAGTCCAAATCAACTTGTATGACATAATAATGAGTACCGTCTTCAAATTCCAGTGCGTGATGGGGTTCACACCAATTGGCAAAAAAGAGGTCATGGGCATACATCCATCCGGCCTGGTTTCCGCAGTTTAACCGAATTCCGCCGGAAAGAATGTATTGAAATTCCAGTTCTTCATGCCAGTGCATGGACCAGTCGCTGATGGTGATATCAATTTTCTGGTTCGTTCGTTCTACAATTCGAATGGGCAAATCCCATTCGGGCAGCGGAGGCTGCCAGTAATAAATTTGATTTGGCACAACCAAATCCCTCCCTTTAACGGACAATGCGATCATGGATTCATGGACATTTTCGCGTTTTCCGGAGCAATTGTCAAGCCTTTTTATGAAGTTGGCTGGATTATTGAAATTTTGTGCTACTCCGTTTTCAAAACTGTGCTATGATAAAGCGTTTTTTTGTTTTACTATGAACCTGTAGAAAAACGGTTGACATGTATTACGTATTTGTGCATTTTGTCATAACAAATCATGAAAATGAATGCATGTCCAATTTAAAAACGGAGTTACCGGGAGGTGAAAAAACAAAAATCAGAGACAGGTAAGCTCAAAGTAAGAGTAAGGAGGACGTTTATGAAAAACAAATATGGAAAAAGGATTATCGCTCTGTTTCTGGCACTTGCGCTGGGAAGCTCAGCATTTTCCGGAATGACTTTTCCAGTTTCTGCACAGACAACCGATGAAGGCGGTTCTCAGGCAGAAGCAAAAAGCAGCAGCTCTTATGAACCATGGGAACATGGCTATCGGTTTGTGGATGTTCTGAATTTTGATCCTTCAACCGACAATTATTCCAAAGAACTGAGAGCACGCGTGCCGCTGCAGGAGCGCAATGAGGCGTTTGCAGCCACGCAGGCCAATCCCGATTTGACCACAGATGCACAGCTGTATGTCATTTCGTCCGGCGATTATCGTTCCACGGATGTATCGGAAGCCCCCTGGAACGGCAACCAGTCTTATGATGACTTTTCCTACAATGCTTACAAGTTCTGGCAGTATACTGACCTGATTGGTGCCGGCGGACGTCCTACATCCGGTATTGATGTGGGAAGTGTTGATAAGGAATACGGTACAACGACCATTCCCACCGTTGCAACAATCAACGCTGCACACAAAAACGGCGTTATGGCACTGGGCGAATATTTTGTTCCCAGAACACCCCTGTACACGGAAGAATGGCTGTACAAGGATGAAAACGGCAATTTCCCCTATGCACAAAAGCTGATTGATATCATGAATTATTATGGTTTCGACGGCTACTTTATCAATCAGGAAGAGAGAATTGATGCCTCTTATGTGCCGTTGTTCCGTGAGATGCTGAAGTGGATGCGCGATCAGGGATGCTATATCCAATGGTATGATTCCATTACCGATGGCGGCTATATTTCCTATCAGAATGTGTTCAACTCCACTAACAGCAACTGGATCTGGAACGAGACCAATGGCCGTGTAACAGATTCCATTTTCCTCAACTACTGGAACAATCCGGGCAGCATGCAGAGTTCTGCAGATCACGCCATCAGTTTGGGTCTGGACCCCCATGAGGTTGTGTACTATGGTGTAGAAGGCGGCCAGTGGAGATGGAGCAAGGACCTGGATGGCCTGCGGGATGAAACCGGCAACTCCATTCTGAGCTTTGCCATCTGGGGCAGCCATTTCTATCGTGAGCAGTACGGCAGAGACGGCAACAAGCGCTATCAGGCAGCTTATCAGTGGCAGAATGAAGAGCGCGAGCGTATGTATTTCACCGCTCCTTCCGAATATGTCAATGACTACAGCAGTGTAGACCGTCCTGACGTGGAAGTAACGGATACCGCATTCAAGGGATTCTCCCGCTATATCGCAGAACGTTCCGTCATTAATGGAACCACCTTCAATACCGATTTCAATAACGGCCATGGTATGCAGTATTTTGAAAACGGTGAAATTTCCCGCGATATGGAATGGACTAACGTCAACCTCCAGGACATTCTTCCCACCTGGCAGTGGTGGGTGGAAACCACCGATGACAATCTGCTGAATATGGATTGGGATTATGGTCCCAAGCAGGAAAAGATGATGAGTGACGGCTCCATGTCTACCTTCGACTTTGAGCAGGTAGGCGCATACAACGGTGGTTCTTCTCTGGCCGTTTATGGCGCTGTACAGGGCAGCCAGTTTGTGAACCTGTACAAGACCGATCTGGACGTCACTGCTGACAGCAGTATTTCCTTTACCTATAACAAGCCTTCCGCTGATGACAGCTCTGCTATGCAGCTGGGCCTGATCTTCAAGGATCGCCCCGAAGAGAAGGTTCTCCTTCCCATCGAAGAGTCCGGTAAGCAGACCGACGGCTGGAAGACCGTGGACTTCTCTCTGGCAGAGTATGCCGGCAGAGAGATTGCCGCAATCGGCCTGGAAATTTCCGCTTCCGAAAAGGTTGACGCTTATCAGGTAAACCTGGGCGGCCTGAAGGTCAGCGACGGCAAGACTTATACCCCCGACGCTCCCACCGGTCTGGTGCTTGACAGAGAGTTTGATTCCACTGGTGAAATCCAGCTTTCCTGGGACATCAATGAGAATTACGACGAAGTGCAGCTGTATCGCATTTACGCGGAATATGCCGACGGTTCCGAACGTTTCGTAGGCGGCGCGTATACGGACAACTACTACATCGAAACTCTGGAAAATCCCGAAGAGATTACCGCTCTGAAACTGTATGCTGTGGGTCCTGACGGCTCCATGAGCGACGCTGCTTCCGTTCCCATGAATACCGGCAAGCAGGTTTCCGATATCAAGGCAGCCAGCGGCGACAATCAGCTGACAGTTACCTGGGCTGACTCTGACGAAGAGTATCAGAGCGTGAAGGTTGAGCTGTCCTACTGGTACAGTGAAAAAGAAAATCCGGAAGCCATTACTGTCGAAAAGGGCGCCGGAGAAGCTGTGTTTGACATTCCTCTGGAAGACGGCAGCGAGTATATTCTTACTCTGACCACAATCAATGCCGACGGTTCCGAAAACGCTCCTGTAGATTATTTTGGTGAGCTGGCTGACAATTACTGCGAACCCTTTGAAGGCGAGTTCCGCCACGAGGGCAGCACTGATGACTACATTCTGACCACGCCTCCCGCAGAGGACTGGGCTGTGATGAATGTGGAAATCAACGGTTCCACTACCGAATATAAGAGAATTGGCGGACAGTCTCCTGTTGGTATTGAGATTGAAAAGACCGGTCTTCAGTATGCAGTTGTCACACTGGAAGATCGGAATGGGAATCAGTCGGCTCCCGTTACCTTCCTTTTTATTGACGGAGAGCCTATCAGTAACAATAGGGAATATACGGAAGAAATCGTACCTGATACAGAACTGCGCGAAGCCTTGCAGGAACTGTTGGGACCGACTTTTGGTGATCTGACCGGATATCAGGGTGAGCTGGATCTGTCCGGACGTCCTATCAGTGATCTGACTGGCCTGAACCTGATTGCTGGCCTGACCAGCCTGAATCTGTCCGGCACCAATATCACGACTCTGGAAAAGGGAATGCTCCCCAGCGGTCTGACTTCTTTGAATCTGTCCGGCTGTGAAAGCCTGACTGCCATTCAGGACGGCGCTATCGCCGGCATTACCGGTCTGAAGACCCTTGATATCTCCAACTGCACTGCACTGGAAACCCTGTATCTCAATGACACTTCCAAGGATCTGGCCATTACCATGGATGGAACCACCGCTGTGAAGACTCTGTCTTTGACCGGCACTGCAAAGACCACCTTTGATATCAGTGCCCTGACAGCTTTGACTCACTTCTATGGCAATAACAGCGAACTGGAAACCCTGACCACTGCAGAGGCATCCGCCTATGCAGCAGCTGAAACCTTTGACCTGAGCGGCAGCCGTTTTGACATGACCGCAGGCACCGCAGAAGGCGATTTCGTTCGCGGTTTCACAGAAGGCGTTGCAGTTTATAACGGACAGCGTCCTGTTATCTATTTCGCAGAAATTCCCGAAAGCCTGAAAGTAACGCAGGAGAAACGCGGTACTCTGCGTACGATGGATTATTTTGAGGCTTACTATGAGAATGCAAAGACCGTCCGTGGTACTCTGATTGCCGACATGACCGATTTGACATGGGTTGCGGAGGACTATGATCTTCAGGGCAAAGCAAGTGTTCCCGAGAAGGTTTATGCAGAGATCTTTGACGAAGAGGGCAACCAGGTGAACCTGCCTGACGATGCTGAACTGCCGGAGGTTGATACCGAAACCAACGTTGCTCTGGATGCAAGAGTTCTGGGCGGAAGCGGCCAGAACAATGGCGAAGAGTATACGAAGCTGTTTGATGGATCTACCGATACGAAGTGGTGCACCAGTGGCTATAGTGGCTGGGCAGCATTCGCCCTTCCCGAAGCCGAGGAAATCGGTAAGTGGATCAGCTATCATGCCCAGAATATTGGTGAGCCGGCCGCTTACAATACCGAGGACTTTGAACTGCAGGTATTGAATACGGAAGCAATTGGCATGACGGAAGAGGAATTCCTGGCTTCTGACAGTGCAACCAGCTATTCGGTTCTTGCCAATAATGCAAACTGGATTACCATTGACCATGTTACGGAAAATACCGCTCAGACAGTTGAACGCAATATGGAATCTCCGGTGGCAGCACAGGTATACCGTTTGAAGATTAACAGATCTATCAACGGAAACCAGTATGAAGCCATTCGTTTCCACGAGCTGGAGATGTATCGTGCAGATCCCACTCCCAAGGACTATGAAGGCATTCTGAAGCTGGACAACACCGACACCTTCACCGTGAACTTTGTGAAAAATGCCAAGACTCTGGCTACTATGGATGTCATCGTTCGTGAAGCTGTTGACAAGACTTTCCTGCAGAAGACTTATGATTATGCAGCTGCACAGGATATCAGCGATTTGATCGACAGTGTAAAGGCTTACTATGAACAGGCTCTTGCCGAAGCAGAGGCAGTGCTGAACAACGAAGACGCAACCAATGCAGACGTCAGTGCTGCACTGGATAAGCTGTTCAACGCCGTTTGGATGCTGGACTTTGTGAAGGGTGACAAGACCAACCTGAAGATGCTTATTGATATGGCAGACGAAATGGTCCTGAATGCTGACAAGTATGTCCAGACCAACTGGCAGCAGTTGCTGGATGCACTGGAAGCTGCAAAGGCCGTTTATGAGGACGGAGACGCCATGGATCAGGACATTCAGCCTGTGGCAGAAGAACTGCTCAATGCCATTCTGGCCCAGCGGTTTAAGGCTGACAAGTCCAATCTGGAAGAGCTGATTAACAAGGCATCCGCAATTGATGTAACACTGTATACTGCAGCAAGCGTCAAGGTGTTCAATGCTGCACTGGAAGCTGCAAATCTGGTACTGGAAGATGAAACGCTGAGCGAAGAGGATCAGAATACAGTCGATCAGGCTGCAAAAGAACTGAGCGATGCCATCAATGGTTTGGAGAAACTTTCCGCTGATGACACTGATACCAGCGATGAAAGCAAAGACGAGAACAAGAACGACAACAACAACAATAGCAACAACAGCAGCACCGATTCCAAAGACCCGAACAAGGGACCTGCTACGGGAGACAACACCAACTCCGCAGCATGGCTGATTCTGGCAATGTCTGCTGCCGCTGCACTGGTAGTACTGCAGAGAAAAAAGAGAAACGCAGTGAAGTAATCTGACAATTTACAAGAAGACTTCAAACGTTTTCACTGCATACTGAAAACAACAAAGGCACGCTCCCTCTCTTGAACCGAACCAGTAAAAACGGACAATAGACAAAAGGCCCCCTAGTGTAGGAAA
>CAJMOI010000033.1 GCA_905215105.1 uncultured bacterium
AGTATTTTTAACGCAGTAGCTGGCGTTGCACGACATCATTTCATGATGCCGATAGAAAAAACGATAATTTCGACTTTTCAGATAGCCCCCTAACAAAAAGAGACACGCGAAACCAAAGTTCCCGCGTGTCTCCTGTTTTTGCAGTCTTCTGATAACAAGGCGCGAACTTTGTCAAAATGAACAACGTAGCGCCATTATAACATAGCAGGCTGCCTTTTTCCTTAACATTTGTTAATTACCAGAAATTTCCTCTTCCTGTATTTCCGTATTTTCTCAGCCAATGCCGCCGAAGAAAATGCCCAGAATGTAGACCGCCAGCGTCAGGCCCACAAACAGATACTTGGTCACCGGCTCAAACCAGCGGCCAATGGGCTTTTTACGGCCCATCTGTACCTGTTCCCGGGCATAGCCCTTGGGACACACCCAGAAGAACATAATGGCAGCCAGCAGTGCGCCCAACGGAATGATGTAAATGGATACTATGTCCATCCAGGCGCTCACGGTGTCGCCGCTCTCGATAAAAATACCCACCACCGCAGCAATCAGCGCCACAATGCCCACCGATACCTTCCGGGAAAGGCCGAACTGGGTCTGCAATGCTTCAATGGGCGTCTCAAACAGGTTCATCAGGGAAGTAATGGCGGCAAACAGCACCGCGATGAAGAAGACAATGGCGAAAACTTCACCGAAAGGCATCTGCTGGAACACCTTGGGCAGAGTGATGAACATGAGGGGCGGGCCGGAAGCCACATCTTCCCCAAAGGCAAACACTGCCGGGATAATGACCAGTCCGGCCAGCAGTGCCGCGCAGGTGTCGAAAAACGCCACATTCCGGGCACAGCTGATAATATCCGTGTCCTTCTTCAGATAACTGCCATACACGATGGTGCCGGAACCGGCCAGAGACAGAGAGAAGAAGGCCTGACCCAGCGCATAAACCCAGGTGCGTACATCGCCGAGATATTTCCAATCAGGCACAAACAGATATTCATACCCCGCCGCTACATTGTCCAGAGTGAACACCCGGATCATCAATGCGAGGAAGAACACGAAGAACAGGGGCATCATGAGTTTGTTCATTTTCTCAATTCCCCTGGAAATACCGAACAGCATAATGGCAAAGGTAATGGCAAGGCCCAGCATATGCCAGCCCACACTGCCGAAGTTTCCGGCAATGGAGCCGAAAAAGGCGCCGGTGTCCTCGGCGGCAAAGAGGTTGCCGGTAAAGGACTCAAACAGATACTTAAAGAGCCAGCCCACAACCACCGAATATCCAATGGCAATGCCCAGAGAGCCCACCACCGGAATGATTCCGATCACCCGTCCGCCGCGCTTGCCCCGCATTTTCACCGCGTTGGAAAAAGCCCCCAGAGGGCCGGTTCCCTGTGACCGTCCGAATGCCATTTCTCCTGCCACACCGGAAAATCCCAGTATGATGACAAAGAGAAAATAGGGGATTAAAAATGCCGCGCCGCCAAACTGGCCGGTCCGGTAGGGGAACAGCCAGATATTGCCCATACCCACGGCAGAACCGATACAGGCAATAATGAAACCGGTTTTACTGCGGAAGGAATCCCGCAGGCCGGTTTGCTTCTTTTCGTTCATAAGGCTTCACTCCTCAAAAATTATGCCGGGACAATCCGAAAACCTTCCATTCCCGGTACGGCTTTCTCTTTACTCTGCTATAGTGCAAAAGGGTCCGCCTATTCAGTATAGTGATTTTTTCCCCCGGATGCAAGTTTTTTCTTTACAAAACAGCAAATCTCCCTCTCTGTTGCAACAAAAAAAGATGCAGACCCATTCAGGGTCTGCATCCGCGGGAGCAGGCAACTCAGTCGTCGTCACGGTCGTCATCGTGGTCGTCATCATCGTCGTCGTCGTCATCTCTGTCGTCGTCGTCATCTCTGTCGTCGTCGTCATAACGATCGTCATCGTCGTCGTTCTCATACCGGTCATCATCATAACGATCATCGTCATCATCGTCGTCATTCTGGTTCACAGCAGGCTTTGCGGTGGGTTTTGCAGTGGGCTTTGCTGCGGTAGTAGCGCGGCGGTCGTCATCATCGTCGTCATCGTCGTCATCGTCATCGTTTTCATACCGGTCATCATCGTAACGATCGTCGTCATCGTCGTCACTCTCGTACCGGTCATCATCGTAACGATCGTCGTCATCATCGTCGTCATATCCGTTCCAATCATCGTTCCGGTCATAGTCGGCTTCTTCGATCTTTCCGGTAACGGCATTGACTTCAAATTCATACTCTGTGCCGTTGGCGGTGAATTCCATCTCATAAACGCCGTCGTCCAGATCATATTCCCGATCGGTAAAGGTGGCCTCATCCAGTCCCAGCTGGGCCAGCACCAGCTCTTTGGCCTTTTCCAGACCGATATAGCCGTTTTTGCCGTCATAATCGTCCTGATCCACGGTAATGGCGGAAGCGTCCAGGCTGCAAACCTTCACGGCTCCGCGAACTTCTTCTGCAACGTCCTCCAGAAAATCGTCGTCGGGATACTGGGAGCCCTCGGAGAGCTTCACCACAATGTTGGGGGTGTGTCCGTCCACTTTGTTGCTGAAGTAACCGCCGTCATAGATTTTCTTCACCAGCTCGGCTGCCACATCATCGCACTCTCTGCCCTCAAATCCGGTGTAACCGGTGAGAACCTTTTTGCCGTCGTCGTTCAGGCCTTCCAGGCTGACAACCCGGCCCTTGCCGTCATATTCCATTTCGATTTCGGGATTCACGCTGAGAAGGATCGTTCCTGCACTTGCAGTGGTGGAACCGGAAGTTCCGGTGGTGGGGGCGCCTGCTGCGGAAGAATCATTTGCGGATACGCAGCCCGCCAGCACAGAAAGGCTGAGGATTGCGGCAGCGGCCATCAGGGTGGTTTTCTTCAAGGTGGTCTTTTTCATAGTCGTTTCTCCTCACATATAATTTTTTTGATTGGATTTTCTTCGGCGTGTTTCTCTGTTCCCGCCTGATGTATAAAGAATACGAAGGGAAAATCCGGAAACCGGGGTCTGAAAAAACTTTTTTCAAATTTTTTCTAATTTTATTGGTCAGAAATCAGTCGTCTGTATCGTCATCGCTGTCGTCATCAGTATAATCGTCGTCGTTTCCATCGTCATCATCATCATTATCATTATCATCATCGTCGTCATCCTGACTACTGCTGGACTGCTGATTATCGTCATCGTCGTCATCATCATCGTCCGGAGTGGGAGTGGGCTTGGGTTTAACGGTAGGAACCGGCGTGGGCTTTGGTGTGGAAACAGTTCCTCCGTCATCAGAGGGGGTTTCCGGTTTTTCAGTGGGCTTCACTGTGGGCGCCGGCGTGGGAGACGGGGTTTCCTGCCCCTCCGGTGTAATCACGACGGTGTGGTCGTCACCGCCATCGGAAACCGTTTCCTCCCGCTCTCCGATATGAATGGAAACCCGATGCTCCAGATGATCGTCCAGCTCTTCGGAAAGGGCGGTTTCCCAACTGGTTTTCCAACTGTCGTCATCCGACTGGGCAGACAGCCAGATGTCCCCGCCGTCTTCCAGATAACCCAGCTCCATGGCCCGGTCTGCCAGCTGGTCAGAAACTTCCTCCAGCAATTGACCGAACCAGCTGTCATCCCCCATCACTTCGGCCCCTTCCCCGTTGAGCGCCTCCACCGAAATCACCCGGTTCAGCCGGTTCACCGAAATCTGCAAATCGGGATTGATCTGCATTCGGACAGTGCCGATGGTGAGAAACAAAAACTGGAAAACGGTAAAGCAGACCAGCAGCACACAGGCTGCCGCTGCTGTACTCCACACCGCCGGTTTTTTCCACCAGACGGTGCTCTCCTCCCGGAAGGGAATCACCTCTTCCACAGTCTGGCCTACCTGATAATTCAAATTGGCCACTTTGAGGAATCGCCCCTCCTGATCCAATACCACCGCGTAGCTCAGGCCGCATTCCATCACCAGATATTTCATACTGAACGGTCTCCTTTCCGCGGGTTCACCTGCTGTAAATGGCCCCGAATGATTTCAAATCCATTGGTATAGGCCAGCATCGCCGCAACCAGATAACGGCGGTGGCGTTCCAGCGTTTTCAGCTCTGTGCCGGAGCCCAGTGCCAGCTGGGAAAGGGGCAGTTTTTTGCTGGAAACCAGCTTTTCCAACAGCTCCGGATGAGAAATGGCAAAGGCCAGCGCCTGATGACAGGCTTCCAGCGTTCGCTTCTGTCGGGGGCAGTTATCGGCAATATCCGTCAGGGAAAGGCCGAAATCGCTCAGCTGCTGGGAAAATTCCAGAATTTCCCGCTGTGCCGCGGAACGGTCCTCCCGATGATGGAGCTCGTTGTGAGGGTCCTCCATTTTGTCCAGCAGCTCCCGGTCATCATCGTCTCCGCTGACGTGCAGGGACACCTGTCCCTGATGGCGGCGTTCCCGCCGGGCGTGGTCAATGAGCCGGTTTTTGATGGCTGCCGCAGCAAACCGCAGAAACGCCCCTCTGGTTTTCTGATACTGTAAAACGGCTTCGTGAAAAGCAAACATGGCGATGCTCAGCTCGTCGTCCTCCCCTTCCACCGGCATACGGTGGAGAAATTTGGCGGTTTCCGAGCGAATGAAAGGAAGATACTGCCGGACCAGATCGTCCGCCGCCTGTGTATCATCCTTGGCCGCATACACCATGGTGACAAGCGCATGTTCCTGTTCCATAATGACACCCCTATTTATTGTCAGAAATACGAAAGGCTTTTTCAGTTTTCGGGGTCTGCGCCCGAAAAACAGTAAAAAAACTTCCAGTATATCCAGTTTACTGATAACCAGAATACCTTTCGCAGGAGTGAACGGCGTCAAATTCATGTAAAATTCGGGTAAAATATGCAAAAATCCCCTGCTTTTCAAAAAAAGCAGGGGATTCAAATAGCTGTTTTTTATTCTTCGCTGAGGGAATCGCTGTCTTCCAGCGCAAACATCCGCTGGCTTTCCGACGGGTCCAGCCGGGTGACGCTGCGCAGTTTCCGCTGAATCTGGCGGGTACGCACACCCACCAGTTTGTCCAGCTCCTTGTTGGCCTGTTCCAGACGCTTCTGGGTGGCTTCCAGTGCGTCGCCGAATTTGTCGAATTCCGTTTTGACGCCGCCCAGCACTTCCCAGACCTCGCCGCTGCGCTTCTGGATGGCAAAGCTGCGGAAGCCCATCTGCAAGCTGTTGAGCAGCGCCGCCATGGTGCTGGGGCCGGCCAGGTTGACTTTGTATTTGCTTTGCAGCTCCTCCACCATGCCGCGGTTCACCGCTTCGGCATACAGCCCTTCAAAGGGCAGGAACATGACGGCAAAATCGGTGGTGTTCGGCGGGTCGATATACTTGTCGCTGATATCCTTGGCAAACAGCAGAATCCGCGTACGGAGAATTTTCGCGGCCTCGTCCACCCGGGCCTTTTCGCCGGAATCATAGGCGTCCAGCAACTCCTGATAGGCGTCGCTGGGGAACTTGGAGTCAATGGGCAGATAAATGCCGCTGCCATCGTCTGTGGGGAGCTTGACGGCGTATTCCACCGGGTTGCGGCTGCCCTTTTTGGTGACCACATTGGTTTCGTACTGTTCCGGCGCCAGGATTTCCTCCAGAATGGCGCCCAGCTGGATTTCGCCCAGAATACCCCGGGTTTTGACGTTGGAGAGGACTTTTTTCAGGTCACCCACGCCGGAAGCCAGCGTCTGCATTTCGCCCAGCCCTTTGTAAACGGCTTCCAGCCGCTCACTCACCAGCTTGAAGGACTGGGTCATCCGGTCTTCCAGTGTTTTTTGCAGCTTTTCGTCCACCACCTGCCGCATTTCGTCCAGCTTTTTGGTGTTCTCGGATTGGAGGTCAGAGAGCTTTTGCTCCACCGTCTTCCGGATGGCTTCCAGCTTCTGGCCGCTTTCTTCGGAAAAGCGCTGCATCCGGGCTTCGGTGTCGGCGTTCATGCGGGTCAGCTGGGAAGAAACTTCCTTTCGCATACTGGAAAGCTGTTCAGCGGTGTGCCGGCCGGATTCCTCCAGCTTGCGGCTCTGTTCCTCGCCGATGACCTTCTGCCCGTTTTGCAGCAGCGTGCCCATATGCTGCACAGAGGTCTGCACCGTGCCGCTGAGCTCGGAGCGCAGGCGGCTCTGGCTGTCGTCCATGGCGCGGCGCAGCTCTCCGGAAGCGCTGCGGGTTCCGTCGGAGAGCTGTCTCTGCATCTCCGACAGCTCCTGATGGAGATTGCCCGTGGCTTCGCCGGTTTTTTTGCGGTTCAGCAGCAGTATGACCTGCAAGGCCAGCACTGCTAAAAGCAGAAGTAAGAGGATAATGTCCATGATAGAGTCCTTTCTAAAAATGCTATAGTCAAATCTTAAAGTAGATAAGCATTTATATTTAAATATTTGTTGCTATTCTTTGGTAATTGCCATATTATATTACCATCTTCATTTTTACAAAATACTATATGCCAATGACTTATATTTCCGTCTTCATCAGTAGAAATATTTAAATATTTTAGATTTTCTTCTATTATTTTAACTGGTAAGAGTATAATTGTGTTTTCGTTTTTACAACCATAAGCAACATATTGCTCTTGGCAATCTGTAATGTCTTCAAAAGGCTTCCTTCGATATGCAAACCAATACCTTTCTTTGCTACCTTGAGTGTACATTTTCGAGGTAGAAATAACGAATCCTTGCTTTCCATCAACGGATTTATATACGTTTCTACCCACTTTTAACAAATCCGTATCCAATGTTTCTGCAAGGTGAATACTGCACTTATCAGCAAAACGAGCCTGTTTTTCATACTTATTATCAGATTTTTTTGCCTCAACTATCTTGTAAACAACTTCTTCTGTTGATATATTTTCCTCATATGTGATTCCCAAAGAATCACATAAAAGATGTTTCAATTTATCAAATCTCTTGGTACAGTAGTCGGTATAATATTCTTTCAAAACAGCGAAATCTTCAGGCTCCTCATACGGCATGTCCATCCATTCAAGATCATCACTCTCAGTAAAACTATACTTTTCCTCAACTTCTTTAAGATCGATATGCTGTAAATATTTTTTATCTTGATAAAAGTTTTTTGCACCTTTACTGCGATTCAGATATTCTGGTAAATAACAGAGATTAGCAATACAACTGATTGGCAGCCCTTCACCATTACAAGACTCTATCAATTTACGCATCTGTTCTTTTGGTGCAATATGCTCTACATCGAAACGATCTATAGAAAGCTGATCCATAGCTGTAAAAGTCTTTAAATAGATACAGTTTAGAATAACATATTCTTCACTTCGTGGATTTGCGATATTTTTCTTCTCCGCGCGAAGCATAGATCTCTCGAAGAAGCCATCAAGAGCGGTCATCCATGCACGGTTTGGAATTTTCATCATATAACGATTAGGTTTAGCTGCACTGTGTATTTTTCCCGTACCTCCATCAGACCAATAATTAGTAATAATATCATATACGTAATATTGAACAAGATTTCTGGCTATTTTTTGTTTGCGTTCCTGCCAAGTATCGGAAAAATGTGTATAATCTATCCCTGTATACATCTCCTTGAATGTAGTAGAAATCATAGAAAGAATTTGGTACTTAGAATGGAAGATTTTGTTTGCGTTTCGAGAATTCCCTTTAAATTTTGTAATTACCAGAATGGAATCCCGCACGAATTCAATTGCTTTATACAAAGCAATCTCAAAGGCATTGACATCCAAAGCGTATAGCTTTTTATATAAGGTTTTGATCTTGTCTGTGTCATTGAGACAAGCGTTTACCAATTCAAATGCTAATGGGTTTACTTTATCCTCTGCGAAGTTCTTATTAAAGGCGAGAATATCATATTTTTCGACAAGATGCTTGCTCAAGCCAAATAGGTATTCAAAAGCGTTTACTGTTTTATAAGTGCGCATTTCTTCACGATTATACCCATGAATTTTGAAATTATCTTCTTCGAAGGTGTCATATTTACGAATCACATGTTCGACAATATCGGAATTTTTTATGGCAAATTTCTGTTTAACAGGCCATGCAGCTGCATATACCTCATACTGATCGAGTGGAGTACCCTGTGAATTAATTCTATCAAAAATTTCTGGAAGATTATTCTCGTCACCGGTATATACGATAACCGGAATAATAGTGCTGGCAATTTTATCGTATAAATCCTGCCGTTCCTCAAAAAAAAGTTTGATTACTTCGATAAGCTGCTCAATCGGTTCAAATCCAGCCGAAAACGCATCGGCAATCTGTTTTGCTACAGAAAAATATTGAAGATTTTTGAATGTATTTTGTTCCTTAATAAAGGTGGTCAAAATTCCACGAATTTTAGCGTACAATTCTTTCTCATCGGACTGATAAACTAACTTCAATACTTTGCAACAGAATTCATCCGAAATGCTGTTATCATAAAAGAATTCCGTCGGATTTGTCATGTATTTTTTTATACTGTTACCACGCTGCAATCCATCAACTAAGATATATGTGCGCTTATTATCTTCGTATGTTTCATAAAACAGCATTGTACCAACAGGATAGCCTTTGATTAACGAATCGATAAACTTTTCTTCTTGATCCTTTTTCCAACGCTTCCCTCGTTGAAACATAGGGACTACAATTCGTTTATTATCTTTATGCATATCCCGTAGAGCACTTGATAGATCCTGCAAACTCCAATTTTCACAAGTACATCCAGACATATAGTTTCTCCTTATTCATTAATTTCTTCTCAAAACCGCGATATTTTCAATATGGTTTGTGTGGGGGAACATGTCCACGGGCTGTAAGAATTCCACCTTCCAGCCGTGGGAAGTGAGATACCGCAAATCCCGGGCCTGTGTCTCCGGGTTGCAGGAGATATACACCAGCTTTTCCGGAGAAAGACGGCACACCGAAGACAAGAACGCTTCATCACTGCCGGCACGGGGCGGGTCCATGATGACCACGTCCACTTTTTCGCCGGATTCCGCCATATCCACCATGAATTCCCCTGCGTCGGCGCAGTAGAACCGGGCGTTCTGCACGCCGCTGGTTTTGGCGTTGGCAATGGCGTCCCGAACCGCGTCCCGGTTGACTTCCACGCCGATGACCCGGCCAGCGCCCAGCTTGGCCGCTGCCAGACCGATGGTTCCCACGCCGCAGTAGGCGTCTAGTACCGTTTCCTTTCCCGTCAGCCCGGCGTGTTCCAAGGCGGTGCGGTAGAGGATTTCCGTCTGTACCGGGTTGATCTGATAGAAAGAACGGGGCGAAATGCGGAAAGTACACCCGCACAGCACGTCCTCAATGTAGCCCGGGCCATAGAGCACCTTTTCCTGCTCGCCCAGCACCATGCTGGTGTACCGGTCGTTCAGGTTCTGGACAATGGTGGTAATCTCCGGGAACTCCTGACGCAGTGCCCGGCAGAAATTGTTTTTCGCGGGGAATACCGGCGTGGCCGTCACCATGACCACCATGACCTGCCCGGTGGTAAAGCCCCGGCGCACCAGCACATGGCGCAAAAAGCCCTTTCCCGTCCGCTCGTCATAGGGCGTCATGTGAAACCCCGGCATCATCCGACGAATTGCCCCGATGATTTTGTCGGCGGTCTCGTCCTCCGTCATGCAGGTTTCCACCGGCACCACGTGATGGGTGCTGGACTGGTACACGCCGGAAACAATTTTCTTCCGGCTTCTGTCCCAGGCAAAGGCCGCCTGCACCTTGTTCCGGTAATGGAAGGGATGCTCCATGCCGATGATGGGCTGCACTTTGCAGTATTTCCCCAGCATCCGCTGGACCTGCTCCTGCTTCCAGTGGAGCTGGCGGGCATAGTCCATGTTTTGCAGCTGGCAGCCGCCGCATTTGCGGTACAGGGGGCAGGGGGTGTGGCTTTTGGGGGCGTCTGTTTTGACAGCGCTCTCCGGGGCGGGTTCCTGTTTGGAAAAGCCGGGTTTTCCCAGCCGTTTGGACTGTTTCATAAAGCTGCTCCTTATGTCATGGCCGTGGGCCTTTTTTTGGTTTCATTATAACACAAAGTCCTGTCCCAAAAAAGCCCGGGAAAATACGGCCTTTTTGTTACTTCAAAAATATTGTTCTGTTTTTCAAATTTCATAGATTTATTCATATTGTTTTGGTATACTGTGTTCAAAAGAACAGCCCGGAACTTCTGACGGAGGCGGTAAAGATGGCATTTGTGGAATTTCAGAATGTAACGAAATATTACCAGATGGGCAGCCAGCGAATCGCTGCAGCGGATGGTGTGGATTTTATCGTGGAAAAAGGCGAATTCGTGGTCATCGTCGGCCCCAGCGGCGCAGGTAAAACCACGGTTCTCAATATATTGGGCGGCATTGACACCTGTTCCGGCGGAAAAATCCTGCTGGACGGGCAGGAGGTCAGCGCCTATTCCCCCAGAAAGCTCACCGAATACCGGCGGTATGACGTGGGCTTTGTGTTCCAGTTTTACAACCTGGTCCAGAACCTGACGGCGCTGGAAAATGTGGAGCTGGCCTCCCAGATCTGCCGGGACCCCATGGACGCCGAGGAAGCCCTGCGGCTGGTGGGGCTGGAAGAGCGGATGAAGAACTTCCCTTCCCAGCTGTCCGGCGGCGAACAGCAGCGGGTGGCTATTGCCCGGGCGCTGGCGAAAAATCCGAAGCTTCTGCTGTGTGACGAACCCACCGGCGCGCTGGACTATGTCACCGGCAAAAACATCCTCAAACTCTTACAGGACACCTGCCGCAACACGGGAAAAACCGTCATCGTGATTACCCACAACCAGGCGTTTACCGCCATGGCCGACCGGGTCATCCGCATTAAAAGCGGCCGGGTGCTGGAAATGATTCAAAATGAACATCCGCTTCCCGCAGAAAGGATTGAGTGGTAATGGGCAGGAAAAAAAGAGGGTTTTCCGCCGCCGCCAAGGACATGCTGCGGGCGGTGTGGAAATCCCGGAGCCGTTTTTTTGCAATTTTCGGGATTGTGGCTCTTGGCGCTGGCTTTTTCTGCGGACTGTTATCCTGCGGCCCGGATATGCGGGACACCGTGGACCGGTACGCCGATGAAGCCAACATGATGGACATTCAGATTCTCTCCACCCTGGGACTGACCGACGACGACGTGGCGGCTGTGGCAGACGTGGAGGGAATTACCGGCGTCATGCCCGGCTATCAGCTGGACGCATCCGCCATACTGGACGGGCAGGAATTTTCCACCCGGTTTCACAGCCTGCCGGAGGACCTGTCCGAGGACAACGACAACTATTTGAACCGCCCGGTACTGCTGGAAGGCCGCTGGCCGGAAAAAGACAATGAATGCGTATTGGGAACCCGTCAGGTAGGGGAGCAGGAAACTTCCCCCATCGGCCAGACCATCACCGTGGAACAGGAGGATTCCGAAACCGGAGGTCTGAAAGAGACGGAGCTGACGGTGGTGGGACTGGTTAAGTCCGCCTATTATGTGTCCTTCACCATCGGTTCCACTGCCGTGGGCAACGGCCAGCTGGATATGTACGCCTATGTGCCGGAGGGAAACTTCGATCAGGAAGCTTATACCGAGATTTTCGCCACGGTGGCGGACACCAAAGAACTGAATTCCTTTGAAACCGAGTATGAGCAGGTAGTGGACGAGGTACAGGAGCGCCTGGAAGAGCTGGGTGAGGAACGAACCGTTATCCGCACCGACGAAGTGAAGGACGAGGCCCGGAAAGAGCTGGAAGATTCCCAAAAGGAACTGGACGACAAAAAGGCGGAAGCAGAAGAGCAATTGCAGGAAGCCGAACAAAAGCTCAACGACAGCGAAAAGGAGCTGGAAGAGGGCAAGCAGCAGCTGGAAGACGGAAAAAAACAGCTGGAAGAAGGGAAGCAAAAGCTGGAAGACTCCCAGAAAGAACTGGACGAGGGACAGGAAGCCCTGAAAGACGCCCAGTGGGAGCTGCGCTGGGGACAGTACCAGTATGACACCCAATTGCAGGCGTTCAACCAGCAGAAGCAGCAGGCAGAGGACAAGCTGGCAGACGCCCAGAAAGAAATCGACGACAATAAAAAAGAGCTGGAAGAGGGCAAACAGCAGCTGGCGCTGGCACAGGCTGCCCTGACGGAGACCGAAAAGTGGATCAGCGAGCTGGAAGCCCAGATTCAGAAACTGGAGGATGCCGGGCTGGAAGAGGAAGCCGCTCCTCTGCGGGAATCGCTGGAAGAGGCCAAAGCTCTGTGGGAACAGGGCAACGAGGAAGTCGAGACCCGTCAGCAGCAGGTGGAAGAGGGCGAAGCCCAGTTGGAAACCGGTCAGGCAGAACTGGATGCCCAAACCGCTTCCGTCAATGCCCAGTTTGAAGAAGGCCAGAAACAGCTGGACGAGGCCGCCGCAGAACTGGAAGCCGGTCAGGCAGAGATTGACGCCAACCAGCAGGAGCTGGACGCCGGTCTGGCGGAACTGGAAAAAGGCAAACAGGAACTGGAAGCCAACGAACAGGCGCTGGAAGACTCCCAGAAGGAAATCGAAGACGGTGAAGCCCAGCTGGAGGAAGGCTGGAAAGAATACAACACCCAAAAATCCGACGCGGAAAAGGAATTGCAGGACGCCCAAAATCAAATCGACGACGCCCAGCAGAAAATCAACGATATTGAGACAGCCCAGTGGTATGTACTGGACCGTGGAGCCAATATGGGCTTTGTCAGCTTTAAAAATGACGCCAACCGGATGGACGCCCTTTCCACAGTATTCCCGGTGATCTTTTTCCTGGTAGCGGCGCTGGTAGCTCTGACCACCATGACCCGTATGGTGGAGGAAGAGCGGGTCATTATCGGCACCTATAGGGCATTGGGCTATACCAGAGGGCAGATTGCTTTCAAATATCTCTTCTATGCGGGAACCGCCACCCTGCTGGGCTGTATTGTGGGTCCTCTCATCGGATTCCAGGTACTGCCTCAGGTGGTTTGGACTGCCTACCAGATTGTGTATTCCGGCCCCAACATGATTCCGCCCTATCGGTTGAATTACGCCCTGATTTCCGTGGGCGTGCTGCTGGTGTGCACCATGGGCGCCACCTTCTCCGCCTGTTGGAGCGCACTGCGGGAAGTGCCTGCTTCCCTGATGCTGCCCAAAGCGCCGAAAGCCGGAAAACGCATCCTGCTGGAACGGATCACCCCTATCTGGAAACGGCTTTCCTTTACCCATAAGGTGACGGCCCGAAACCTGTTTTTGTACAAACGCCGCCTGTTTATGACCATGGCTGGCATTGCCGGATGCACGGCGCTGCTGCTGACCGGCTTCGGTGTGCGGGACTCCATTTCCGATATTCTGGATATCCAGTACGCACAGCTGTACAAATATGATACCACCGTATCGCTGGTAGAGGACACCCAAGCCGACCAGGTGGAATCGGTTATGAAGGACTGGCTGGAAAGCCCGGTGATGGCGGTACAGCAATCGGGAGAGGTCACGGATACAGACGGGGAAACGGTGAGCGTTTATGTGCAGTCCCCGGAAGACAGCGCTGCTTTTAATGAGCTGGTGGACTTCCGGACCCGCTCGGGCCATGATCCGGTAGCTTTTGACGACGACAGCGTGGTGCTCAGTGAAAAGCTCTCCCAGCTCACCGGCGCAGGCGTGGGCGACACTCTGCGGGTCAAGGTGGGCGACCGCTGGCGGGATGTAACCGTTACCGGCGTCTGCGAACAGTATGTCTATCACTATATCTATATGGGGCCGAATGCCTATGAGGATACGTTTGGGCGGCAGCAGTTCAACCAGATTCTGGGCATCTTCACCGGAGACGACCGGGACGCCGCCACAGACGCCATGTTGGAAAATGAACAGGTGACACTGGTTTCCTTCTCGGAGGACACCCGGAACACCTTTGGCGATATGCTCCAGAGCATGAACTATGTGGTATTGATCCTGATTTTCTGTGCCGGTATGCTGGCCTTTATCGTCCTGTACAACCTGACCAACATCAACATCACCGAACGGCAGCGGGAGATCGCCACCATTAAGGTGCTGGGCTTCTATGACCGGGAAGTGAGCATGTATGTCTATCGGGAAACGCTGATGCTGACACTGCTGGGCTGTCTGGCTGGTCTGCTGCTGGGCATTGTCCTGCACATCTTTGTCATCAACACCGTGGAAGTGGATATGGTCATGTTCGGGCGGACCATCAAACCCCTGAGTTATGTCTGGTCCTTCCTGCTGACCATGCTGTTCTCCGTGCTGGTCAATCTGGTGATGGAACGGAAGCTGCGGAAAATCAGCATGGTGGAATCTCTGAAATCCGTGGATTAGGGGCTATCTGAAAAGTCGAAATGATAGTCTTTTTCGACAATCAACGCCAGCTACTGCGTTAAAAATACTCGGAATCCACAAAGGATTCCTGCGTTTTTTGCCTTGTATCTGTCTGTTGCTTGTGGAAAATCCGTCCATTTCTTTGTTTTCAGAAACGCCCTGGAAAGACGTGAATACCAATGAAAATGATCCTGCAAATTGGCGTAGTATTGGGAATTTGTCTGCTGGGCGAAGGCATTTCGCTGCTGCTTCCCATTCCCTTTCCCGGCAGCGTGATTGCCATAGTGCTGCTGTTTCTGCTGCTGTTGTCCCGAGTGCTGCGCCCCGACCATATCCGTCAGAAATCCGATTTTCTCCTTCAGAATATGGCGTTCTTCTTTATTCCCGCCGGTGTGGGAATTATGGAGTATGCGGAAGAGCTGCTTCCGTTCCTTCTGCCGCTGCTGCTGATCTGTCTGATTACTACCATCCTGACCTTTGCGGCTTCGGCTCTGACGGCCACGCTGGTCATTCATATTCAGCAGAAACACAGCAAAACCGGAAAGGAGGATGCATAATATGAACGAGCTCACTTCTTCTCCTCTTTTTGGCATTGTGCTGTGTGTCTTCACCTTTGAGTTGGGCGTGTGGCTGAACAAAAAACTGAAAACCCCCGTCTGTAATCCCCTGCTGGTGGCCATTGCCCTGATTATTGCGGTTTTACAGGTGTTTCAGATTCCGCTGGAAAACTTTATGGTGGGCGGCGATGTGATTTCCCTGTTTCTGGCTCCGGCCACTGCGGTGCTGGCATTGTCGGTGTACAGCCAGCTGGAAGTGTTGAAAAAGCACTTTTTGCCGGTGGTCTGCGGCTGTCTGGCCGGTTCTATTGTCTCCATGGTCAGTGCCGGAGGGCTGTGTATAGCCTTCGGCCTGGATGATGCCCTGACCGCCGCCATGATTCCCAAGTCGGTGACGACGCCCATCGCCATGGAGATTTCCCGTCAGCACGGCGGTCTGGTGGCCGTAACCGTGGCGGCGGTGATTTTCACGGGCATTCTGGGGGCGATTCTTTCCCCGCTGCTTATTAAAATTTTTCACATTTCCCATCCAGTGGCCCAAGGCGTGGGTATCGGTACCAGCAGCCACGCAGTGGGAACCACCAAAGCGGTGGAACTGGGAGAAATTCAGGGCGCTATGAGCGGGATTTCCATTGGCGTCAGCGGAATTATTACAGTTCTGCTGTCCCTGCTGCTTCCCTGACACCAATAGTGTTCCCTCTTTGCGAACACTTTTTCAAATTTTTGCTGCAAATTAAAAAAACGGCAGTTTTCAGTGACCTTTTGCCACTGAAAACTGCCGTTTGATTAGTGCCTTTAGGCAGTTGAGCAGAGCGAAACAGACAACCACCCGCTATGCGGG
>CAJMOI010000034.1 GCA_905215105.1 uncultured bacterium
TCGCAGCAGGGAGAAAAATACCGCCTGCCGTGAACGGCCCAACGCCACAAAGGTGGACTGTCCGGCAAATTGCAGGGACATCATGAAAAATCCGAAGAAATACAGGTGCATGGCCGGCACTCCTTTTTCCAGCAGCGCCGGATCGCTGTTGAAAAGATGGATAAACTGGGCGGGAAAAAGCAGTGTCAGCAGCCACGCGCCGATGGTATAGAGAATGCAGATGATGGACGTAAACCGAATTCCCTGCCGAACCCGCTGGAATTTGCCTGCACCGTAATTAAAGCCCATGACCGGTTGTGCGCCATTGGTCACACCCATCACCGGCAGCGTCAGTACTTCCCGCACTGCGTTGATCACCGTCATGATTCCCACATAGAGATCCCCTCCATAGATGGAAAGGGTCAGATTACAGACCATCTGCACCGAGCCATTGGTCACCGACATAATAAAGCTGGACATTCCCAGCCCCGTAATTTCCCGGAGAACCCGAAAATTCGGTTTCATCCAGACAAGTTCCAGCCGGTAAATCGCCTGTTTTCCCGTCAGGAACCGCAGCACCCAAATTGCGGAAAGTCCCTGAGAAATCACCGTGGCCAGCGCTGCTCCGCGAACGCCCATTTGCAGCCCGAAAATCAGAATCGGGTCGAGAATGACATTCATCACAGCGCCCAGCAGCACCGTCAGCATTCCCATTTTGCCGAATCCCTGAGAATTGATGAAACTGTTCATTCCCAGGCTGATCATCACAAAAATTGTGCCAATCAGATAGATTTCCAGATAGTCATTGGCATATCCGAAGGTATCCTGACTGGCGCCAAAGAGATACAGCAGCGGCTCTTTAAAGGAAAAGCACACCACCATCAGTACAACGCCCGAAATCATCAGCGCCAGAAAGGAATTGCCCATGACCTTGCGGGCATATTCGTGCTCCCCTTTTCCCCGGGCGATGGAACACAACGGCGCTCCACCCATGCCGAATAAGTTGGAAAAAGCGGAAATAATGGTAATGATAGGGAATGTCACCCCCAGACCGGTGAGCGCCAGAGAAGAAGCATTGGGCAAATGGCCGATATAAATCCGGTCCACCAGATTGTACAGCACATTGATGAGCTGGGCCAGCGTCATAGGTGCTGCCAGGCTGAGAATGTTTTTCGCCACGCTTCCCTGTGAAAAATCGTTTTTCAATCCGCTCACTCCGTTCCGGGGCTATCCCCTTTTTTATGATTTACAGTGCCTGACAGGCTTCCTCCAGCCAGGGCAGTGTCTCAGGCTCCACATGGGGTGCCAATGCCTTGTACACCTTCTGATGGTAGTCATTCAGATAATCCAGCTCTTCGCGGGTCATCATGTCCACATCAATGGCCTTGCGGTCAATGGGGAACAAAGTGAGCGGCTCCATCTTCAGGAAGCGGCCATATTCAGTTTCCTTCCAGAACACCACTTCCAGCAGGTTCTCGGTACGGATACCGTACTTGCCTTCCAGATACAGGCCAGGCTCGTTGGTGATGGTCATGCCCTCTTTCAGCACGCCGGAAGAACGCTGGCTGAAATTCTGGGGACCTTCATGGACACCGCCAAAGAATCCCACACCGTGACCGGTGCCGCAGCGGTAATCCAGACCGTATTTCCACACCTGCTGACGTGCCAGACAATCCAGCATACCGTCCTTGGTTCCCTCCGGGAACACCGCCATAGCCAGCTGAATATGGCTCTTGAGAACACGGGTGAAGTCGGTCTTTTCTTCCTCACTAATGGGACCCATGACAAAAGTACGGGTTACATCGGTGGTACCGGTCAGGTACTGTCCGCCAGAATCGATGAGCAAAAAGCCCTTCTTTTGCAGCATGTCGGACTTCTCCGCGGTGGGGCCATAGTGCATCATGGCAGCGTTGGGACCGTAGCCTGCAATGGTATCAAAGCTCTCGCCCTTGTTCTCCGGCATTTTTGCCCGTTCTTCTGCCAGCATCAAGCACACGTCATATTCGCTGACTGCCTCCCCTGCGTCCATGCGCTTCTGCAGCTTGACCCAGAAGTTCGCCAGTGCCACGCCGTCCCACACATGGGCTTCACGAATGTTTTTCAGCTCGGTGGGGTTCTTCACGCCCTTGAGTGCCGTCACCACATCGGTGCCATAGGTAATGGAAACCGTGTCGTTCTTCATCAGGCGCAGCAGGTTATCATAGCTGATACCAGCCTTATTTACCAGCATTTTTGCACCGCCCAGATCATCGGACAGGTCTTCTGTAATCGCATTGTAGGGACGCAGGATGAAGGTTTCCTTCAAATAGGCGATATCCTCAGCGCTCAGACGGTCCTCATCCAGATACAGACGGGCTTCATCCTTCAGCACCAGCACATAAGAGGTAGCGAAGGGATTATAGGCAATATCGGATGCACGGACATTGGAAAGCCAGTTGGCGCAGTCCAGTGTGCTGTACAGCTGGGCATCAGCGTTCTTTTCTGCCAGCTTTTCCCGAACCTGCTGGAGCTTCTCTTTGGGAGAAAGACCTGCATACTTGACATCCAGTACATAAGCGGGGGTGTGGGGCAGCTCGGGGCGGTTTTCCCAAACAGGCATGACCAAATCTTCGCTGACCAGAGCAGCACCCACTTTTTCCAGTTTCTCCTGGAGCAGCAAGCCGCTTGCTGCCGGATAAATGGCACCGTCCACTGCTACCGTCTTTCCGGCCTGGGTATCAGCCAGATATTCCTCCACAGTGGGGACACCCTTCTCCCGCATGCGGAACAGTTTGATTTCGCTGCCGGACAGCTGGGTTTCCGCTTGGATAAAATACCGGCCGTCCGTCCACAGTCCACTCTCTTCGGTGGTAACTACCAGCGTACCAGCAGAACCGGTAAATCCGGAAAACTCCTTGCGGGCCTTCCAGGCTTCGGGAATATATTCGCTCATATGAGGGTCACTGGTGGGGATCACCAGCGCATCCACGTTGGCTTTCGCCATTTCTCCGCGCAATGCGGCAATTTTTTCATTGACAGTCATGGCTAACAACTCCTTTATGCAAAATAAAACAGCCCCCGGACCTGCCGGAGGCTGTGATAAGGCAAAACTTCTCCGGTATTACACCAGATGACAGGCCACAAAATGGCCCGGACGTGCTTCCTTGAGCACCGGAGTCTCCTGACGGCACCGATCGGTGGCGTTGGGGCAGCGGTTGGCAAAGGGACAGCCCGGCTTGGGATTGATGGGGCTGGGCACGTCGCCAGAAAGCACCTGCGCCTTCTTCTGGGCTTCCTTATCCGGGTCGGGAATCGGCACGGAGGACAGAAGCGCCTTACTGTAGGGATGCAGGGTGTGGTCATAAATCTCGTCACTGTCTGCCAGCTCTACCAGGTTGCCCAGGTACATAACGGCGATACGGTCAGAGATATACTTGACAATGTTCAGGTCATGGGCAATGAACATATAGGTCAGGCCCAGCTTATTCTGCAAATCTTTCAGCAGGTTGATAATCTGGCTCTGAATGGAAACGTCCAGAGCGGAAATAGGCTCATCGCACACGATGAACTCGGGCTCGATGGCCAGCGCACGGGCAATACCGATACGCTGACGCTGGCCGCCGGAAAATTCGTGAGGGAAACGGTTTGCGTGCTCACGGTTCAGACCGACGGTTTCCAGCAGCTCATACACACGCTGCTGACGCTTCTCTTTGTCGTACATATTGTGGATTTCCATACCCTCTGCAATGATGGTACCCACAGTCATACGGGGGTTCAAGGAAGCATAGGGGTCCTGGAAAATAATCTGTGCCTTACGGGAATAGGCAAAACGATCCTTGGTATGCTTCAGATTGACTTCCTTGTCGCGGTACAGGATTCTGCCCTTGGTGGGATGATAGATACCCATCACCACGCGGCCCATGGTGGACTTACCGCAGCCGGACTCACCTACAACCCCCAGAGTTTCCCCCTTATAGATGTCGAAAGAAACATTGTTGACGGCCACCAGTGTCTGGCGGGGACCAACACGGAAGTGCTTGGACACATTTTCCAAAGTAATCAGCTTTTCCTTACCGGAAGAAGCCTCGGCACCTTCCGTCTTCTTCATGTAGCTGTCTTCCATTATGCTTTCTCCTCCTTTCCGGGAAAATCAGGATGCAGCCGCCAGCAGGAAGCGGTGTGTCCCTCTCCCACAGTAAACACGGGAGGCTGGTTATTTTTGCAAATCTTCATGCAGTGCTGGCAGCGGCTGGCGAATGCACAACCCTTGGGCGGTGCAAACAGGTCCGGCGGAGTGCCGGGGATGGATACCAGCTCTTCGTCACGGCTGGTCTCCACGGTAGGAAGGCTGCGCAGCAGAGCGGCAGTATAGGGATGACTGGCACGATAGAAAATATCCTGAGAGGTGCCCTGTTCTACCACTTTACCAGCATACATAACGGCCACGCGATCAGCCAGGTTGGCCACAACGCCCAGGTCGTGAGTAATCAGAATGATAGCGGTGCCAGTCTCTTCACGAATCTTGCCCATCAGCTGCATGATCTGTGCCTGAATGGTCACGTCCAGAGCAGTGGTAGGTTCGTCGGCAATCAGCAGCTTGGGATTGCAGGAAAGAGCCATAGCAATCATAGCACGCTGACGCATACCGCCGGAAAACTCGTGGGGATACTGATCGGCGCGTTCCTCTGCGTTGGGAATCTGCACCAGCTTCAGCAGGCGGATTGCCTCTTCCTGGCACTTTTTGCCGGAAAGCTTCTTATGCTTGTGCAGAGTCTCCGTAATCTGCTTGCCCACTTTCATGGTGGGGTTCAGGCAGGTCATGGGATCCTGGAAAATCATGCTCACCAGCTGACCGCGGATGTTCTGCATCTCTTTTTCGCTGGCAGCAACGATATCCTTTCCGCACAGCTCCAGCGTACCCTCTTTGATGCGGGCGGGAGGCATGGGGTTCAGCTTCATAATGGTCTTTGCGGTAACACTCTTACCGCAGCCGGACTCGCCGACGATTGCCAGCACTTCGCCTTCCTCCACATGAAGGGAAACACCGCGGACTGCATGAACTTCACCTGCATAGGTGTCAAAGGAAACGTGGAGATTTTCAATTCTTAATACGTCTGCCATCTTCCATTACCTCCTTAACTTCGGGTCAAATGCATCCCGCAGCTGGTCACCCAGCAGGTTGAAGGACAGCATCGTAAAGCAGATAAACAGTGCCGGGAACAGAAGCTCTGTGGGATAAATCTGGAAATTCAGAATGCCGTCGTTGGCCAGAATACCCCAGGAAGTTTCCGGAGGAGCGATACCCAGACCCAGCATGGACAGGAAAGCTTCCGTAAAGATGATAGCCGGAATATCCAGCGTAATATTGACAATAATCACACTCAGAATATTGGGAACCAGATGGCGGGCAATAATGCGGCGGGGCTTGGCGCCCATAGCCTGAGCGGCAATGAGGAACTCCTGTCCTTTCAGCGCAATCACCTGACCACGCACCAGACGAGCCATACCCGTCCAACCGGTGATGGAATATGCGATGATAATGGTTACCAGGCCGCGGGGCAGAACCACCATCAGCAACATAACGATAATCAGATAAGGAATACCGCTGATAACTTCCAGGATACGCATCATGACATTATCAACTGAACCGCCAAAATAACCGGAAACACCGCCATAAATGATACCCATCACACAGTCAATGAGTGCCACTGCTGCGGCAACAATCAGAGAAACACGGGCACCGCACCAGATACGGACAAAGATATCACGTCCCAGAGAATCCGTACCAAACAGATGAACCTGTCCATTTACCGGATCGATACACATCGGCGGCTGATGAATGAAGGTGATATTCTGGTCATTCATGCCAAATGGTGAGAAAATCGGTACAAAAATTGCACCTAAAATCAAAAGAGTCAAAATTCCAATGCAGACAACTGCTACCTTACTGCGGCGCAAACGGCTCATGGCATCCTGCCAGAAGCTGATGGAAGGGCGCACGATGGATTCCATGGAAGCGCTGTCTGTTCCAACTGCTTCAAACTCAGATGCATCAATGGAGCTTTCTGCATCATATACTGCAGCAGCTGTATCCACAACAGGCTCAAAGGGAGCCTTTTTCTTAATACTGAAAAGTCCCACAGGCTTTACTCCTTTCCGCCAGTCAGCTTGACACGAGGATCAATCAGACCATACAAAATATCTACGACCAGGTTTGCAAGCACCAGGAAAGCACCATAGAACATGGTCGTACCTGCAATCAGGGGATAGTCATTCTGCTGCACGCACTGAACAAAATGACGACCCATACCGGGAATGGTAAAGATATTCTCAACCACAAAGGTACCGGTGAGCAGAGCCGCTACCAGCGGACCCAAAACGGTAATCACAGGCATCAGAGCGTTGCGCACCGCGTGCTTCCAGATAATTGCTTTCTGGGAAAGACCCTTTGCCTTTGCGGTCATAATGTAATCCTGTCCCAATACATCCAGCATACTGGTTCGCATCAAACGGCTGATGGTTGCCATGGAACCGAACGCCAACGCGAAAGATGGAAGAATTTTACTGTTCATATCAGCCCATCCCACAACGGCGAATACCTGCACACCGGTGGCCTGCATGAGCTTCAATCCAAGGAAATACTGCAAAAGAGAACCAACTACGAAAGAAGGCACGGAAACGCCGATCAGTGCAATGAACATTGTCAGGCTGTCCCAGACCGTTCCGCGCTTGACAGCAGCGACAATTCCCAGGAGAACGCCCATGATAAATGCAAAAATCAGTGCACGCATACCCAATTCCAAAGAAACCGGGAAGGACTCTGCAATGATGTCTGTCATGGCACGGCCATTACGCAGAGAAGTGCCAAGATCCCCCTGGAGAATACGTCCAAAGTAAATCAGATACTGTTCCCAAAGCGGTTTATCCATACCATACTTTGCAAACAAAGCCTGTTTGGTCTCCTCAGGAATGGCTTTACCGCCGGTAAAGGGGTCACCAGGCAGCAAACGCATGAGGAAAAAGGTTACGGTAATCAGTGCCCATACCGTAATTGCTGCATACAAAATCCGCTTGAGGATGTACATCAGCTGTTTTGAATTCAAACGAAATCATTCCCTTCTGAAAAATATCTATTATAAAAGGTATTTTGCAGGCAGATACCATACAAACCCCTGTTGGCAAAAGTTTCGGATTTGATTAGTATACCACACTCGAAAGAATTTGGCAAAAAAATTGCTTATGAAAACCGCAAAATTTCAGTGATTTGAATTTTGCGGTTTTCATAAGCAAAAAGAGCCACATGTATTCCATATGGCTCTTTTCGCAATTCGCTATCAGATTTCGGAAAAACAGAGATTCTCCGATTCTTACTTCACGATTTCGGCGCCATCGCAGAAGTCAAACTCCTGGAAGCCGGTACGGGTCATACCGGAAATCTTGTTGGACTTCGCATAGTTGACAACGCTGAAGTACAGCGGATAAACAGCGCAGTCGTCCTTAACCAGAATGGTTTCGGCCTTCTGCATGATCTCCTGACGCTTCGCTGCGTCTACTTCATTCATGGCCTGCTTCATCAGGTCATTGTACTCTTCGTTGTCGTACTTACCATAGTTGTTGCCATTGCCGATCATGAACATATCCAGGAAGGTCATGGCATCGTTATAGTCGGGGGACCAACCAGCAAACACAATATCGAAGTCACCGGTCTCCATCACAGACAGACGGGCCTTAAAAGCCATGGGCTTAATTTCTACGTTAATGCCCAGAACCTTTTCCCACTGGCTCTGGAAGTACTCAGCTTCCTTACGGGCGCCGGACTGGTCATCGCACACATATTCCAGAGTACCAACCTCGTCCACAGTCATGCCCAGCTCCTTCAGACCTTCGTCGAACAGAGCCTTTGCACCAGCGGTATCATGGTCCAGCAAATCGTCGCGGCCATCCACATACTTGCCGTTATTGGCACCGTTAATGGAGGTAGGAACCAGACCATTGGCAACCACAGAGCCGTTGGCAACAACGTTCTCTACATAAGCCTTGGGGTCAATTGCATTGCCCAGGGCCATACGGACCTTGGCATTGCTCATAATCTTGTTGCCCTTGAGGTTGTACTGGAAGTACCAGCTGCCGTTATCGGTGTAGGAGTACACCGGCTCGTTCATGGTCTGCAGCTGCTTTACCTGCTCAGCGTTGACATTGATGCAGTCCACCTGACCAGCCTGGAAAGCGTTCAGACGGGTGTTGGCGTCGGTCATCATCGTATACTTGATTTTCGGAATCTTGATGGAATCTGCATCATAGAAATCCTCGTTCTTGGTGAGGGTGATGTGGTCGTCGTGTACCCACTCGCTGATGTAGTAGGGGCCGTTGTAAGCCATGGTATCGACGTCCTTGTTGTACATGGAAGTACCATCAGCATTCTTACCGGCAGCCTCATAAATCTTCTGGTTTACAGGCAGGTAGCTCTGGAAAGCAAACAGGTTCAGCGCATAAGCCAGAGGAGTGTTGAAGGTGACTTCCAGAGTGTAGTCATCCAGAGCCTTGCAGCCCAGCTCCTCAGCCTTGCACTCGCCGGCAAAGAACTTGTCGCCGTTCTTGATGTTATTGTACAGAATAAAGCCGTATACGGAAGCGGTCTCCTTCTTCATGGCAATCGTCCAGGCATACACAAAGTCATGAGCGGTAACCGGGTCACCGTTGTTCCACTTGGCATCCTCACGGAGCTTGAAGGTGTAGGTCAGGCCGTCATCGCTGACAGTGGTTTCCTCTGCCAGATCCGGAACAGGCTGATCGTTCTCGTCCAGCTTGTACAGACCAGCAGTGGTCATGCGCAGGATGTCAGCGGATGCCACGTCAGAAGTGGTGGTGGGGTTCATGTCCGGCACATCAGCACGCAGGTCAACGGTAACCATATCGGCATCAGGGGTACCGGGGTAGTTGCTCTTCTTGTCAGTGGTGTCGCTCTCGGAAGAAGTGGAGCTGTTGGTGGTATCGCCGGAACTGGTAGCCGGAGCAGAAGCACAACCGGCAGCAGAAACAGCCATCAGGCCAGCAAGCAGCAAAGCCAAAAGCTTTTTCATTTCGTTTTCCCTCCAAATGAATTTTGGTGAATCATCACTTGCAATATCATACTGCAAAACCGAAGATTTTGCAAGTTAAAATCCAAAATCTTTCCTCTCCAGAGAGTGAAACCCTGCAAGAATCTTCTATTGTTTTTTGTTTATATTTAACAATAATTCTACTATAGAATTATTATTACCGACGTTTTTAGAAGTTTTGCACAAAATCGCTCTTGTTTTTTACCAATTCGTTTTTTCTCATTTTCTTTTGTCTATATTTCCGCAAATATGTTCTCATTTCCGCGTAGTTTCTGGAAAAGTAGAATCTCTGTTTTCCACCAGATTCGAATAAATTCACATTTATTTCTCTATAACTTCTTTGTTTATACGTTCTCCTTGACTTTTTGTATTTTTATAACTTTGTGCAAGATGACAAGTTTTCCCTGTCCACGGTGAACGGTCAAATCGACAATTTGTATTTCTGTAAAATACACATGTATTTCCTAAAAGGAATTTTTCTTCTTTTGTCCTTGGAAGAAAAGCGGATGGGAAAAAAGATGAAAAATCGACAATTTGCGCTCATTTTCTTTTCTCTCCTTCAAATTTGTTTCGATTTCTGTGTCATTTCCCCTGATAAATGAAAGTTTTATATCTTAAACTTTCATTTTCTTCAAGAATTCTCTATTTTGGCACTTAGCTTGCTTTTCTCATTTCGAAAAACAGCGTTTGCATGACCAACTAAATGATCCTTCATGCAAACGCTGTATAAAAAGCCGCCGCAGAAGAACTCCCCTGCGGCGGTCAGAAATGCTGTTATTTTATTTTCAGGCAGCGGCGGGAACAGCTTCTTCCTTGCCGAAGAGCTTCTTTATACCACAACGCCCAAAGCCAGAATCAGCACAGCAAACACCAGCTGGAGGCAGGCGCCCCATGCGGTCAGCACGCTTGCACCATTTACCATGGTGGTCATACCGGAAATCCAGGCATAAGTGCCATCAATCAGGCCGGAAGTGAGCTGCCAGATGGTCATGGCCAATGCGGTGAAGGTTACAGCGATCATCACGACCATGGGAATCCACAGCATGAAGCCCTTGCGCTTGGTGCGCTTCAGGAACACTGCGCAGGCCACCAGTGCCAGTGCGGACAGCAGCTGGTTGGCGGAGCCGAACAACGGCCAAATGGAAGCATAACCGGCCTTGGCCAGCAGGTAAGCCAGCACCAGGGTGATAATGGTTGCAAAATACTTGTTGGTGAGCACCTTGCGCACCGGCCCCATATCCTCATCTTTAATAGAGGCATCCAGGAACAGCTCCTGGAAAGACAGGCGGCCAACGCGGGCCACAGAGTCCAGAGAAGTCAGTGCAAAGGCAGAAACTGCCAGGTTAATCAGCGTAAACACAATATCCTTGGGCAGGCCAACAGCCTGGAGGAAATTGGACACGCCGCCGGCGAAGATCTGGGGCGGGGTAGTGAGTCCCTGGCTTTTTGCTGCATCCATAGAAGCAAAGGAAGCCACTGCAATCAGGGCAATCACTGCCAGCATGGACTCCATCAGCATTGCACCAAAGGAAACCGGCAGCATGTTCTTTTCGTTCTTAATCTGCTTGGAAGCCGTACCGGAGGAAACCAGAGAATGGAAACCGGACACAGCGCCGCAGGCGATGGTAACAAACAGGATGGGGAACATGCTCTGGCCCTTTACCACAAAGCTGGTAAAGGGAGGCAGATTTACAGAGGGCTGTGCCACAAACACACCCACGATAGCTGCCAGAATCATGGCCACCAGCAGATAGCTGTTCAGGTAATCACGAGGCTGGAGCAGTGCCCAAACGGGAGCAACCGAAGCAATGAGCACATAAATGAACACAATGATATGCCAGGTGCTCTGGGAGATGTACATGGGGAAGTATAGGCCCAGCACAATAGCGCCAATGAGCATTACAATGGCAATGGCGGTATTGATCCACTTGTGGAGCTTGCCATACCGAAGGAGGAATCCCAGTGCAACTGCTTCCACAATAAAGATCATGGAAGTCGTTGCCACTGCGCCGTTGGCGGTGATGGTGGAAACTGTGCCGTCAGCAGCAGTTGCAAAACCGTTAAAGGTACCGGCAACCACATCGGCAAAAGCGGCAACCACCAGAATGCAGAACAGCCAGCAGAACAGCAGGAACAGCTTTTTACCGGTCTTTCCGATATACTCTTCAATAATATAGCCGATGGTGCGGCCCTTATTCTTTACGGAAGCATACATGGAAACAAAGTCCTGCACTGCACCGAAGAACACGCCGCCAATGAGCACCTACAGCAGCACCGGAACCCAACCGAAAATAGCTGCCTGAATGGGTCCGTTGATAGGGCCTGCACCGGCAATGGATGCAAATTGATGGCCAAATACCACATTGGTATCAGCCGGGACATAATCAACGCCGTCTTCCAGTTCATAAGCCGGCGTTTTCGCTTTGGGATCAATACCCCAGGTCTTGGCAAGATAACGGCCATAAATCAGGTACGCACCGCCGAGGACCACAATGGCAATAATCATCATAAGCAAACCGTTCATTGTGATGACCTCCTGTTATTCTCTTTCGGCTTTTTTCACCGAATTCTTGAGATTCCCCCTCATCACGTTCTCTTGTCATACTATTCTACTACCCATCAGACAACGTGTCAATAAATCGGAAACGACAAATTCACATTTTATTCATAAATATAAAAACATTTGTCAATATAAGAAATTTGTGAACAAAACAACAAAATCGAAGTTTACAGGCATAGTAAAAGCCCCTTCCGCTTGGGAAGGGGCTCAAAATCTGATCGTTTCCTGTAATTAGCCCAAATCGCCCTGATCCAGACAGAACATGACAAACTCACTGAACAGAGAGTTGGACCAGGCAAACCAGGGACGGGTAAACTGGCTGGGGTCATCCTTATGGAAGCCTTCATGCATGAAGCCGGTACCGGCATCGCTGTTCTCCAGCATATCCAGCAGCTGGAGACGCTCTTCGCGGCTGGTGCTGGTCAGACCCTGCATAGACAGAGCAATGTGCCAGATGTACTCCGGCGGCGTATGAGGACTGCCCACACCCTTGGCAAAGCTGCCCTCAAAGTAGAAGGGGTTCTCCTTGCTCAGCACATAGCGGCGGGTATTCTGATAAATCTCATTATCCGGCTCGCAGTAGCCCAGATACGGAATGGACATCAGGCTGGGCACGTTGGCGTCGTCCATATGAGTGTAATGGCCCAGACCGTCGGTTTCATAAGCATAGATTTTGCCGAACTTGGGATGATCCACCACACCGTAGTTCTCAATGCCCTCACGAATCTCATTGGCCAGCATTTCAGCTTCGTTGGCCAATGCTTCATCGTTACGGACTGCGCGGCAGATCTCAGCCAGATAGCCCAGCACCACACAGGCAAACATATTGGAGGGAATCAGATAGGGATAGACGCAGGCGTCGTCGCTGGGACGGAATCCGCACCAGGTCATACCGGTCACTGCATGGGGAGCACCCTTACCGTTATGGCTCAGGGTATCCTGAGTCAGATCGGTATCACGGATGAAGTAGTAGTCGGAATCCTGTGCGTGATTCTGTTCCTTCTGCCACAGACCCACAATCAGTTCCATGGTATCGAAGAAATCATCATCAAAAATATCGGTGCGGCCGGTGGTCTTCCAGAACAGCCAGGCCAACTGGATGGGATAGCACAAAGAGTCGATCTCATATTTCCGTTCCCACACCCAGGGGCCCTGACGGGGCTCGTCCGGCTCCCAGCACTGGTTGTTGGGCTCAGAGTTAAAGGCGTTGGCATAGGGATCGATATTGATGCAGAACAGCTGACGGCGGATCAGGCCGGCAATCAGGTCTGCAACATCCTGCTGACGGGCAGCCAGCGGCAGATAATGACGCACCTGTGCAGTGGAATCCCGCAGCCACATAGCGGGAATATCACCGGTCAGCACGAAAGTGGTGCCATCCTCCATTTGCCGAACTGTGGTGTCCATGGTATTGGGATAGCAGTTGCGGAACAGCTGGGCCAGCTTGGGACGGTCTGCCAGCTTTTCACAAATACGGTCGATTTCCGGTTTCAGGTTGGGCAGTGCCATTGTAAACAACTCCGTTCTTTATATAAATTATAATGAAAGTTCGTTCATCCCCGCTCCGGGCCCATCTCCGGTTCATTATATTCCACGCCAAAAGTCTCTACGGTGACCTTTTCCATAATCTGGTCTTCATAGGGGCGATCGCTGTAATCGCGCTTTGCGGAAACAATGGTATCGGCAGCTTCCATGCCTTCAATCACCTTTCCGAAAGCCGCATACTGGCCGTCCAGATGAGGCGCATCGGCTACCATGACAAAGAACTGGGAGCCTGCGCTGTTGGGACGCATGGAACGGGCCATGGACAGCACACCGCGGGTATGGCGCAGGTCATTTTTGAAACCGTTTGCTGCAAACTCGCCCTTAATGCCGTAGCCGGGGCCGCCCATTCCGCTGCCCTCGGGATCTCCGCCCTGAATCATAAAGCCGGGAATCACGCGATGGAAAATCGTTCCGTCATAAAAGCCCTTTTTCACAAGGGAGATGAAATTGTTGACTGTATTGGGGGCAATTTCCGGGTACAGCTCCGCCTTGAAGGTTCCGGCGGTTGTCTGGAAAGTGACAATCGGATTGCTCATGGGAATTCTCCTCCGTTCAAAATATTGGAATTGATTCCATTATACCTGTACTGTATGAAAAAAACAACCAAAAAACCGTGATATTTTCGTTACATTTCTGAAATCCCCTGTTTTCTTCCCTGTCTCTTCCGGTTTTGTGGTATACTGAAAGTACTAGGGGCTATCTGAAAAGTCGAAATTATAGTCTTTTCCGACAATCAACGCCAGCTACTGCGTTAAAAATACTCGGAATCCACAAAGGATTCCTGCGTTTTTTGCCTTGTATCTGTCTGTTGCTTGTGGAAAATCTGTCAATTTCTTAGTTTTCAGAAACGCCCTAGAAGAAAAGGAGTGTGAAGGGTATGTTTTGTCCAAATTGCGGTATGGATTGTAGAGAATCCAAATTTTGCCCGGAGTGTGGAACAGACCTGCGGAAACAAGACAAGTCGGAAGGGGTAACGATTTCAGAGGTTGATAATGCAGCTAAAACCTCTGTTGATATGGATATTCCCATTGGAAAATACAATGGTACCTTAGGATATGTAGAACTGCGTGATACAGAAGTGTTTATACATAAAAAGGTACTCTTTAAAACAGTGGAAACCTCCATACAGTATGTTGATATAGCGGCCGTTGCATATCAAAAAGCGAAAGGATTAGGTACTGGGTTCCTTTCCATTCGTTCCAGACAGGAACGTTTTACTCCTCTGGCAGATCAATCAAATGCAGCTAGTGATAAAACGGCACTGGTTTTTGGAAGCCAAGTAAACGCTCCAATGTTTCAGGTGTATCAATTTTTACAGGTGTTTGCAGAAAGAAACGGTATTAGCTGTGCAACAGCAGACGTGCCGGACCAAACGGTTTCATCTAGCTCTAATCCATCATTGAATACTTGTCCGATTAATATGGCTCCTTCTGATACCGTACAACCATCAGATATTTGCTCAATTGATATGGATGAATATTTTGAGCGTTTTAACCCTAACAAAATAGCTGCAATTAAGGCAATTGTGCGAGAAAAGGGGTTAGATATGCGTCAGGCGAAAGAACTTGTCGATAGAGAATTTGCGCATCGTCAAAAGATCATATATGCTGCAAATCCAGACGCCGCGATGCGTGATCTGAAACGAGCACTAAACCCCCAAAAAGCAGAATGGTATGAGCGTAAAGCTGCGCTAGATAAACAGGGAATTGCTTATTGTCCCAAATGTCTCTCCACCAGCATTACGGGAGATAAAAAAGGCTTTGGGATTGGAAAAGCTGTTGTAGGGGCTTATTTGGTTGGCGGTCTTGGTTTGATGGCAGGGAATATTAATGCAAAAAAAGTTCGACTCACTTGTATGAAATGCGGATACCAGTGGATGGCCGGAAAAAAGTAATAGCATAACATTGATATACTGAGCATTTCTGAAATCCCCTGTTTTCTTCCCTGCCTCTTTCGGTTTTGTGGTATACTAAAAGCACGAATTATTCTTCTCAGGAGGTCTGTGTATGAAGTTCATTTCATGGAATGTCAACGGCTTGAGAGCTTGCATCAATAAGGGATTTCTGGACTATTTTCAACAGCAGGAGGCGGATTTTTTCTGTTTGCAGGAAACCAAAATGCAGCCGGAGCAGGCGGATTTTGAACTGCCCGGGTATACCATGTACTGGAATTCCGCTGAGAAAAAAGGTTATTCCGGCACCGCGATTTTCACCCGTCATCAGCCGGTTTCCGTTTCCTATGATATCGGCGATCCGGTCCATACCGGCGAAGGCCGGAGCATTACCCTGGAAATGGAGGATT
>CAJMOI010000035.1 GCA_905215105.1 uncultured bacterium
CGGGAGCTGGTGGCAGCGGGATATAAGGAAATTACCCTGCTGGGCCAGAACGTGAATTCCTATGGAAAAGGGCTGAAAAATCCCATTTCCTTTGCGGAGCTGCTCCGGCGTCTGGACGCGGTGGAGGGAGATTACCGGATTCGCTTCATGACCTCTCATCCCAAAGACGCTACCCGGGAAATGATCGATGTGATCGCCGCCAGCCGGCACATTTCCCACCATATCCACCTGCCCTTCCAGTCCGGCAATGACCGGATTCTCAAAGAGATGAACCGGAAATACGATCGGGCCAAATATCTGGAGCTGATTTCCTACTGCAAAGAGAAAATTCCCGATGTTTCCCTGACGTCCGATATTATTGTGGGCTTCCCCGGGGAAACCTATGAGGAGTTCCGGGATACGGTGAGCCTTATTGAAGAGGTGGAATTCACCTCCCTCTTCACCTTTATCTATTCTCCCCGGGTGGGGACCGTGGCGGCCAAAATGCCGGACCCGGTGCCCTATGAGGAGAAGTCTCGGTGGTTTTCCGAGCTGCTGAAAGCACAGGAAGCCATTGCAGCCCGTCGCTGTGCCGAAATGGTCGGCAGGGAAGAGCGGGTGCTGGTGGAGGAATTCAATCCCAAAACCGGCCTTCTTTCCGGACGGACCGATGGCAGCGTCATTGTGGAATTCCCGGGAGAGGTTTCCCTCATCGGACAGTTCGCAGATGTGCGGGTGACTGCTGCAAGAAACTGGATTCTGCGGGGAGAGCTTCTTTCCCCTGGAAAATAAAATCAATTCCAAAATACGGAGGATGTTATCCATGGATATTATTGAAATGACCAGAGAACTGGGCAAGGCCATTCAGAAGGATGACCGTTATCTGAACATGCAGCTGGCTGCCCAGAACTGTGAGGACGACCAGCAGCTGCAGGATTTGATTGGCGATTTCAACCTGAAGCGTCTGGCCATCAACAACGAGAGCACCGGCGAGAATGTGGACGAAGCCAAGATTGCCAAGCTGAACGAGGAGCTGCGCCATGCCTATGCACGGATTATGCAGAACCCCAGCATGACTGCTTATAATGCAGCCCGCGAAGAGCTGGACGGCCTAATGCAGCGCGTCACCGCCATTATCACAAAGAGTGTGGAGGGCGAGGACCCGGAGACTGCTGATTATGAAGCTTCCTGCTCCGGCAGCTGTGCCACTTGCGGCGGCTGCCACTAATGGATTGTTAAGAAAAACGCTGCACGCCGGCTGAGGGGCTGCGGAGAGGGCGGACCCTTCCAAAAGCCATCAGGCGGCGTGCCTTTTCATTATTTTACATCTATATCCGTTTCAGAATCTATTTTAATATGTTGGGACAGAAAGAGAGAGGCATTTTTATTATGAAAATAGCAGTACTGGCAGACATACATAACAACGTAGTTGCCCTGAATGCGGTATTAGACGCATTACAGAATGAAAAATGCGATAAAATCCTGTGTGCTGGTGATATCATCGGAATTGGACCTTATCCAGAAGAAACCGTCAAAAAAGTAATGTCGATTCCAAACTTTGTTGCAGTAAAGGGAAACCACGAGAAATATCTGACGGATGGGATGCCGACTGAATGTCCTAATGATGAAGGAATGGATTTCGAAGAAATGTGTTATCATCATTGGGAACATAAATTCCTTTCGCCGGAATCTATTTTGTTTTTGAAAAATCTCCCTTTTCAGGTGGAGTTTAGTGTATATAACAAAAAAATATCCCTTATGCATTATTGTATGGACAAAGATAACAGATATATCAATTATACCTCTAAGCCGACCGGAGAAGATTTGGAAAAAATGTTTTCGGATAAGCAGCAGGATATTATTGTTTATGGCCATGATCATGATAGGACAATCTGTACCGCTGGAGGAAAATGGTATATAAACAGCGGTTCTTTAGGTTGTCCAGGAAAAGGCAAAAACCTCGCTCGGTCGGCCATCTTGGAGATCGCTGAAAAAGGAGATATAGCCGTCCGAACAATTGATGTTGAGTATGATGTAGACAAAGTGGTTGCAGATATCAATCGAATGGAGTATCCTGCATATAAAATGATTAAAAAATTTTTTTATGGTATAGATGAAACATAAGATGCGAAGATTGTTATGCCGTTAACTGGAAAATTCAGATAACGGAAGTAAATTCTGAAAGTGGAGTGCACAAACAGATGGCTGATCTTTCCCCTATGATGAAACAGTACTTCCAGCTCAAGCAGGAAAACCCCGGGACCCTGCTGTTTTTTCGGCTGGGAGACTTCTATGAAATGTTTTTTGACGATGCGAAAATCGCTTCCCGGGAATTGGATCTGACCCTGACCGGACGGGATTGCGGGCTGGAAGAGCGGGCGCCCATGTGCGGTGTGCCTTTTCACAGCTATGAGACCTATCTGGCCCGGCTGGTGCAGAAAGGCTATAAAGTGGCCATCTGTGAGCAGATGGAGGACCCGGCCACCGCAAAGGGGCTGGTAAAGCGGGGCATTATCCGGGTGGTGACGCCGGGTACCGTGCTGGAAAACAGTATGCTGGATGAGGGAAAGAACAATTATCTGGCTTCTGTCTGTGTGGAAAACGGACAGGCAGGCCTGTGCTTTGCCGATATCTCTACCGGTGAGCTCCACGCCACGCTGCTGACCGACGACGACCGGGAACTGGAACAGCAGGTCTGCGGCGAATTTTCCCGTTTTTCTCCCCGAGAAATCCTGATGAATCCGGCTGCCCTGGATTTCAAGCGCACCCCTGCTTTTATCCGGGAAAAGCTCTCTGCTTCACTGGAATGCCTGTCCGATGAGGAGTGCAATCCCGAGGAATGCCGCCGGCTGGTGCTGGAACAGTTCCACGCAGCCAGCGAAAAAGATCTGGGCGACGGGGGACAGCCTCTGATTATTCAGGCCGTGGGCCAGCTGCTGGGCTATCTGCGCCGCACCCAGCGCACGGGTCTGGAACGGCTGGAACAGATTGAAGTCTATGAAAAAAGCCGGTTTATGCGGCTGGATCTGAATACCCGCCGGAATCTGGAACTGACGGAAACCATGCGCACCAAGGAGAAAAAGGGCTCTTTGCTGTGGGTGCTGGACAAAACCCGCACCGCCATGGGCAAACGGCAGCTTCGCAGCTGGTTGGAACAGCCGCTGCTCAGTCCCGGATTGATTACCCGCCGTCTCAATGCGGTGGAGGAGCTGGTGCAGGACGCCATGTTCCGGGACAACATTGTGGAGCACCTCACCGGGATGCAGGATCTGGAACGGATTATGAGCCGGATTGTCTATGGCTCCGCCAACGGCCGGGAACTGCGGGCGCTGTGGTCGGCGTTGTGCCGTCTTCCGGGCTTGAAAAACGAGCTTTCCGGCGCGTCTTCGGAGTTCCTCAAAAAAGTCTGGCGGCAGATTGACCCTATGGAAGACATTTGTGGGCTGATTGACCGGGCCGTGATGGAAGAGCCGCCTTTCTCCATTCGGGAAGGAGGCATCATCCGTCCCGGCTATTCCGAAGAGCTGGATCAGCTTCGCAGCGACATGACCGGCGGCAAGGGACTGTTGGCTTCCGTGGAAGCGAGAGAGCGGGAGCGCACAGGGATTCCCAAGCTGAAAATCGGCTATAACCGGGTGTTCGGCTATTACATAGAGATCACCAATTCCTATCGGGATCAGGTGCCGGAGGAGTATATCCGCAAGCAGACCCTGACCAACTGCGAACGGTACATTACGCCGGAGCTGAAGGAGCTGGAAAACCGGATTCTGGGCGCCAGCGACCGGGCGGTTCAGCTGGAAAGCAAGCTGTTTGAAGAGCTGCGGAAAACCGTTTCCGCCGAGCTGGGACGAGTGCAGATGACGGCCCGGGCTGTGGCGGCGCTGGATGCCGTTACCTCTTTTGCACAGGTTTCCGTCAACCGGGATTATGTGCGGCCTACCGTCAATATCAGCGGCCGTCTCTGTTTAAAGGACAGCCGTCATCCGGTGGTGGAAGCTTTGCTGCACGGCGCGCCCTTTGTGCCCAATGATGTGGATCTGGACATGAACCAGAACCGGGTGGCCATTATTACCGGCCCCAATATGGCGGGTAAATCCACCTATATGCGCCAGATTGCCCTGATTGTCCTCATGGCGCAGATCGGCTGTTTTGTGCCGGCTTCTTCCGCGGAAATCGGCATTGTGGACGGGATTTATACCCGTGTCGGTGCCTCTGACGATCTGGCGGCGGGACAGTCTACCTTTATGGTGGAGATGATCGAAGTGGCGGATATCCTGCGCCACGCTTCCGCCAACAGCCTGCTGGTGTTGGATGAAATCGGACGGGGTACCTCTACCTATGACGGCATGAGTATTGCCCGGGCGGTGCTGGAATATGTGGCTGACCCAAGACAGTTGGGGGCGAAAGCGCTGTTCGCCACCCATTATCACGAGCTGACGGAGCTGGAGGAACAGCTTACCGGCGTGAAGAATTTCAGCATTGCCGTAAAGAAGCACGGAGACGACATCACTTTCCTGCGCCGGATTGTCCGGGGCGGCGCCGATGACAGCTTTGGTGTGGAAGTGGCCAAGCTGGCAGGCGTTCCGGATAAAGTTGTCCGCCGCGCCCGTCAGATTCTCAAGGAGCTGGAAGCGGGACAGCCCGCCTCTCCGGCAGGAACCGGAAAAGCAGGAAAGAAACCGGCGCAGAAGGCGGAAGCCGCCCAGATGATGCTGGTGGAAACCGCGCCGCAGGGACAGGTGCTCAGCCGCCTGCGGGAGTTGGACGTGAACACGTTGACCCCCATTGAATGCATGAACGAGCTGTTCTCCCTGGTCAAGCTGGCCAAGGAACAGTCCTGAAAGGAGAACCACTGTGGCCATCGAAATTCGGAAAGCAACAACCGCCCAGGAGCGGGAACAGTTTTTACAGGTACTCCGCAGCGCCAATGACCGCATGGCGAAAAAGAATATTGTCCAGTGGCTTCCCTGCCATCTGACGGCGGAAGCGGTGTTCGAGCCGGGCGTGGAGCCGTATCTGCTGTTTATGGATGGCGTCCCGGCGGCCACGGCCCTGCTGGTAACCCACGATTGGACTTTCTGGCCGGAAAAGGAGCCGGGTTCCGCCGTATACATCCACCGGCTTTCCGTGGCGGAAGGCTTTTCCGGTCAGGGGTTGGCGGAGAAAATGCTGCAATTCGCCGCCGGTTATGCCCGGAACCTCGGCATTTCCTGTTTGCGGCTGGACTGCCGCGGAGACCGGGACAAGCTGCGAGCCGTGTATGAAGGGTTCGGGTTCCGTTTTATCGATCTGGTGGAAGTGGACGTGCCGGGCGTCCATCTGTGCAATGCCCGGTATGAATATTCGCTGTAAGGGAAAGGGGGAATTTCCGTGGGAAAAATCAATGTGCTGGATGCCCATGTGGCGGAGCTGATTGCGGCCGGAGAAGTGGTGGAACGGCCGTCTTCCGTCATCAAGGAGATGGTGGAAAACGCCATTGACGCGGGCGCGTCGGTGGTGACGGTGGAGATCAAAAACGGCGGCATCACCTATATGCGCATTGCTGACAACGGCTGCGGCATGAGCCGGGAAGACGTGCCGGTAGCGTTCCTGCGCCATGCCACCAGTAAAGTGGCGGTGCAGGACGATCTGGAATCCATCGGGACGCTGGGCTTCCGGGGAGAAGCGTTGGCTTCCATTGCCGCCGTGGCGAAGGTGGAGGTCATGACCCGCACGCCGGAGGAATCCATCGGTACCCGCTATGTCATTGAAGGCGGCGAGGAAAAGCTGCTGGATGATGCCGGTTGTCCCCAGGGAACCACTTTTCTGATTCGCGACTTATTTTATAACACCCCGGCGCGGATGAAATTCCTGAAAAAAGACGTGACCGAAGCCAATTCCATTGCGGGAGTGCTGGATAAAATCGCCCTGTCTCACCCGGAAGTTTCCCTGCGGTTTCTCCGGGACGGCAAAGAACAGCTCCATACCCCCGGGGACGGAAAGCTGAAATCCGCCATCTATGCAGTGTATGGACGGGATTTTACCAACGGTCTGATGCCGGTGGAGTATGAATACAACGGAGTTCGGGTGTGGGGCTTTGTCAGCCGTCCGGTCAACAGCCGCCCCAACCGGAGTATGCAGCAGTTTTTCATCAACGGCCGTTTTGTCCGCAGCCGTACCGCCATGGCCGCTCTGGAAGAAGCTTTCAAAGGCAGCGTGATGGTGGGAAAATTTCCGGCCTGTGTGCTTCATCTGAACATGGCCTTTCAGGCGGTAGACGTGAATGTCCATCCTGCCAAACTGGAAGTCCGCTTTGTCAATGAGCGGCCGGTTTTTGACGCGGTTTATCACGGGGTGAAATCCGCCCTGCAAAAAGAGGACCGCCCCAAGGAGGTAGTGCTGGAAAACCGGCAGCTGCTCCGTCCGGCGGTGGAGGAACTGCGGGGCGAACAGCTGGCATTCCGTCAGTCCTCTCCGGTGGCGGCGGTGGAAAAGCTCCAGCCCATGAAACTGCCCTCTATGACACCGGCAGCGCCAAAACCCGTTCCGGTACAAAAGCCGGTGATGGTTCCCGAAAAGGGCCGGATGGTGCACGACGACTGGCGTCCCCCCTATCAGACGGCACAGGCTCTTTCTATTGAACCGGAAGAGGAAGAAGTCTCCTTACCGGCAAAACCGGTATTGGAGAAGCGGGAAGAACCGGAACCAATGCCGGGAATTTCCGAAACAAATTCCGTGGAAACCCTGGAAAAACCGGCGGAAGAGCCTGTGGAGAACATTTCTCTGACAGAGGAGCCGGAGGAAGCCCCGGCTTCCCGGTTGATTGGAGAAGTGTTCGGCACCTATCTGCTGATGCAGCAAGGGGAGGATCAGCTGGTACTCATCGACAAACACGCCGCCCACGAACGGCTTTACTATGAAAAACTGCGGCGGGAAGGCGGCGGCCGGGAAGCCCAGATGCTGCTGGAGCCTGCCACGGTGACGCTGGACAAAAACGAATATTCCGCTGTACTGGAATCCCGGGAGCTGTTTGCGCAGGCGGGTTTTGAGGTGGATGATTTCGGCAGCGGAACCATTGCCGTGCGCAGTGCGCCTCTTTCTCTGGACAAAGAGGACGCGGCCAGCGCGGTGATGGAGATGGCGGGTTATCTGCTGTCTTCCCGGAAAGAACTGACCACGGAACATCTGGACTGGCTGTATCACAACATTGCCTGTCGCGCGGCTGTGAAGGCCGGGGATTTCAGTTCCATGGAAGAGCTGGCTGCGCTGGCTCAGCGGCTCCGGGAAAATCCCGGTGTGCGGTATTGTCCCCACGGCCGCCCCATTTCGGTGGTCATTACCCGGCGGGAGCTGGAAAAACAGTTTGGCAGAGCGTGACAGGAGGGAGGAGCCCATGAATACAGAAAAAATTCCCGTACTGGCAGTGGCCGGACCGACGGCTTCCGGCAAGACCGCCCTGGCGGTGGCTCTGGCCAAAGAGCTGGATGGCGAGGTGGTTTCCGCCGATTCCATGCAGGTATACCGGGAAATGCAGATCGGCACTGCCCGCCCTGTTGAAGAGGAAATGGAGGGAGTACCCCATCATATGCAGGGATTTCTCCCGCCTACAGAGAGCTTTTCCGTGGCGGACTATGTGGAGCGGGCCGCGGCCTGTATCCGGGAGATTCACGCCCGGGGAAAACTGCCCATTGTAGCAGGGGGAACCGGGCTTTATATCCGTTCTTTACTGCGGAGCATCCGCTTTTCCCAAATGCCGGAGGACGAAGCTCTGCGACGGGAACTGGAAGCTCAGTCGGAACAGGACCCTGTAGCCCTTTGGGAAACCCTGCGGGAGCTGGACCCGGAAGCCGCTGCCGCCATTCATCCCAATAACCGGAAACGGGTCATCCGGGCGGTGGAGGTCTGCCGGGTGACCGGCGTGCCTTTTTCCGTTCAGTCCAAACAAGCAGCGGAGGGGGATTCCCCTTATCGATATGCGTTGGTGTGTCTGGGATTCCATGACCGGCAGAAGCTCTATGACCGGATCAACCGCCGGGTGGATGTGATGATGGAGCAGGGACTGCTGGAAGAAGCGGAAGGGTTTTTGAAAAGCCATCCCGGCGGCACGGCGGTGCAGGCCATCGGATACAAAGAGCTGGCGCCCTATTTCCGGAAGGAGTGCCCGCTGGAAACGGCGGTGGAAAACATCCGCCGGGAAACCAGACGGTATGCCAAGCGGCAGCTGACCTGGTTCCGGCGGGAAGAGGAAGCTCACTGGCTTTATGTGGACGAACCCGGCGGCCTGACCCGATTGGTGGAACAGGCCAAGGAGATTGCAGTGCAGACGCACATTCTGGAAGGGAGGAATTCTCATGGCGCGTGAACAGCGAGAACAGCGGGCGCCTGCGGCAGTTGCCCGAAAGGCACCCACCGTGCGGCGGGTGGCTTCCGGTATTCTGGCGTTTCTGATTCTGTTCTATATTGGATATCAGATTTGGGCAGCCAACTATGAAAGCCTGAAATTTGAAACGGCTACCTGGGCAACGGCGGCGGATTCCTTTCAAACCACCGGCTATGCCATCCGGAAGGAGACTGTGATCACACAGGATGTGGAAGATGGTGTGGTAGGATACCGGTTACAGGATGGCAGTCGGGTTTCTAAAGACGGCGTAGTGGCGGATATTTACGGCATTGAAGATGCAGCTTCCGCCAATCAGCAGGCGGAGCTGTTCTCTGGGGAAATGGAACGACTGGAAAGTCTGGACAGCAGCGGAGACACCCATGCGGCGGATATTCGCCAGATCGACAACCGGATTGACCAGAGCATCAACGCCCTGATGATGGCAGTGCAGAATCACAATACCGAGGATATGACTTCAGCCCGGGAAGAGCTTACTTATCAGATGAACCAGCGGCAAATTGCTACTGGTGTGAACATTGATATCGCGACCCGTATGCGGGAGCTGAAAAATCAGAAGGCAGCGCTGGAAGAACAGGCCAGTGATGTGCGGGGACAGATTGTTTCACCGGTTTCCGGTTACTTTTCCAGTATTGTAGACGGATGGAGTACCGTTTTCGACTATAACGATGCGCTGAACCTGACAGTGGAGGATCTGGAAAAAGAGTATGAACCCCAGAAAGTGGCGGATCATGCAGTCGGCAAAGTCAGTGAGGAATTCGTCTGGTATTTTGCCTGCGTGACCGATGCCACCACTGCGCTGAAAATCAAGGATGCCGGCTCTGTGGAGTTGTCCATGCCCTTTGCCACCACGGAAAAAATACCGGCGACGGTTGCAGCGGTGAATCAGGCGTCGCCAGAGGACGATGCGGCGGTGATTCTGGCCTGTGATACCATGAACTCTGCTTTGTCCAATATCCGCAAAGAAACGGTACAGATTGAAATCAAAAACTATACCGGCGTGATGGTGAATCAGAAGGCCATTCACTTTGCCGATGTTGAGCAAACGGTGACAGACGCCAACAATCAGGAACAGACCGTGCTCCACAAAAATGTAGAGGGTGTCTATGTCAAGAGAGGCGGAACCCTTCATTTTGTGCAGGTGTTCTCCACCATTACGGTCAACGGCTACACCATTTGCAGCATCGATTTGACAGAGGAAGAGAAACAGCTGTTGGTAACGGACAGGACGATTCAGCTGTATGACGAAGTTGTTGTGGAAGGGAAGGATCTCTATGACGGAAAAGTTATCTGAAGAACTGGAAGCCCGTTGCCGGGCGCTGGAAGAAAATCTGGCGGATATCCGCACCCGGATGACACAGGCTGCCATTGCTTCCGGCAGAAAGCCGGAGGATATCACCCTGCTGGCCGCCACCAAAACCGTGCCGGTGGAAGTGGTGAACCGGGCAATCGAACTGGGAATTACCGATATCGGTGAAAACCGGGTGCAGGAGCTGGACGAAAAGTACGACAGTTTGCTGCGGGATCAGTGCCGGGTTCATTTTATCGGCCATTTGCAGACCAACAAGGTGAAGAATCTGGTGGGTCGGGTCAATCTGATTCAGTCGGTGGACAGTGTTCGCCTTGCCCGGGAAATTTCCCGCCTTTCCGTACAGCGGGACGTGATTACCGATATTTTGCTGGAAGTGAACATCGGCCGGGAAGAGAATAAGTCCGGTGTAGCTCCGGAGGAATTGGAGTCCCTTTTGGGAGAAATTGCCGGAATGCCGGGAATTTTCGTCCGCGGATTGATGGCGATTCCCCCGATTTGCGATGAAAAAGAGCGTTTACAGAATTATTTTTCTTTGATGCATCAATATTTTATTGACATAAAGAGCAAAAAAAGTGATAATGTAGCCATGGACTTTTTATCCATGGGAATGTCCGGCGACTTTGAAGAGGCTATTTTGTGCGGCTCCAACATGGTTCGCGTGGGATCTTCTCTTTTTGGCAAAAGACAGTATGCAGAAAAAATATAAAACAGGAGGTAGTCATCATGGCTGGTATTGCTGACAAGTTTCACAAAATGTGGAATCCACCCGAGGATGAGATGGATTATGAGTACGACGATGAAATGGACATGGAGGACGCTCCTCAGCAGGAAGCGGCCGACGAAGCGCCTGCACGCCGCAGCGCACCTGTATCTGTAGGAAGCAATGTAGTGAATATGCGTCAGGGAGGTTCTCAGCATTTGAGAGTGGTATTGTTTAAGCCGGAAAAATTCGGCGAAGAAACTCGGGCTATTGCAGATGAACTGGTACAGTCCAGCACCGTGGTGCTGAACATGGAAAAGGCGGGGGATGATACCTGCCGCATTATCGATTTTCTCAGCGGTGTGGCTTATGCCAACAACGGCACTGTGAAGTGGGTTTCCAAGAATACTTATATCATCGCGCCCAAGAACGTGGACTTTACCGGCGAGGAATCTCTGGACGAGATGGATACCAACAATGTCTACATGTGATTCCGGAGATCAGTGGCTTTCCGCCCGAATTGAAGATGCGATCCGGCGAAGCAGCAAACGTGCCTGTTTTGTAGGCTTTCTGGATGAGCGGGAAACCGCGCTGGCCCGGGAGATTGTGAATCGGGAGCGGTTTTCAAACGGCCTTTTCTGGGGCGGCTTTGAGGACGGCGAACGGGTCGTGTTCGGTGCATTTCCCGAGTATCAGGAGCCGGACCCGGAAGCGTTTCCCATTGTGGGAATTACCGTATCCTTTCGCAGCCAGGACACATTGACGCACCGGGATTTTCTCGGTGCGTTTCTGGCGGCGGGGGTACGCCGGGAAACCATCGGGGACATTCTGGTGGAGCCGGGACGTGCCGTGCTGTTTGTGCGGCAGGAAACCGCCGGGTTTCTCTTGTCCCAGATTTCCCGCATCGGCCGTACCGGTGTGCGGCTTTCAGAAGGAATTCAGCTGCCGCTGCCCGCAGGCATGGGGTTTGCCGAATTTCAGGGAGTCATTGCTTCGCCAAGGCTGGACTGTGTCACAGCTGCTGCCACAGGACTGAGCCGGGAAAAAGCCGCCAGGCTGATTTCGGCGGGATTGGTCACAGTGAACCATCGCCCTCAGGAGTCCCTTTCTCTGATCATAGAAGAGGGAGACCGGCTGTCTGTGCGGGGAAAAGGGCGGTTTATTATCGACCGGTTGGGGCCGGTTACCAAAAAGGGACGCCTTGCCATTGCCGGACGGCGTCATTTATAATGGAGTACAAATAAGGGGGTTATTGCGATGCTGACTTTAAACGATATTATCAACGTGAGCTTTCGGAAATCCAATTTTTCCGGCTATAAACCGGAAGATGTGGATGCGTTTCTGGATTTGGTAAAGGAATCCTATGAACAGCTCATAAAAAAGAACATGGAGCAGAAAGAGGCTATCATCCGTCTTCAGAGAGAAAACGACGAGATGGTCAAAAAAATCGAAGTGCTGGCCCAGTCTGTAGAATCCTATCGGGAAGAAGAGGACGGCATTAAAAATGCACTGCTCAGCGCCCAGAAACTGGGCGACGCCTCTGTCCGGGAGGCACGCCATAAGGCGGAAATTATTCTGAAAGATGCTTCTTTGCAGGCAGAAGGCCTCATCAGTGCTGCCAAGGGAGAAGTAGAGCAATATGCAAAAGAACTGGAGGACATGAAGCGAGCTGTTTCCGAGTTCCGTGCCAGCCTGCTGAATCTGTACCGGAAGCATCTGACACTGATTGATGCTCTGCCGGGACAGAATGAAGAGGAGACAAAGGCAGAGACCGAAGCGGAAGCGAAAGCAGAAGTCGAAGAACCTGTTTCCGATGAAGCACCGGTGCAGGAAGAAACAGTAGTGGAAGAATCCGTTCAGGCCGAGACAGTGGAAGAGCCCGTTGAAGAACCTGCTGCCGCCGTGGAAGAACCTCAGGAGGAGACTGCCGGGTTTTCCGAAGAAAGTGAAAAAAGTGCTGCCGGTGACGAAGAGTTCCATCTGCACGTTGAAAGCTTCGAGCCTGCAGCAGAAGAAGCCATTCCCGACCGGGACGCACGCTTTGAGCCCATTCACTTTGAGGAAGAGACCCCTGCGGCTCAGAATCCCGATTCTCCCGTTGATATTTTTCAGAAAAATCAGCCCTGACAGACAGGTGTCTGCTATGCCGGAATGGAAGTTCTGTCTGATCCGGCTGCCCGATAAGGAGGAACTAATTTGCTTATTCTTTCACTGATTCTGATTGCCGTGGGTGTTGCGGCAGATCAGGCAGTTAAATTTCTGGTGGTGGAGAATCTTCGCCCGGACGGTGTCCTGACGGCGATTCCCGGCCTGCTGGATTTCGTGTATGTGGAAAATACCGGAGCGGCCTTCGGTATGTTCGGGGATTATACCTGGATTTTGTCGGTGGTAACCGCTGTGCTGGTCGTAGTGGTACTTTTCTGCCTGCTGTTTTACAGAAACCACTCCTTTTTCTCCCGTACTGCGGGAATTCTGATCGACCGGATTCGCCTGGAATATGTGATTGATTACATCCGGGTGTCCTTTTTCCCGCCGGTCTTTAATCTGGCCGATTGTTTTGTTGTGGTAGGCGTGATTTTGTTCTTTATCCATATCCTTTTCTTTATGGATCGGGACCACGGCAGAGAGCGGATTATCCGCACCCGTCGGTGAACGCCTTGGAAGAGAGGAAATTCTGTTTCACGACCGAGCCCGAAGATGCCGGAAAACGGCTGGACGGATTTCTGGCGGAAAAGCTGCCGGAGCTGACCCGTTCCGGCGCACAGAAACTGCTGGAAAGCGGCTGTGTGCTGGTACAGGGAAAGGCCGGCAGCAAAAGTCTGCGGATGCAGCCGGGCTGGCAGGTGGAAGGAGCCCTTCCCCGCCCGGAAATGGCGGAAATTCTGCCTCAGGAAATTCCGCTGGACATTGTCTATGAGGATGATGATCTGCTGGTGGTCAACAAGCCCAAAGATATGGTGGTGCATCCGGCGCCGGGAAATCCTGATGGTACGCTGGTAAACGCTCTGCTGGCTCATTGCGGCGATTCCCTTTCCGGTATCAACGGGGTAATCCGTCCCGGAATTGTGCACCGGATTGACAAGGATACCAGTGGGCTTTTGATTGTGGCGAAAAATGACGTTGCCCATCAAAAGCTGGCGGCTCAGATTCAGGCGCACAGTTTTACCCGGGAATACGAAGCCGTGGTATACGGCAATGTCAAGCAGGACGAGGGGACCGTAGACGCGCCCATCGGTCGTCACCCAATTGATCGAAAGCGCATGGCGGTAACGGAAAAGGCTTCCCGGAATGCCGTGACCCATTACCGGGTGCTGGCCCGATATCGGGGCTTTACCCATGTCCGTCTTCGACTGGAAACCGGGCGTACCCACCAGATACGAGTGCATATGGCCTATTTAGGGCACCCGGTAGCCGGTGATCCGGTATATGGACCTAAAAAAGTCATCACTTCGCTGGGCGGTCAATGCCTGCACGCGCGGACCATTGGTTTTATCCATCCCCGTACAGGAGAGTATCTGGAATTTACCAGTGATTTGCCCGACTATTTTACGAAATTTTTGAAGTCACTTGGTGCTCCCCTTTCCTGAAAAGGGGAAGTATGAAAAAATGTCTTTTAATATGAGTTTTCTTTCGTGTGAAGATTTACCGCAAGTGCTGTCAAGCATGGAGAAACAGATCATCGGAAAAGAGATGAAGAAAAAATGTCGCTGGAAGAATCTGTAATTCAGCAGCAGGAACAGCAGCTTTTATACTGCGTTTCCCTTCTTCTTCGTCTGCAAAATGCAGTACCGATGCTTTGCGAGGAAAGCACAAGAGCTCTGTCGCCCGAGTACGTACAGACCCTGTGCAAAATGGCAGAGACCTTCCGTTCTCTGGTGGAACAGAATCTTCGGATCGTTCGTCGTTTAACGGACAATGTAACTCGGAATGGAACCCGTTTGCGGGCAGAGAAAGCCCTTTTACAGGAATTTCAACTCTGGACGGGAAACGATAGTCTGTTCTGATAGAGGATGATCGAAATATGAATCGCGGAATGGAATCTGAACTAAAAATCGAGCTATTTCGACAGTTGTCTGATTGTACCCGTACCTTGCGAAAGGTTGAGACTGTGCTGGAAGAATTGGATCTGGATTCCCGATTGTATGCCAACCACCTGATTCAATCTGATTATGAGAAGTTGAAGACAGGGATACAGGAAACGCGGGAACAGATGAACGTTATTTCTGATTTTTGCCATCAGAACTGCCGTTCCATAGAAAAAGAAACCAGTGCGGCCGAAAAAACGAAAGAAAAGAGCAACCGCAGAGACGGTTGTGATAGGATAGGAGTTGAATCTGATGAATGATTTTTATAATTTCGTGACAAACGACTATTATGCCATTCAGGAAGCTGCCATGTGGGCAACTTTTATCTGTGCTTTGATCGCAGTGGTAGGTGCTATACTGGTCTATGTCTTTTTTCTGACGCCCCAGAATCGGGGAAGGTTTACCGGGTTCCTCGGTTGGCTGTACGATTTCCTGAATTTCCGGAAAATGTTTGGGGATATCCTGATTCGGATTTTGTATGTCTGCACAGCAATCTACCTGACCATTTCCGGCGTTTGTTCCTCTATTATTGCAGGCAATCTGATTTATGTGGTGCAATACACCATTATTGGCAATGTGATCGCCAGACTGGTCTATGAGCTGCTGATGGTGCTGATTTCCCTGTGCCGCAATGTGGCGGATATCAATCGGAAAATGGGTGGAACTCCCGTTCCTCCTT